>NZ_FBYC01000001.1:0-300000 GCF_001517585.1 Roseibaca calidilacus | reverse complement strand
GTGATCTTTCGAATGCTGCCGTCCGCGAGCATGACCCTTGATCCGAGCAACGCACCGTCGGTTGAGTGTAAATTAACGCTCCTGCAATACAAACCATCGCGCGGGTCGGCGGGAGGTTCCATGCAGCACAATCTACGGGAATTTCTTCGCCACGGTGGCAGCGGGCAGTACGTGTTCGCAAGCCAGAACGGAGCCGTGTACGGCTACCGCGCGGGCATTTCGATCAAGTCACTTTTTCCCGGCTATGCGGACCCGCGGGCCGATTTCACCGACCAACTCGACCGCGTGATCGCCGACAACACCCGGATGCTGTTGAATGCGCTGACGCCCCCGGACACCGTGCCACGGGTGTCCGAAGACGACCTTCGCGACGTGTCGGATGCGAAGGAGGAGGCGCTGCGCCAGTGGGATGCGCGGTTGACGGCCATCTTCGAGGAATACGAGACCCATCCGCAGCGCCTTCGCCCCCTGCGAACCGCAATGGAAGAACGCCTGCTGCGGGCCTTCGCAGGCCTGATCAATCAGCTTCGGCAGCAGGACCTCGGCATAGAGCGATACATCTGGCGCTCCCAAGACGATGCGAAAGTGCGCGACAGCCACGCCGAACGCGATGATCAGGTGTTTCGCTGGGACGAGCCGCCCGCAGGCGGCCATCCGGGGCAGGCGCACAATTGTCGCTGCTATGCCGAGCCGGTCAGTCCCAGTACCCCCGACGATGTCACGCTTGTGGATTACGTACCGAGGGCCGGGGGCTATCCTCTTCAAGACCTCGCCGAGCATGAGGCCGCGGGCGGGCACACGATTGAATTGCACGTCGGCAAGAGCGAGGCTTTCCTCATCGGCATGGTCACCGTGCCGCAAGCCAGGACGCTGTTCTACACGGTCTACCGCTGGCGCCACGGTTCATTCAGCTCGCCAGCGGCTGCCGAGAGGTTGACGAATGCGAACCTTTCCCGCAATGCAGACATTGTGAATGCGGTCGCGACTGGACGATTGGAGGACGCTTTCATAACAAGCACCTTCTCCAGCATCACCGGCCAAGAGGCATATCGGTTGACCCGAAGAGCCTCGTCGCCGATTCGGCTGCGGACAACCTATGGTGTGGGAACATATATTCGCCATGCCCCGGACATGCCGAACGGCTTCATAATCATAACCTCCTATCCAAGGGACGAATAGCATGAAACCGCCGCAGGCCTTCCGTGACTTTACGTTGCAGTTCCATCAGGATATGGACTTAGTCCATCCGAATTGGGGGGCTGACTCCCCTACAGCACGCCATGACATCTACACGAGTTTCCGGCGGAGGTATGGTGACGAGGCGGTGCGTGAATTGAATGTTTTTTTAGATAAACTGATGTCCAGCGAGCATGTGGACCTTGAGGAATTGTGGTTCAAAGAGTCAAAAGCTGACTGGGTCATTTCCAGCGAAGGTATTCGGCGGCTTTTCAAGGATTTTCAGGCATGGGCATCCTCCATTAAATAAGGCCTGGTTTGAGTCACGCATTCTCAGCCATGCACTTCGCGAGCGGCCGTCGATTTGGAACTGAGCGGTTCCGAAGGTGCGGTAGGATTTGAGACAGAGGTAACCCGGCGGCCTGCCCCGACGAGCCCGAGGGGGAGGCCCTGTTCCTCAGAACGGGATCTCGTCGTCGCGACAGGCGTGATCGGGGGACTCAAACTCGGCCGTTTTCGGGCGGCGCGGGGCAAGTCGAAATTTCCAACGATGATCTCGCAGCCCTAGCGCACTCAACCAAATTCCTGCCAACGTAACCTACCGTTTCAAAACAACTTGCCAGTTCTCATCTTCTGCCGCTACGGTGCGCCATATTTTATTTCGCATATTTTTCTGTCGTGCTTGATGAGCCAGATCTGTGTGTTTGTTGTGCGAGTTTACACCTGAAGTGTCTGGCAAACGACCTCGCTAAGCTGGGTTGCACCGCGATGACCAAGTAGTGACAGTCGTGAGTGGCTGATTTATGGCCCATAGCTGCCAGTCGTCGTCACCAATACGATGTCATCCTTTCAGCCCCAGCCTGATCTGCTTTTCTATCTCGATCAGCGCGAAAAAGGCGGCGCCGATGGCCACGATCAGCAGTCCGTCCATCAGCGGAACGGGGCTTGTGCCCAGCACTGCTTGCAGGGGTGGCAGGTAGGTTACAGCGAATTGCGCGGCGGTGATGGCAATGACCACGGTCCAGACCATTTTCGTCCCGCGCGCTGCAGCCCATGTCAGTGAAGTGCTGTGGATGTTGCGGATAAAGAACAGATGGAAGATTTCCAGCACCACCAGCGTGTTCATCGCCATCGTTTGCGCCAAGGCCAGTGGATAGCCTTTGCCTGTGGCATAGGTGAAGATCCCGAAGACCGCCGCGAGGAACAGCACAGCCACCAGAACGACATGCCAAACCAACCCGCCCGACAGGATCGGCGCGCGGCGGGCGCGCGGCGGGCGGGCCATGGTGCCTGCTTCTGTCGGCTCGAACGCCAGCGCGAGGCCCAGCGTGATGCCGGTGATCAGGTTGATCCACAGGATTTGCACCGCCGTAATCGGCATGGCGAGGCCCAAAAGCAGGGCCAGCACCACAACCATCGATTCGCCCGCATTGGTGGGCAGGGTCCAGCTGATGACCTTTTTGAGGTTGTCATAAACGGTTCGCCCCTCCCGCACGGCGGCGGCGATACTGGCGAAATTGTCGTCAGCCAGCACCAGATCGGCGGCCTCCTTAGCGGCTTCAGATCCCTTCAGCCCCATGGCGATGCCCGCATCGGCGCGTTTAAGGGCGGGCGCGTCGTTCACCCCGTCGCCGGTCATCGCGACAGACAGACCACGTGCCTGTAGCGCAGTCACAAGGCGGAGTTTGTGCTCAGGGCTGGTGCGGGCGAAGATGTCGACATCCGCCACCTCCAGCGCCAGTTGCGCATCGTCCAACTTGTCGAGGTCAGCCCCAGTCAGCACGCGGTTGGGGTTCGCCAGCCCGATCTGTGCGGCAATGGCAGCGGCGGTTCCGGCATGATCACCGGTGATCATCTTGACGCGGATGCCCGCAGCCCGACATTCGGCCACGGCGGCAATCGCCTGGGGGCGGGGCGGGTCGATCAGGCCGACAAGGCCAAGGAAAGTCAGCCCGTCTTCCAGCGCGGCTGCATCGATCCGCTCGCCCGTCTCGGCCCGTTCTGCCAGCGCCAGCACGCGCAAGCCCCGCCGCCCCAGCGCTTCGGCCCTGTCGTACCAGTGAGGCAGGTCAATCCCGCCACACATGCGCAGCACGCGCTCCGGCGCGCCTTTTACATGGGTCACGCGGCCCAGCGGTCCTTCGGTCAGCACGGCCATGAAGCGGTGGCGACTGTCGAAGGGGATGGCGTCCAGGCGGTGCGCGGTAGGGTCGCCGCCAACCTTGCCCGCAAAGGCTAGTAAAGCGCCTTCCATCGGGTCGCCCTCGACCATCCAGACCCCTTCCTTCCAAGACAGGGCGGCGTCGTTGCACAGCGCCGCCGCGCGGGCGAGCCGCTCAAGATCACCCGCCTGGGTGATGGCACCTGTCGGCGCATAGCCCTCGCCATCGATGGCAAAGACACCCTCCGCTGTCTCCGCCGCCGCCACCACCATTTCGTTGCGGGTCAGCGTGCCGGTCTTGTCGGTGCAGATCACCGAGACCGAGCCGATGGCCTCGATCGCAGGCAGGCGGCGGACGATCGCGTTGCGCCGCGCCATGGCCTGCACGCCGATGGCCAGAGTGATCGTCATCACGGCGGGCAAGCCTTCGGGGATTGCCGCCACAGCGACGCCGACCACGGCCATGAAAAGTTCAGCAAAGGGCATGTGGCCGACGTAGTAGCCCCAGACGAGCAGAAGGCCCGCGACCAGCAGGATCAGGAACGACAGCCAGCGCGCGAAATGGTCGATCTGCTTGACCAAGGGGGTAGTCAGTTGTTCGACCCCTGCCAGAAGCCCGCCGATGCGCCCGATTTCGGTGGCCTGACCCGTCGCCACCACCAGCCCGCGCGCGGTGCCGATGGTAACCAGTGTGCCCGACCACAGCATCGACCGACGGTCGCCAAGGGCTGCATCGGTGGCAACCGGGGTTTGACCCTTTTCGACCGGCACAGATTCGCCGGTCAGGATCGCCTCTTGCGCGGCCAGACCCCGCGCCTCGATCACCCGCAGGTCGGCGGGCACCTTGTCGCCAGCCTCCAGCAGCACGATGTCGCCGGGCACAAGGTCGGCCCCGTCCACCGATACCCGTCGCCCATCGCGCAACACGGAGGCCTTTGGTGCCAGCATGCCCCGGATCGCCGCCATCGCGGCTTCGGCCTTGCCCTCCTGGATGAAGCCGATGATGGCGTTCGCCAGCACCACGGCAAGGATCACCCCGGTATCGACCCAATGCTGCAAGGCCCCCGTCACAACCGCAGCACCGATCAGCACATAGATCAGCACATTGTGGAATTGCCGCAGGAAACGGACCAGCGGCCCCCGCGCCCGCACTTCCGGCAGGCGGTTTGGCCCATGTTCGGCCAGCCGCCGCGCCGCCTCGGGCGCAGTCAGACCATCGGGTGTTGCGGCAAGGTCGGCAAGGCAATCGGCGACGGGGATGGCGTGCGGTTCGGTCAGGTCCATCATCGCGCGGTATAGCCGCCGTCGATGACGATCTCGGTGCCGGTGACAAACTTGGCCTCTTCCGAGGCCAGCCAGACCACCGCCCATGCGATGTCGTCAGGCTCGCCCATGGTGCCGATGGGGTGTGCTGCCCCCGCCGCCGCCTTTGCCGCCTCCAGATCAGGGGCGGTGGCGCGCAAGTGGTTTTCGACCATCGGTGTCCAGATATAGGCGGGGTGAATCGAGTTCACCCGGATCTTTTCCGCCGCATAGGTGATGGCGTCATTCTTGGTCATCAGACGCACCGCACCCTTTGAGGCATGATAGGGTGCAATACCACCAATGCCGATTAGCCCCGCGATGGAGGACAGGTTGATGATCGAACCCTTTCCCGCCGCGCGCAGATGCGGGATCGCATGCTTGGTGCCAAAGAACACGCCTTTCACGTTCACCGCCTGCACAAGGTCCCACTCCGCCTCGGTCACCTGATCGGTGGGCTTGGGGCTGCCGGAAATGCCCGCGTTGTTCACCAGCACCTGCAGGCCGCCGAACCGGGCGGCTACGGCGTCGATGGCGGCTTTCATCCCGGCCTCGTCCGCAACATCGACTGGCCAAACGCCGACTTCATGGTCCTTTGCCGTCAGGTCGGCGGCCAGCGCCTTGCCCTCGGCCTCCAGCATGTCAAGGATGGCAACCTTTGCCCCTTCCTCGGCCATGCGGATGACACAGGCGCGGCCGATGCCGACGGCACCCCCGGTCACGATGGCGGTCTTGCCTGCAAGTCGGTTCATGGCAGTCGTCCTTTCGGTGTTGGGTTGAAGTCTTCGCGTTAGCCCGTTGCCCGGCCCTCGGCCGCGATTTCGGGAAAGTCGGTTCGTTCCTCGGTCACGGCACCGGACAAGAGTTCCACCGCCCGGTCAGCCGCGTCCTGAAAGGGCTCCAGCACCAGATCGACGCCCGCGCCGAACAGGGCAGCGCTGTCACCGCTGCTGTGTGAGGCGGCGGCGATCTGACCTGTGAACCCGGCCGAGCGCGCCAGTTGGATCAGTGTCCGGCGGGTGTCTTCGTGGCTTAGGCCCGTGGGGTGGATCGGCACGGTCGAGACCAACCACTCCGCCCCCCGAAACGGCAGTTCGGTGACAAACTCGGGGTCGCTCGCATCGCCAAAATCGGCCTCAAGCCCAAGATCGCGCCAGCGCCGCACCGCTTGCGGGTTGAAATCCACACCCAGCACCCGGATGCCGCGTTTGTGGAGCCGCAGTCCGATGGCGGTGCCAAAGCGGCCCAGACCGAAAATGATGATCCTGTAGCTGCTGGCCGCATGGGTCCCGGCCTCGGAGGGCTCTCGCGGGGTGTTCTTGCGTTCGAAGACACCAAGCAGCGGCTCGAACAGCGTGTAAAGCTGATGCGAATAGGTGATCATGTAGGTCGAAGCCGCGATGGTCACGAGGCCCACCATGGTGACAAGGCCAAGCGCGTCCTCGGTCACATGCCCGATCGACACGCCCATCGCGACGAAGATCAACGAGAATTCGCTGATCTGCGCCACCGTCAGCCCGGCCAGGAATCCGGTGCGCTTTCGGTAGCCCATAGCCCCCATGATCGCCAGCACGATCAACGGGTTGCCGATCAGCACGAACAGCGAGAACAGGATCGCCCCGGTGACATGCGTGCCTAGAAGCGACAGGTCCAGCGTGGCCCCAAGCGCGATGAAGAAGAACAAAAGCAGGAAGTCCCGCAAGGGCGCCAGCCGGGCGGCGATGGTCTCGCGGTATGGGGTAGAGGCCAGCGCCACGCCTGCCATCAGACCGCCCACCTCTTTGCCCAAGCCGACAAAATCGCCGACGGCGGCAAACATTGCGGCGAGTGCAATGGCGAAGATCACCAGAAGTTCGGGTGCGCGGGCCAGCCGTTCCGTCAAGGGATCGGCGGCGTAGCGCACGAACAAGACCACCACCGCCACGAGCGCCAGTCCGGAGGCCAGCACCATCGCCACCGACCCGCCGCCATGCCCGCCGTCCGCAGCGCCGATGCCGATGGCCGACAGCACGATCATTGCCAACACCACGACAAGGTCCTGGACGATCAGAAACCCCAGCGCGATCTGGCCATGCAGCGCGTCGATCTCGCGTTTGTCGGACAGAAGTTTGACGATGATGATGGTCGAGGAAAACGTCAGCGCGACTGCGACGTAAAGGCTGGTGATGTGACCAAGCCCCAGCGACAGACCGATCAGATAGCCGAAGAATGCGGTAAAGATGACCTGCCCAAGCCCGGTCATCACCGACACCACGCCCAGCGACCGGATCAGCTTTACGTCCAGCTTGATGCCGACCAGAAACAGCAGCACCGCAATGCCAAGTTCCGACAAGAGGTCGATCTGCGCGTCCGACCGCACGACATCCAGCGCCGACGGCCCCGCAATCAGCCCGACCGCTATGAAGCTGACGATCAGGGGCTGGCGCGCCAGCGTGCCGATCAGACCGATCCCGGCGGCCATGACCAAAAGCAGGGCCACTTCGGCAAAGGGGGTCAGTATCGGCATCAAGGCTTCCCTTCGGAATCAGAACCGTTCGGTCCATCGCTCTGCTGCCTCGGTGCTGTCTGATGCAGCCGCAGGAATTCGTTCAGATCGGTATTGGCAATGCGCCAGCCCTTGCCGATATTGATGGCGCGCAAATGGCCAAGTTTGACCCAGTGGCGCACGGTCGCCTCGGCCACCTTCAGGCGGTCAGCGACGTCCTTGATGGTTTGATACTGATCCAGCGGCATGGCCTTCTGCTTCTTGTGGGGTTTTGTGAAGACTAACGAAGGATTGTCGCTTTTGATTGATCTGCATCAACCCGCGACACGATCTTGAGTGTTTTACTTGTCCTCATGGCAAGGACAGGAGGGCAGACCATGAAAAGGATCATGTTTGCGACCGATTTTTCGGAAAGGTCTGATCGAGCGCTCCGGCGCGCGGTCATCCTTGCACGGGCGCATGATGCCGTTCTGGAGATCGTGCATGTGGTCGACGACGATCGGCCACGCCGGATCGTCGATCACGAGGCAAACGATGCCCGCCAGCTTCTCGGCGAACTTGCCCGCAACCTGAAGGATCTGGACGGTGTCTCCTGCAGTACGCAGATCGTGCAGGACGATCCTTTTGCCGGGATCCTCAAGGCGGTGGCCAAGGCTACCCCCGACCTTCTGGTCATAGGGCCGCATCGCCGGCAGATCCTGCGAGATGCCTTTGTCGGGACCACGGCTGAACGCACGATTCGCGCGGCGTCCTGCACGGTGCTGATGGTGAACGGCCCGCCCGTCGGCCCCTGGCGCCACATGCTGCATACAACGGACCTCTCTGAGGCCGCAGAGAAGGCCCTCAAGCGATTTATTGGGCTGGGTCTTGGCGCGGGCGCGCGATCATCTGTGCTGACCGTCTTCGACGCGCCCGCCCTGCGCCTTGCGATGTCCGACAGCATGGGCAAGGAAGGACAGGAAGATTACCTGAACGACCTGCGCACTGACGCGCGAAAGTCTCTGGCGGCGTTCATCTCGCGGCTGGGGATTGGACAGGCGGAAAAGGTCGTCCGGCCTGAAGAATCGACCGTCGCCAATGAAATTCTAAAGGCGGCGGAAGAGCTGAAAGCGGACCTTATCGTCATTGCGACCAGCGGCAAGGGTGCAGTCGCCCGCATGGTTCTGGGCAGCGTGGCCGGGCAGGTTTTGAAAGACGCGCAATGTGACGTCTTGGTCATTCCGCCCGGCGCGGCCTGATTGGCGCGGCACCGCTTGCGAGTATTGCGCCCTGCAACTGTGAAAGGAGCGTACGCCATGTCCGACCGCATTGCCGACATCCCTTGCGCCCCTTTCGGGAACCCGACCTCATTCTGGATGGAGCAACGAAGGTCGTGCTTCAGGCCTTAGCCTTGCGGTTCTGCTGTCACATTGACACATGACAGCCTGAATTGCGCCGCTG
Organism: Roseibaca calidilacus; assembly: GCF_001517585.1. Lineage (NCBI taxonomy): Bacteria > Pseudomonadati > Pseudomonadota > Alphaproteobacteria > Rhodobacterales > Paracoccaceae > Roseinatronobacter > Roseibaca calidilacus. The sequence goes on along the minus strand of NZ_FBYC01000001.1, from coordinate 291,436 downwards.
ATAACCTGCGGCGCAGAGCGATCGTCTCGCATGACCGGCTGATTATGAAGCTTCTCCAACGTGTCGAAGATTGAGGCGAAGGTCAGCTTTCTGCCCTTTGCGATGTCTTCATAAGTAATGGTGGGTGATATTTTGCGCCGCTGTTCGTGACGCCATGGGGGCGGTTAAATCTTTGACTGCTTAAAGAGCGAAAAAAATGTCTTCAATAATCACAGCAAGATAAGTCATTCCAACGCGGTTTTGGATTTTGTCCAACACGCCCCCCCAAAAGCCAATGTCGATGAACGCCAACCTACCGTTTCAAAACAACTTTCCAGTTCTCATCTTCTACCGCTTTGGTGCGCCATTTTCCATTTACACGTTTTCTGGCGCCTGTGGCGATAGCTGTCACGGTTTGGCGCATGTCCTATGCCGCGCTGTATGGCTATCGGCATCGTCAGCGGGGCTGATCCCATCTTGCCGACACCGTCAAACGCACAGCGCGCGACAGGCTGACAATCAGCTAGCCATGCGCCGCGCTCACGATGTTTTCTGACAATCACGCAACGCGCGTGCCGCGCACCCATACCGCCTGCAACAATGGCGTCGCCCCCAACAGCCGCACCCGCAAAAGGTCTGCGCGCAGCCCCACTTGCAACAACCCGCGATCGTGCAACGCCGCAGCCCGTGCAGGCGCTGCGGTGACGGTGGCGATACCCGCTGCCAAGTTGTCCCATATCTGGCCTAGCTGGACCGCCGCCTGAAGCAGCGCCGCCGGCACATAATCGGATGAGACGATGTCCAGAAGCCCCGCCTGCGCCAGTTCTGCCGCCGCGACATTGCCAGAATGCGACCCGCCCCGCACAAGGTTCGGAGCGCCCATCATGACCGCAATGCCATGCGCATGGCAGGCTTGCGCGGCAACCAGCGTTGTCGGGAATTCGGCCAGCCGCACCCCATGACCGGCAGAGGTCGCGACATGGGCTTGGGTCGTGTCGTCATGACTGGCCAATACCGCGCCATAACGCTTTGCAGCCGCGACCACCGCAGTTTCATGCGGGTCGCGCACCCGCGCGCCCAGCGCTTGCTGGCGGGCAACGTGGTCTTCAAATTCGGCATCGGTCAGGCCGTGCTTGCCGCGCATATAAACCCGCAACTGCGCAAGGTTAGAGAATTGCCGCTGCCCCGGCGTGTGATCCATCAAGCTGACAATGCCGACGCGGTCCTCTGGCCCGAATTCTTCCAGTTCCTCGATCAGGGTTTCCGAACAGACTTCGGCCCGCAGATGCAGAAAATGGCTGATCTTCAGCGCATCCGCAGAGCGCATCTGTAACAATTCGGTTGCAAGGTCGCGCGCATAGCGCCCACGCCCGCGCCGGTCCTTGCCGGTCAGCGACCCAAGGCGCAGCGCATCGAAAACCGTCGTAATCCCGCAACCCGCCAATTCGCGGTCATGCGCCACCACTGCCGCGGCATGGGGCCAGTCCACGCCGGGGCGCGGTGCAAGGTGGCGTTCCAGATTGTCGGTGTGCAATTCGATCAGGCCGGGGCAAATGAAATCGCCGTCGCAATCCTCTGCACCCGGCAGGGCCGTCCCACCTGTATCGATGGACGCAATGACACCCTCACGCAAAAGCACCGTGCCGCGCAAGATCTCTGTTGGCAGCACAAGCCGGGCATTGGACAAGATACGTTCTGTCATCCGAACCTCTTTGACGGTAAGATGGTTTCGTGCGTCATGGCGCTGTCATGCGGTCATGCCACGACATGGCCACGCAAGTGACAGGACCAATGCCATGCCCGACCATTTCAGCCGATACGCGGTTTTCTACGCACCGCCCGAAGGCAGCGATTTTGCCGCCGCCGGCGCGCGTTGGCTGGGCTGGGATCCGGCAGCAGGACAGGACATGCCGCATCCCGATCTGGGCCTTGATCTGGCGACCGTCACGCGCACACCGCGCAAATACGGGCTGCATGGCACATTGCGCGCGCCCATGCGGCTGGCAACCGCGCCCGCAACCTTCCTCGACGCGGTCGAGACCTTTGCGCAAAAGCAGCCGCCGGTGCTGTTGGGCAAATTGCGCCTGCGCGTTCTTGGCGGTTTTCTGGCCATCTTGCCCGACCCGCAAGGCCCAACGCTGGAAACGCTGGCCGCCGATTTGGTGCGCGCGACCAATCCGTTTCGCGCAGCGCTGTCGCAGGCCGATCTGGACCGCCGCCGCGCCGCCGGGTTGACCCCGCACCAAGACGCGCTGCTGACGGAATGGGGCTACCCGTTCGTGATGGATGAATTCCGCTTCCACATTACCCTCAGCGGCAAGCTGGACGATGCCACGATGCGCGACCTGTTCCGCGCCGCCGATGCGTGGTTTGGCCCAATTCTGGCAGAGCCGCACGAGATATCCGAACTTGCCGTGTTCGGCGAGGATGAATCCGGTCGCTTCCATCTGCTCAGGCGCTTTGCGCTGACAGGTTGAGTGCGCGTAACATCTGCGCCAGCGCATCTTCCAGCGACCCATCATTGAAAATGACATGCGCGTCCTTGGGCGGGTCCAGTGCGGCGCGCTTCAAACGCGCGGCGATCTCTCTGGCGGTTTCGCGCCCGCGCGCCTGCAACCGCCGGGCCAGCGTTTCCGGTGTGGCGGTAATCATCAGCACCTCGGCCTGCGGGTAGCGCGCCTTGATCGCGGGCAATGCCCCCCGAGAGCCGTTGAACACCACCATGCGCCCGGCAGCCAGCGCGCCGTCTATCGTGGCCGGGATGGCATAGCGCAAGCCATGGGCGGACCAATGCACGGCGTAATGCCCCAAGGCCAGCCTTGCGTCGAAAAGGGCCTCGCTGACCGCATCATGATCTTCGCCCTTGGCCCCGGCGGCGCGCGTGATGACCCGGCGCGCCACGACAATCTCGGGGCAATGTTCGGCCAGCGCGCCGATCAGCGTGTCTTTGCCCACGCCCGAAGGGCCGACCACGACCACAAGCCGCCCCGCGCTCATGCTGCCTGCCCCTTGGGTGTAAAGGCTTGCACATCGACCTCGCGGTCGCACACGGCCTGCCTTGCGGCCAGATCGTGGAAAATACCAAGAATCGCGGCCCCGCTTGCCTTGGCCTCTGAAATCAGGTCCAGAACCACCGCGCGGTTTGCGGCATCCAGACTCGCCGTCGGTTCGTCCAGCAACATGACCGGCCAGTTATGGATAAAGCCGCGGGCGATGTTCACACGCTGCTGTTCGCCGCCGGAAAAGGTCGTCGGTGACAACCCCCACAGGCGCTGGGGAATATTCAACCGCGTCAGCATTGCCTCGGCCGCCGCGCGGGCCTCTGGCTCTGGCATACCTTGCATGGCCAAGGGTTCGGCAACCACGTCCAGCGTAGGGACACGCGGGATCACCCGCAGGAACTGGCTGACATAGCCCAGACGGTCACGCCGCAGCGCCAGAACATCGCGCGGCGCGGCGCCGTTCAGCTCTACCCCCGCCACGCGGATCGACCCGGTGTCGCAGCGGTAATTGCCCCAGATCATCCGCATCAGGGTGGATTTGCCCGCCCCCGACGCGCCAGTCAGCGCCACGCATTCGCCCGGCCCAACATGCAGGGACGCCCCCGACATGACGGGCAAGACCGTCCCGCCCTGATTGTGCAACACGAAACGTTTACCAGCATCCGTGACGTTTATCATCGTCCCCATTCCTTCATCTTGCACCAAATACTCATGGGGCATCGCGTGGCATCTGCCCTGCCCTCAGACATTCAGCACCGAACTGACCAAGAGCTGCGTGTAACCATGTTGCGGATCGTCCAACACTTGGTCGGTCAGACCCTCTTCAACGACATGGCCGTCCTTCATTACCATCAAGCGGTCGGCCAGCAGCCGCACCACGGCCAGATCATGCGTCACGATCACCACCGACAGGCCCAACCGCCGCACCAGACCGCGCAGCAGGTCCAAAAGCCGCGCCTGCACGCTGACATCCAGCCCGCCCGTGGGTTCATCCATGAAGACCAGCCTTGGCCCGGTCACAAGGTTGCGCGCGATCTGCACACGTTGCTGCATCCCGCCGCTGAAGGTGCTGGGGCGGTCATCCATGCGGTTCGCGTCAATTTCCACGCGGGTCAGCCAGTCTTGCGCCTGCCCGCGAATGTCGCCGTAATGGCGCGCGCCGACCGCCATCAGCCGCTCGCCCACATTGCCACCGGCGCTAACCCCCATGCGCAGCCCATCGCGCGGGTTCTGGTGCACGAAGGCCCAGTCGGTGCGGGACAGCCATCGGCGTTCGGGGGCGGGCATTTGCAGCGTGTCGCGCGGGCCGTGGTCGCGCGTGTCGAAAATCACCTGCCCCGCATCGGGGGCCAGATGCCCGGCAAGACAGTTCAGCAAGGTCGATTTGCCCGATCCGCTTTCACCGACAATGCCCATCACCTCGCCCGGCCACAGATCGAACGACACATCGCCGCAGCCCAGATGCGCGCCGTAACGTTTGGTCAGGTTTTTTACTTGCAAGAGCGGGGTCATGCGCTGCCCTCCTGCACGCGGGTTGCGCAATAATCAGTGTCGGAACAGACGAACATCCGCCCGCCCGCATCATCGGTGATTACCTCGTCCAGATAGCTACCCGCGGCGCCGCAGATCGCGCAATCCTGCCCCGCGGCCTTCGACGGTGTGAAAGGGTAATCCTCGAAATCGAGGCTCTCGACCCGTGTAAAAGGCGGCAGCGCATAAATGCGGCATTCGCGCCCTGCGCCGAACAACTGAAGCGCGGGCGACATGTGCAGCTTCGGATTGTCGAATTTCGGAATGGGCGACGGGTCCATGACATAGCGCCCTTCCACCTTGACCGGGTAGGCATAGGCGCGGGCGATCTCGCCATGCCGGGCGATGTCCTCATACAAGCGCACCTGCATCAGCCCGTAATCTTCGAGCGCGTGCATGACACGGGTTTCAGTCTCTCGCGGTTCCAGAAAACGCAAGGGTTCAGGGATCGGCACCTGAAAGACAAGAATCTGCCCTTCGCGCAAGGGCGTTTCCGGTATGCGGTGGCGCGTCTGGATAACGCTCGCTTCTGCCGTGGCTTCGGTCGTGGCCACGCCTGCAACTTTTTCAAAAAAGCTGCGGATCGACACCGCGTTGGTCGTGTCATCCGCGCCTTGGTCGATCACCTTCAGCGTGTCCTCGGGCACCAGACAGGCGGCTGTCACCTGCACACCGCCGGTGCCCCACCCATAGGGCATGGGCATTTCACGGCTGGAGAACGGCACTTGGTAGCCGGGAATGGCGACCGCTTTCAGCAGCGCCCGGCGGATCATCCGCTTGGTGGCTTCGTCCAGATAGGCGAAATTATAGTCGGTCATGGGCACACCTGTCGGCCAAATGGTGCAACCGCGCGCCCTTGCGGCGCGGGGTGGGCGGGTGGGCGCGACGCAAGGGCGCGCAGGCAGGGCAGCACCGGGGCGTTCATTCTGCCGCCTCTGGCACGGCATCTGCCCCGGCCTCGCGCCGTAGCTTGCGCACCAGTTCCAGTTCTGCCTGGAAATCGACGTAATGCGGCAGCTTGATATGCTCCAGAAATCCGCTGGACTGGATGTTGTCGCAATGCGACAGCACGAATTCCGCGTCCTGCGCGGGCGCTCCCGACAGGTCTTCGCCCAGCTCTTCGGCCCGCAAGGCCCGGTCCACCAGCGCCATCGAAATCGCCTTGCGCTCGGACTGCCCGAACACCAAGCCATAGCCGCGCGTGAACTGTGCAGGCTGGGTCTTTGACCCTTGGAACTGGTTTACCGTCTCGCATTCCGTCAGGGTGATTTCGGCAAATTCTATGTCAAAGCCCAGTTCCGGCAGATGCGCCGCAACCCGCACGACCCCGATGCGCAATTCGCCCACGAAAGCATGGTTGCGCCCGTAGCCGCGCTGCGTGGAATAGGCCAGCGACAGCAGGAACCCCTCATCCCCGCGCGCCAGCGCCTGCAAGCGCAGCGCACGCTCGGCGGGAAAGGCCAGCGGGTCGCGGGTCAGGTCCGGCACCGCGCCCATGGCTTGAGGTTCGGACTGCATCAGCCCTTCGCCGCCCAGATGGCTCAGGATATGCGGGGCGGGGTCCAGCCCGGTCTCGGCCTGCGGCGCGGGCGGCACGTCACGGCCCTTTGCCAGCCCGAAATCCAGCAGCCGATGCGTGTAATCGAAAGTCGGCCCCAGAACCTGCCCGCCCGGTGCATCCTTGTAAGTGGCAGAGATACGGCGCGACAATTGCATCTTGTCCGTCTGCACCGGCACACTGGCCCCGAAACGCGGCAAGGTGGTGCGAAAAGCGCGGATCAGGAAGACAGCTTCGATCGTGTCGCCCCGCGCCTGCTTCAGCGCCAGCGCGGCCAAGTCCGGGTCATATAATGACCCTTCGGCCATCACCCGGTCCACCGCCAGCGCAAGTTGTTCGCGGATCTGGTCCGCGCCCATTTCCGGCACCTCGCGGTCGCCGCGCCGCGCCTCGTCCAGCCAAGCATGGGCGTTGGCAATGGCGCGTGCGCCGCCTTTGACAGCCACATACATCAGCTATCCCCCAGTTTGGTCGTGCGCGGCAGGGCCGCCAACTGCGCACCGCTTGTGAACAGAAAATCCAGCCCCAAGGGGAAGCGCGCGGCATTGCCGCGCAAAGCGCCGGCGTCGGGCAAGGACAGATATGCGGCCGTTTCAATGCCCGGCCCGGTCAAGCGCGTGCCGTTCGGCACCAAGGCGGGCATTTCAACAATCAGCGTGGCAGAGCGGTCGGGATAGTCGGGTGCGCCTTGGCGATAGGCTGTCAGCGGTCCAAGCGCGCCCCATGTGCCCAGCGCGAAGGTGGCATCTTCCGGGCCAACCAGCGGCGCCGCCAGATGAAAGGCCACCCAGTCGCGCAAGGGGCCGCAATCATGCGCGCCCGCCAGATGCAGCGGCGTTGTCGCATCGGCCAAGGTTAGCAGCGCCACGCAGGCGGCTTGCGAACAGGGCGCGGGCGCAGCGGGGCCATCCAACGTGACTATGCGGCCGGGATGCGCCATCGCATCCAACACCATGCGAAAGGCGCGGGCGGCATCGGTTGCGGGCTGGTCGAAACCAGGGGTCAAACCATCCATCACGCTTCCCCCCGAACCATGGTAAAGAAATCGACCTTGGTGGCGGCGGCCCGTTTTGCGCGCGCCGCTTGCGCCTGCGCCTCGGCCTCGCGCAAGGGCGTCAGAACCCGCACGGCCAGATCGTTGTGCGCAGACGTTTGCAAAAGCGCATCCAGCAGCGCCGCGCGCTCAGCCTTGCGCGCATCCAGACCCTGCACCAGCGCGTGACCGACCGTGCCGCAGCCCAGCCGGACAGATGCGCGCGTCACCGTGACTTCGCCCAGATTGAACGCGGCCCCAACGGCACCGGCGCGGCCCTGCACCATCATGCTGCCCTGCTCGGGGCGACGAAGCCAGTCGAAGGCCGGGGCCGGGTCGGGCCAAAGCCTGTCCAGCATGGGACCGGGCGCGCGGGCCAGCAGGCCCATCCAGTCGCGGCGCGGTTCGGATTCGGTCATTGTCAGGGCTTTCCGCATATTATAGACAACTAGACAAATACGCGAAGTATTCCTTGCCTTCAAAGGATTTTTTGTGAAAGTTTCACGACATGGAAAAACCTGAACCGCTGTGGCTGGCCATACATGACACGTTGCGCGACGAGATTGCGCGCGGGCAGTGGCGTGCGGGCAGCCGCCTGCCAACAGAGGCCGATCTGGCGCAGCGTTTCGGGGTCAACCGCCATACCGTGCGCCGCGCGCTGGCCGCCTTGGCAGAGGCCGGGCTGGTGCAGGCACGCCGGGGTGCGGGCGTGTTCGTACGCGCGGCGGAACGCTTGCCCTATCGCATCGGGCCACGCACCCGGTTTCACCAGAACCTTTTGGACACGGGCCGCGCCCCGTCCCGGCGCATCCTGCACACCGCGCTTGCCCGCGCGACCGAGGTTGAAGCCGATGCGCTGTCCCTGCGCCCCGATGCCCCCCTGCATGTGGTTGAAGGCATCAGCCTTGCCGATGACCAACCGGTGTCGCTGTTTCGGTCTGCCTTTTGCGCCACGCGCTTTCCCGAACTGGGCCGCCACCTTGCCAGCGGCGATTCTATAACGCGGGCGTTGCGCGCGCTTGGCGTGCCGGATTACACGCGCAAATCCACCCGCATTTCAGGCTATGCCGCCGATGTGCTGCAAGCCCGCCACCTGGAGATCGCGCCGGGTGACATGCTGCTGCTGTCAGAGGCGATCAATATCGACCCCGATGGCCGCCCGCTGGAATACGGACGCACATTTTTTGTTGCAGCAAGGGTCGATCTGGTTTTGGACGGGCCAGAAACTGGTGCCATTGTCGCATAAGGTTCATATGCTTGGCCTAAGCCCCGGCTTAAAGCTGAAGGACCGTCCAATGACCACCCTGCCTGACCTGCGCCTGACCGGCGCACTTTGCCTTGTTGGCAGCACGCTGGAAGACACTGACATTGCCCTGTCCGGCGAACAGATCGTTGCGCCCAGCACCCAGATGCAGACATTGGACCTGACCGGCTACTGGGTGCTTCCCGGCATCGTGGACCTACATGGCGACGGTTTCGAGCGGCATATCCGCCCGCGCCCTTCTGCCCCGTTCGACAAGCGCGCGGCCCTTTTGGCAGCCGATACCGAGCTTGCCTGCCAAGGCGTGACCACCGCTTGGTTCGCGCAAAGCTGGTCATGGGAAGGGGGCGCGCGGTCCCCGGACGAAGCGGTCGCCCTGCTGGACGCACGCCGCCAGATCGCGCAGCGGCTGGGCACCGATATCCGCATCCAGTTGCGGTTCGAAACCCATATGCCGCGTGACCATGCCGCGCTGATGGCCGTGGTGCGCGAGTATCACCTTGATTACATCGTGTTCAACAATCACCTGCCCGAAGCGTTGGACATGGCCCGCAACAAGCCGGACCGCTTCGCGATCTGGGCCGGGTCAAACGGGCACACACCCGACACGCTGCTGGCGATTGTCGAAGAGGCGCACAAGGCAGACCCCGACATCCCCGCCTTCCTGACAGGGCTGGCCGCCGATCTGGTGGCCGCAGGCGTTACGCTTGGGTCACATGACGACCCGGACCCGGAAACCCGCGCGTTTTTCCGGGGTATCGGCGCGCAGGTGTGCGAATTCCCAACCAGCGTGGCCGCCGCGCAAGCCGCACGCGATGCGGGCGAACCGGTGCTGATGGGCGCGCCGAATATCGTGCGCGGCGGGTCACAGTCGGGCAATATTGCCGCAATGGACCTTGTCGAAGAAGGGCTGTGCGACGCGTTGATCTCGGATTACTACATCCCGGCGCTGGCACAGGCGGCTTGGGCCATTGCCGATGCCCGCGCGCTGTCTTTTGCCCATGCGTGGGAGATGATCTCGACCGCGCCTGCGCGTATCATGGGGCTGACGGATCGTGGCCAGTTGCGCCCCGGTCAGCGCGCCGATCTGGTGGTGATGAACCCCAATACCCGCCGGATAGAAGCCACGATCGCGGGCGGTCGCATACAGCACGCGACCAGAGATGTCGCACGCCGTTTGATCGCACCCGCTTATTCCGTCATGGCCGCGCAGTAACCCAATGAGCTACGCTGCCGCGATCACCCAGGAATTGCGCCATATCCGCCCCCATGACCTGCTGGAATTGGACCATCTTGGGCGCGCGCAGGCTTGGGTTGCCTCTGGCGCGCCGCTTTGTCGGCTGCGCCCGCCCGCCACACCGCCCATGCATCTGGTCAGCTATTTTCCGGTCATGGACCATGGCTATATCCTGCTGGGCGCGCATATCACATCTGGCCTGTGGCTGCCGCCTGGCGGGCATGTGGACATGGGCGAACACCCGCGTGACACGGTGCGCCGCGAATGCATGGAAGAGCTGCGCACCCCTGCCCGCTTCCTGCAAGCCACGCCGTTGTTCCTGACCATTGCGGAAACCATTGGCGCGCAGCCGCATGAGGACGTGTCGCTCTGGTATGGGCTGCAAGGCGATTGTAGCCGCCTGCCCGATTACGACCCGCGCGAATATCGCGATATGCGCTGGTTCCGGTTCAATGACGCCCCGTTCGACGATAGCGACCCGAACCTTGAACGCTTTTTGCTCAAGATCTCAGAGATGTCGCGCGCGGCATAAGCTGCGGTCAATGCAGCAACACCTCTTCATATTTTTCCAAGAAGGCTTCGGCCTCTAGCGTGCGAAAATCACCCAGCGCCATTTGCAAGCGGTTATGGTCCCAATCCCACCACGCCAAATCAACCAGACGCCGGGCCACCTGCTTGGAAAACCGGCGGCGCATCTTCTCGGCGGGAACACCCACCACGATGGTATAGGGGGCCACGTCGCGCGTGACCACGGCACCTGCGCCCACCACGGCGCCCGTGCCGATGGTCACTTCCGGGCGGATGATTGCACCATGTCCGATCCAGACATCATGGCCGATGGTCACACGCCGCGCGCGGCGCTTGGCGAAGAACGCCTCATCCGGGGCCTCGTCCGGCCAATACATGTCGGACCGATACAGAAAGTGGTGCAGGCTTGCGCGGTCCATAGGGTGATCGGTCGGGCCGATCCGCACATTCGCGGCGATATTGGTGAATTTGCCGATGCTGGCATTGGCAATATCGCAGCCCCGCGCACAGTAGCTGTAATCGCCCATCGTGGTGTTCAGGATCACAGAGCCTGCTCCAACCTCGGTATACGACCCAAAGTCACTATTCGTGATGGTGCAATCAGGATGGATCAACGCCCCTTCCGGTGAAAGCTGTCGCGTCATCAGAATTCCCTCTGCTCACCGGTCCAGCGCAGGAACTGTCCGGTCTGTGTTATGTCCAGTCTGGCAGCAAGGTCCAGCACCCCGCTTGCGACCGATTCCGGGTCTTCTTCGGCCTCTGGCCCGCCCATATCGGTGCGCACCCAGCCGGGATCTATCAGCAGCACTGCAATGCCGCGCGGGCGCAGATCAGTGGCCAGCCCCTGCATGACCTTGTTCACCGCCGCCTTGGAGGCACGATAAGCGATGCGGTCGGATTTCGCATAACCCATCCACGCCATCTGGCTAGAGATGGTCAGAATTCGCCCGCCCGCCTGCATGGCAGGCAGCACCGCCTGCGCCATCGCCAAAGGGGCAAGCGTGTTGACCGCGAGTGTCTCGGCAAAGCCTGCGAAATCCATGTCCAGCGTGGCTTGGCGCGCGGGGCCGATGATACCGGCATTGTTTATCAGAACATTGACCTTTCGCAGCCCGGCGCAAACCCGCGCCAAACTGTCCAGATCGCGCATATCGGCGACCAGTTCCGCAGCGCCAACGGGTGCATCGCCAGCCTGCCGCACAGTGGCCGTCACCTGCCAACCGCGCGCCAGCGCACCCACAGCCATGTTGCGCCCAATGCCACGCGCAGCGCCAGTTATCACGATATGCATGTCATCAACTTCATCTTGCCAAGATACTCCCGGCGAAGGCTTCCGCCGGGAGCAACTCTTGCGTGGCTGGCCTAGTGCCCGCGCTCGCCGATGAAGCGCTTGCGGATCAGGCCCGAGCCCCAGTCGATGATCGCGATCACCACCAGCACGTTCAGCACCACGAAGGCGACCTGATCGAACAGGCCCGCGCGGAACCGCTCGATAATAATCATCCCGATCCCGCCTGCGCCCACCAGCCCCAGAATGGTGGCCGAGCGGGTTGAGGATTCGAACGAATAGAGCGACAGCGAGATGAACACCGGCAAGATTTGCGGCAGATAGCCATAGCGGATGATCCGCCCGGTATCGGCCCCGGTGGCGCGCACGCCCTCGACCTGCTTGCGGTCGATATTTTCGATCGCTTCCGAATAGAGCTTGGCAAGGTTGCCCATATCCGAAATCCAGATCGCCAATACCCCGGCCAGTGGCCCCAAGCCCACAGCGCGCACGAAGACAAGCCCCCAGACAACTTGGTCAATGCCGCGGAACACGTCCAGCAAGCGGCGCACGGCATGGCGCACAGGGCCGACCGGCATTGTGTTCCGCGCTGCGAAGAATGCCAGCCCCAGCGCAAAGATCGTGCCCAGCAGCGTGCCCACGAAGGCCATGGCAATGGTCTGCGCAATACCTTTGTAGATATTGGCATATTGCCATGTCGCCATGTCCTGCCAGATCACCATGCGCGACAGCAATTGCACGGCGCGGTCGGCATTGTTCAAAAGCTTGTCGATCTCGAAAAAGCCCAGCGACCAGACAATGTAGATCACCACGAACGCCCAGCTTGCAGCCCTTAGCGTGGTGACCAGCGGATCGCCGAATGCCTTGGGGTTGCGCTTGCGGGCCGCGTCGATATCGGCTTGGGATATGGCGGCAAAACTCAGCGTGCTCATTTCAAAGCCTCCTTGCCGATAAGGGTATGGCGCGCGCGTTCGGACAGAAGGTCGATGACCGTCACCAACAGCACGACCAGCAGCAACACCGCCGTTACACGGTCATCCGAGTAGAAGCTGATCGTGTGGCTCAACTCCGTCCCGATCCCGCCGGCGCCGACAAAGCCGACAACGGCAGACGCGCGGACATTGATCTCGAACCGCCACAGCGCGTAGGATGTGAAATTCGGCAGAACCTGCGGCAGAATGCCGTAGCGCATCTGCTCGAACCACGATCCGCCCACGGCTTTCATGCCGTCCACAGGGCGCATCGACGCATTCTCGACCACTTCGGAAAACAGCTTGCCCAATGCGCCCGCCGCGTGAATGGTAATGGCCAGAACACCGGCCAGCGGCCCGATGCCAACCCAGAACACCAGCACCAGCGCGAACAGAATTTCCGGCACGCCCCGGCAGAATTCCAGAAACCGGCGCGCAATGGCGCCGACCATGGGGTGCGGCGTGGTGTTGCGCGCGGCCAGAAAGCTCAGGATCACCGCCAGCCCCGTCGCCAGCAGCGTTGCGGTCAGCGCCATCAGGATGGTTTCCCAGATCAGCGTGACGTATTTCCAGAAATCGTTGTACCAAAACCCGATAGAACCTGCGGGGAACCGCCCGGCCTCGTTACGGCTTTCCAGCAGAACATCCATCTGGAGCGATGGCATAACCGTGCCGAAATATTCAAAGATCCGCGGCACGCCCTGCGCCAGCCGTTCCGGCGTGAAATTGGCAATCCAGATGGACCAGGCCAGAAAGGCAAGGAACAGGACCAGCAGCAGGATATTCGCCGCCATCCGGTCACGGATCAATTGCGCGCGGTGGCGCTCGAACAATGCGACGGGGTCTTGCCCGCCGGGGTTTTGCGTTAGGTCGGCCATGTCAGTTCACCACGCGCGGGGCGTCTGCCAAGGGCTTTTCAGCCGGGCGCAGCGCGGTAGAGGTCATGGCCTCTGAAAACGCTTCTTCGGCCTCTGCACCGTAAATTTCGCGCGCGGCCTTGTCGGTCAGTTGTTTGGCGGTGCCGTCGAATACGATCACGCCGTCCTGCATCCCGATAATGCGGTCGCAATACTGGCGCGCGGTGTCCAGCGTGTGCAGGTTGCAGATCACCGTCAGCCCGTCTTCCTGGTTGATGGCGCGCAGCGCGTCCATCACCACCTTGGCGTTCAGCGGGTCGAGGCTGGCGATGGGTTCATCGGCCAGCATGATGCGCGGTTCTTGCACCAGCGCCCGCGCGATTGCCACGCGCTGCATCTGCCCGCCCGACAGCGTGTCGGTCTGTTGCAGCGCCACATGCGCCATGCCCAGCCGGTCCAGCGCGCGAATAGCAAAGGCGCGTTCCTTGGCGGAAAACAGGCCCAGCATGGATGTGGCGAAGTCGTGGTGGAACAGCCGCCCCGACATGACATTGGTCAGCACGTTCAGACGGCCCACAAGGTTGAACTGCTGGAACACCATGGCGCATTCGTTGCGCCATTGGCGCAGCGCGCGGCCCTTCAGCGCGGTAATATCGCGCCCGTCGAACAGCATCTGCCCACCAGAGGGTTCGTTCAGCCGGTTTATCATGCGCAACAGCGTGGATTTGCCTGCGCCCGAGCGCCCGATAATGCCGACCATCTGGCCGTCGGGAATGGTGAACGTGGCGGGCTTCACAGCGACATTGTCGCGGAATTGCTTGGTCAGGCCCTTGAATTCGAGCATGGGGGTCTCTCCTGTCGGCGGCGGGGGGATGGCCGCGAAAACGACGGCAGGCCCCCGCATCCGGCAGGGGCCTGCAACTGGGTGGTTGATCTTAGCGCGACCCGGCCAATTCGGCCTCGCGCATGGCGACAATGCCTTCGTAGAAGCTGTGATCGACTTCGGCATAGCCATTGCCGTCACCGCCCACGGTGTCGGCGTAGCATTCGGGATGGTTGTCCTTCATGCCCAGCATGAAATCGACCGCCAGTTGGCGCGCCTCTTCCGGCAGGTCGTTGCGCATCACGGTCGGACCGTTCGGGATCAGGCTGGATTGCCAGACAATGTTCAGGTCATTCATGTCCAGCAAGCCATTGTCCACCATGCGGCGCAGGTTGCCACGGGTGTAGCCTTCGGACGCATCGCCCATCATCGAGGACCAGGTCACGCCCGCGTCATACTGGCCTTGCAGCACGGCGATCACGGCCTGTTCATGCCCGCCACCGAAGCCGGTAGAGCCGAAATACTCTTCGTCATTGATGCCCGCACGGGTCAATTCGGCGCGCGGCACAAGGTAGCCAGAGGTCGAGTTCGGGTCGGCATAGGCCATGGACTTGCCTTGCAGGTCTTCCATCGTGGTCAGGCCACTATCGGCGCGCGTGTAGATCACGGCGTAATAGCCCAAGCTGTCATCGACATTCTTGGTGGTCAGGACGGGCGACACGGCGTCGGCGTCTTGCAGGTAAATGCCCGCATAGGCCGACGCGCCCAGACCGGCCTGATGCAACTGGCCTGCCAGCAGGCCCTGCATGACACCGGCATAGTCAGAGGCCGGGAACAATTCGACCGGCACACCCAGCGTTTCCGACATCAGGTCGGCAAAGCAATCGTAGCGGCGCAGGCGGTCAGCTTCATTCTCGCCGCCAAGCAGGCCGATATTGTAGGTGCCGATGGTGTTGCGCCAATCGGCGGCAGCCGGGGCGACAGAGGACAGAAGAACAGCGAGCGTGGCAGCGACGCCGGTGAAGGTCTTGGTCATGGTGTTCGTCCTTTTTGGATGGATGAAGATCAGACCCCCGCAACTCTCCCCCCGCGCGGGCCATGAAAAAGGGCGGCCCCTTGGGACCGCCCTTTGTTCTTGGTTAGCGAGAGCCGCGCAGCTCTTCTTCGCGCATGGCGACAACACCTTCGAAGAAGCTGTGATCCACCGCGACCCAGCCTTGGCCTTCGCCGAAGGACACGTCGTAATAGCACTGGGGGTCGGTTTCCAGCTGGTTGGCCAGGTAGTCGCTGACGATGTCCTTGACTTCCTGCGGGATGTCCTTGCGCACAACAACCGGACCGTTCGGGATGACCGGGCTTTCCCAGATGATGTTCAGGTCGGACATCTCCAGCAGGCCGTTGTCGATCATGCGACGCAGGTTGCCACGGGTGTAACCTTCGGACGCTTCGCCCTGGCCAGAGGCCCAGGTCACGCCGGCGTCGTACTGGCCCTGAAGCACGGCCACAACGGCCTGCTCGTGACCACCGCCAAAACCGGTGCGGCTGAAGAATTCTTCGTCATTGATACCAGCGCGCTTCAGTTCGAAACGCGGCACCAGGTAGCCCGAGGTCGAGTTCGGGTCGGCATAAGCCAGCGACTTGCCTTCCAGCTGCTCGATCGAGGTGATGCCGCTATCAGCGCGGGTATACATTGCCGCGATGTAACCGGTGGAGCCATCGGCCTCAGCCGACACGAAAAGCGGCTCAACCGCTTCGGGGTCTTGCAGGTAGATACCGGCATAGCCCGATGCGCCAAGGGCAGCATATTCCAGCTGACCGGCCAGCAGGCCCTGCATCACGCCCGCGTAATCGGGGGCGGGGAACATCTCGACCGGAACGCCCAGACGCTCGGACAGAGCGGTCGCCAAGCATTCGTTGTTGCGCAGGCGGTCGGCTTCGTTTTCGCCACCCAGCAGACCAATGCGGAACACCGGCAGGTCTTCGCGCCAATCGGCATGTGCGGTCATGGGAAGAGTGCTCAGCGCGGTGGTCGCAGCCAGCACCATGGCAAGGGCTTTAGATTTCATAGGTGATCTCCCGATCATAGCAGCATATGATTCCGCGTTGTGCGGACCGCCACTAAATGACAGCGCCGTGTGACAGAACGGCGTATCATTTGTGAAACTTTCACGAACCATGACCGGTTAGCCGGGCTGTTAGCGCTGGCCTTTGTGCAGCGCGACACAAACGCGTCACAATGAGGGGCGCAGGGCGTTGCGGCGCATTGGGCAATGCGCCCTTGGCAGCCGGGTGCCAGAATGTCGCATCTGCACCGGCGATTCACCGCCACGAAGACCTGATGTCGCAACATCGCGCCTTGATAGGCGTTGCCTATCTAAACACGCATCAAAAATATTGATTTCCGAATGATGCGCAGGTGAAATGGGGCATGATACTCAGACAAGGCCAAGCCATGACACCCGCCACGCCCCAATCTGTCGATGCAGAGATTTCCGCGATCATAGCGGAGCATCTTAGCCTTGAGGGTCCGTTATTGCCGCTTTTGCATGGGCTTCAGGAGGTGTTTGGGCATGTTCCTGTGGCGGCGCATGGACCGATTTGCGCGGCGCTGAACATATCGAAGGCGGAATTGCATGGGGTTCTGAGCTTCTACCATGATTTCCGCGAGGCACCTGCCGGGCGGCATGTGGTGAAGATTTGCCGGGCAGAGGCGTGTCAGGCCATGGGCGGCGCGGCCTTGGCGGAGAGCGTGCTGGCCAAGCTGGGGCTGGACTGGCACGGCACCTCGCGCAATGGGGCGGTCACGATCGAACCTGTCTATTGCCTTGGGCTATGCGCCTGCGCGCCTGCCGTGATGGTGGATGACCGGGTGGTGGGGCGCGCTGACGCGGCCAAGCTTGACGCGCTGTTGGCGGAGGCAGGCGCATGAAGATTTACGTTCCCATGGACAGCGCCGCCAAGGCGCTTGGCGCGGAAGATGTGGTCGCGGCCCTGCGCGCCGCCGCCCCTGACGCGCGGATCATCCGCACCGGCACGCGCGGGATGATCTGGCTGGAACCGCTGATCGAGGTCGAGGTTGACGGGGTGCGCCATGGCTTTGGCCCGGCGGAACCGGGCGACGTGGCGGGCATTCTGGATGGCAGCAGCCCCAAGGCGCTTGGCCCGGTCGAAGATCTGGACTGGATGCAGCGCCAGACCCGGCTGACCTTCGCGCGCGTGGGCGTCATCGACCCGCTGTCGCTGGCCGATTACGAGGGCCATGGCGGGCTTGCGGGCCTGCGCCGCGCGCTGGCGATGACCGGTCAGCAGATCGTGGACGAGGTGAAGGCCTCTGGCCTGCGCGGGCGCGGCGGGGCGGGCTTTCCGACCGGCATAAAGTGGCAGACCGTGCATGACGCGGACGCGCCGCAGAAGTACATTGTCTGCAACGCCGACGAGGGCGATAGCGGCACCTTCGCCGACCGTATGGTGATGGAAGGCGACCCGTTCACCCTGATCGAAGGCATGGCGATTGCGGGCTTGGGCGTGGGGGCCACGCGCGGCTATGTCTACCTGCGCTCGGAATATCCCGATGCCATCGCGGTCATGCGCCGCGCGGTCGCGATTGCGCGCGCGGCGGGCGTCTTGGGGCCGGATGTGCTGGGATCGGGCCGCGCCTTTGACATGGAAATCCGGGTGGGTGCGGGCGCCTATGTCTGCGGCGAGGAAACCTCGCTGCTGAACAGTCTGGAAGGCAAGCGCGGCGTGGTGCGCGCCAAGCCACCGCTGCCCGCGCTGGAAGGGTTTCTGGGCCGCCCGACCGTGGTGAACAACGTCATCTCGCTGGCGACCGTTCCGGTCATCTTCGAGCGCGGCGCGGCGTTCTATGCCGATTTCGGGCTGGGCCGGTCGCGCGGCACGGTCACCTTGCAGATTGCCGGGAATGTCGCGCGCGGCGGGTTGTTTGAAACCGCCTTCGGCATCTCCGTGGGCGAGGTTGTCAATGACCTTGGCGGCGGCACCGCAACCGGCCACCCGGTCAAAGCCGTGCAGGTGGGCGGGCCGCTTGGCTCTTACCTGCCCGTGTCGAAATTCGGCGCGCAGCTGGGCTACGAGGAACTTGATTCAGAGGGCGGTTTGCTGGGCCATGCCGGGCTGGTGGTGTTCGACGACCGCACCGACATGCTGGGCATGGCGCGGTTTGCGATGGAATTCTGCGCCGTGGAGTCCTGCGGCAAATGCACGCCCTGCCGCATAGGTGCTGTGCGCGGGGTTGAGACCATCGACCGGATCGCGCAAGGCGACCCGGCTGCGATTCCGCTGTTGACGGATCTGTGCGCGACCATGAAAGACGGTTCGCTCTGCGCGCTGGGGGGCTTTACGCCCCTGCCCGTCCTGTCCGCGCTGAACCACTTCCCCGACGATTTCGCCCGCGCGAAGGAGGCCGCTGAATGAAAGATTTCATCATCCCCCCGATGGACTGGAAAGACGAGCGCGACATGGGCACGCCCGCCAAGCAAGGCGCGCCGGTCACGCTGTCGATTGACGGGATCAACGTGACGGTGCCCGAGGGCACATCGGTGATGCGCGCGGCGGCCGAAGCCGGCATCCAGGTGCCGAAACTCTGCGCCACAGACAGTCTGGAAGCGTTCGGGTCGTGCCGCTTATGCGTGGTCGAGATCGAGGGCCGTCGCGGCACGCCCGCGTCCTGCACCACGCCCGTCGCCCCCGGCATGGTCGTGCGCACGCAATCCGACAATGTGCGCAAAATCCGCCGCGGCGTGATGGAGCTCTATATCAGCGACCACCCGCTGGATTGCCTGACCTGCTCGGCCAATGGCGATTGCGAATTGCAGGATATGGCGGGGGCCGTGGGCCTGCGCGATGTGCGTTATACCGCGCCGACAGGCGGCATGGCTACGCATTTCGCGCCCCGCAATACATCGGGCGAAGCCAACCCCGAATGGCGCCCCAAGGATGACAGCAACCCCTATTTCAGCTACGACCCGGCGAAATGCATTGTCTGCAATCGCTGTGTGCGCGCCTGCGAGGAAGTGCAAGGCACCTTCGCGCTGACCATCGAAGGGCGGGGCTTTGACAGCCGCGTGTCCTTTGGCGCGAAAACCGACGACGCGCTGGCGTCTGACTGCGTGTCTTGCGGCGCTTGCGTGCAGGCCTGCCCCACCGCGACGCTGCAAGAGAAATCCGTGATCGAGATGGGCACGCCGGATCGGTCCGTCGTGACCACCTGTGCCTATTGCGGCGTGGGCTGTTCTTTCAAGGCCGAGATGCAGGGCGACCAGCTTGTGCGCATGGTGCCCTACAAGCACGGCAAGGCGAACCGCGGCCATAGCTGCGTAAAAGGGCGGTTTGCCTATGGCTATGCCAGCCACCGCGACCGCATTCTGAACCCGATGATCCGCGACCGGATTGACCAGCCGTGGCGCGAAGTGTCATGGGACGAAGCGCTGGGATTCGCCGCCGACAAGATGCGCGGCATTCAGGCCCGCTATGGGCAGAAATCCATCGGTGTCATCACCTCGTCGCGCTGCACCAATGAAGAAACCTACTTGGTGCAGAAACTGGCCCGTGCGGTGTTCGGCAATAACAACACCGACACTTGCGCGCGGGTCTGCCATTCGCCCACCGGCTATGGCTTGGGCCAGACCTTTGGCACAAGCGCCGGCACGCAAGACTTTGACAGTGTGGAACACACGGATGTGGTCATCGTGATCGGCGCGAACCCGACCGATGGGCACCCGGTCTTTGCCAGCCGCCTGAAAAAGCGGCTGCGCGCGGGCGCCAAGCTGATCGTGATCGACCCGCGCCGGATTGATCTGGTGAAATCGGCACATGTGAAGGCCGCACACCACCTGCCCCTGCGCCCCGGCACCAATGTGGCGGTGGTCACGGCGCTGGCGCATGTCATCGTCACCGAAGGGCTGATGGATGAGGCGTTCATCCGCGCGCGCTGCGACTGGGACGAGTTCCAGGACTACGCCGCCTTTGTCAGCGACCCGCGCCACAGCCCCGAGGCCATTGAGTTGCTGACGGGTGTGCCGGCCGCAGAGCTGCGCGCCGCCGCGCGCCTGTTTGCCACCGGCGGCAATGGCGCGATCTATTACGGGCTGGGCGTGACCGAGCATAGCCAAGGCTCCACCACGGTGATGGCGATTGCCAATCTTGCCATGCTGACGGGCAACCTGGGCCGTCCCGGTGTGGGCGTGAACCCGCTGCGCGGCCAAAACAACGTGCAGGGCGCCTGCGACATGGGATCCTTCCCGCATGAGCTGCCGGGCTACCGCCATGTGAAAAACGACGATGTGCGCGAATTGTTCAAATCGGTCTGGGGGGTCGAGATCGACCCGGAACCGGGCCTGCGCATTCCCAACATGCTCGATGCCGCCGTGGATGGCACGTTCAAGGGCCTGTATTGCCAAGGCGAGGACATCCTGCAATCCGACCCCGACACCAAGCATGTCGCGGCTGGCCTCGCGGCAATGGACTGTGTGATCGTCCATGACCTGTTCCTGAATGAAACCGCGAATTATGCGCATGTGTTTCTGCCGGGGTCTACCTTCCTTGAGAAAGACGGCACCTTCACCAATGCCGAGCGCCGCATCAACCGCGTGCGCGAGGTGATGAAACCCCGCAATGGCTATGCGGATTGGGAGATTACCCAGATGCTGGCCAATGCGATGGGGGCGGGTTGGTCCTACATGCACCCAAGTCAGATCATGGATGAAATCGCGCTGACCACGCCCAGCTTTGCCGGGGTAAGCTATACGCTGCTGGAAGAAAAAGGGTCGGTCCAGTGGCCCTGCAACGAGGCGCACCCCGATGGCACACCGCTGATGCATGTCGACGGCTTCGTGCGCGGCAAGGGGCGGTTCATTGTCACCGAATACGTCGCCACCGATGAAAAGACCGGACCGCGCTTTCCGCTGTTGCTGACCACGGGACGGATCCTGTCGCAATATAACGTAGGTGCACAAACCCGGCGGACCGAGAACGTGATCTGGCACGAGGCCGATTTGCTGGAAATCCACCCGCATGACGCGGAAAATCGCGGGCTGAAAGATGGCGATTGGGTGAAGCTGGCGTCCCGCTCTGGCGAAACCGCGCTGCGCGCCAAGATCACCGACCGTGTCAGCCCCGGCGTGGTTTACACCACCTTCCACCACCCCGACACGCAAGCCAATGTCATCACCACGGATTATTCCGACTGGGCCACGAACTGCCCGGAATACAAGGTGACGGCGGTGCAGGTCAGCCCCTCGAACGGGCCGACCGAGTGGCAGGAGGATTACGCCGCGCAAGCCGCGCAGGCGCGCCGCATCCTGCCGGCGGCAGAGTGATGGCCCCGCGCCCCCATAGCAGCCAGTCCGGCCTGTCGGTGCAATCCGACCGGACCGTGGCGGTGCACCGCAGCTTGCCAGAGGAAGTGGCGGTCGCCATGGTCTTTGACGGGTCGAGCGCGGCGGTCATGATGGCCACGCCCGCCGATCTGCAGGACTTCGCCACCGGCTTTGCCCTGTCCGAAGGGATTGTCACCGCGCCCGACCAATTGGACGGGTTCGAACTGGCCGAACACCCGAACGGGCTGGAAGCCCGCTTCTGGCTGCGCGAGGACCGGGCCGAGGCTTTGGCCGCGCGCCGCCGCTTCATGGCCGGACCTGTGGGCTGCGGGTTGTGCGGAATTGACAGCCTTGATGCTGCCGCGCGCGCGTTGCCGCTGGTGGGCGACGGCCCGCGCTTTACCCGCGCCGAAGTCGCTTGCGCCACCGATAGACTGCGCGACCAGCAACCCCTGCATGACCAGACCCATGCCACCCATGCGGCCGGGTTCCTGCTGCCGGGCCAAGGCATCACCTTCGTGCGCGAGGATGTCGGCCGCCACAACGCGCTCGACAAGCTGATCGGCGCGATGGCCCGGCAGGGGACCGACGCAAGCGCGGGCGCTGTGGTCATGACCAGCCGCCTGTCAGTCGAACTGGTGCAAAAATGCGCCATCGCGGGCGTGACCACGCTGATCGCCGTCTCCGCCCCCACCGCCCATGCGCTGCGCTTGGCCGAGGGCGCAGGCATGACCCTTGCCGCCTTCGCCCGTGGCGGCGGCTTCGATCTATACGCCCACCCTCACCGCATTATTGACGGGGTTCCCGATGTCGCCTGAAAAAATGGTCCGCATGGCCAACCAGATCGCAACCTTCTTCAAAACCCAACCAAACGAAGACGCCCCCGCCCGCGTCGCCGCCCATATCACCGATTACTGGGAACCGCGCATGCGCAAACAACTGCGCGACTATGTCAACCAAGGCGGCGAAGGGCTCGACGAAATCGCACAGCGCGCCGCCCTCCTAACACGCTGACATCACAAACTAAAACACCAATCCAATGTCAAAGGCTGCGACCGCAACACTTTTGATAACCGCATGAACCCGCATACCGGGTGCCAGCGCCATGGCCGTGGCAGAGCGCCGCGTAATCCGTGCCAAGACCCGGCCCGCCGCGGTATCAAGCGCCACGATCGCGCCGGGACCATCGCCCGCGCGCATCTCGGCAATGGTGCCGGGCAGGATGTTCAGCGCCGACAAGCCCTGCGGCCGCTCGCACGACAAGATCACATCATGCGCGGCGATGCGAATGCGCAGGCTGCTGCCGGGTGCTGCGGCCACTTGCGGCAGAAATAGGGATAGTCCGCCTGCCTGCAATTCGGTCAAACCGTCTTCGTGGTGGCGCAGGACCCGCGCGGTCAGAACCGCGCCCACATCGCGCGCACCGCCGGGGCGCAAGTGAGGATCGCCCAGCACATCTGCCGCCGGGCCTTGCGCCACAACACGGCCCGCATCCAGCACGACCACGGTTGTTGCCAGCCGCGCCACTTCCGATGCGGAATGGCTGACATATAAAATCGGCACCGAGACTTCGTCGCGCAGCCGTTCGAAATAGGGCAGAATTTCCGCCTTGCGGGCCTCGTCCAGCGCGGCAAGGGGCTCATCGGCCAGAATAAGGCGCGGTGCCGACAGCAAGGCCCGTCCAATGGCCACGCGTTGCTTTTCGCCGCCCGACAATGCAGCCGGGCGGCGGTCCAGCAGCGGGCCGATGCCCAGCATCTCGACCACGCGCGCGGTGTCTTCGCGCAGGGCATCTTTCGGCGCGAACCATGCGCCATAAGCCAGGTTCTGGCGCACGGTCAGATGCGGGAACAACCGCCCTTCTTGAAACACATAACCCAGACGGCGCTTATGCGGGCGCAGGCGGACGCCCTTGGCCGTGTCCAACAGCACCCAGTCGCCCGACGCGATGCAGCCTTGATCGGGCATCAACAGCCCTGCGACCGCGTTGACCAACGTGGTCTTGCCCGACCCGGACCGCCCGGACAGCACTGTCACGCCCGGCGGGGCCTTGAAGGCAACATCCAGCGAAAAGCCCTTGAAGGCATGTTTGACGGCAACCTCCAGCATCATACCCCCCCGACCCGTTTGGCGACGCGCCGCGCCAACACTTCGGACAACAAAAGCGCCCCCATCGCCACGATAACAGACACGATTACCAGTTTCACCGCTGCGCCCTCGCCCCCCGGCACTTGCAAAAAGGCGTAGATGGCCGAGGGGATGGTGCGGGTCTGCCCGGGTATGTTGGAAACGAAGGTGATCGTTGCGCCGAATTCGCCCATCGCTTTTGCAAAAGCAAGGATCGCGCCCGCGATAATGCCGGGCAGCGCCATGGGCAGGGTGACGGTCAGAAACACCCAGATGGGCGGCGCGCCCAAAGTCGCGCTGGCCTGTTCCAGCTTGGGGTCGATTGCCTCTATCGACAGGCGAATGGCGCGCACCATCAGCGGAAAGGCCATGACGGCGGCGGCCACGGCGGCCCCGGTCCAGCGAAAGGCCAGGACAATGCCCCAATCGGCCAGAATGCTGCCCACCGGGCCTTGTGGCCCCAAGGTCAGAAGCAGCACATAGCCCGTGACCACGGGCGGTAAGATCAACGGCAAGTGGACAATGCCGTTCAGAAGTTGCTTGCCCGGAAAGGACCAGCGCGCAAGTGCAAAAGCCACCCATATGCCAAGCGGCAGGCTGACCAGCGTGGCCCAGAAGGACACGCGCAGCGACAGCGCAACCGCCTGCCATTCCGCTGGGCCAAGCCAATCTGTCACGGGTTACTCTGCAATGACCATAAAGCCCTGCCTTTCGAATGCCGCGCGGGCGTGCGCGCCGCGCAGGTAGTCCATGAACGCGGCTTTGGCGGGCGTGTCGCGACTGGCCAGCTTGGCGGCAGGGTAGATGATGGGCGGGTGCAAGTCTGCGGCGAAGGTGCCAACCACCGTCACGTCGGGCGACGCGACGGCATCGCTGGCATAGACAATTCCGAAGGGTGCCGCGCCAGTGGCGACGAAAGCCATCGCGGCGCGCACATTGTCGGCCTGCGCAACTTGCGGGGCAAGACCTTCCCACAAACCAAGGCGTTCCAAGGCGGCCTTGCCATATAAGCCTGCCGGGACCGAATCGACCATCGCCATGGCCAAGCGCCCCGGGCCAAGCAGACCCGCAAGGTCCGTATCCGGCCCGATGCGAACGGCCGGTGTGTCGGCATCCGCGGCAATCAGCACAAGCCGGTTGGTCAGCAGGTCGATGCGGCTTCCGGGTTCCAAAAGCGCGTCCTGTTCCAGCACATCCATCCAGCCGGGATTGGCGGATATGAAGATATCCGCCGGCGCACCTTGCTGAATCTGGCGGGCCAGCACCGAAGATCCAGCCAGCGACACGACCAGATCATACTCGGTTGCGGCTTCGAACCCCGTCTCGATCTCTGCCATGGCGTTGGCCATGCTGGCCGCCGCAAAAACGGTGACATCATCGGCCAGCACCGGGGGGGCAAGCAGAAAACCCAGCACAAGCGCCGGAACCGATGATGGGAAGGGAAGCACCTTCATGTCATGCGCTCTCATGGATATGTTCGACAAAACATATCGTAGGTTTCGCAGCACCATCAAGCGTTATTTTCCAGTGGGAATATCGCGCAACAAGGCTTGCAATGCCTGGATTTGCGCTGCGCCTGCATCGGCCATGGCGGCTTCCATAGCGCGATACTGCGCCAGAACCGCAAGGCCGGTATCCGTCAGATACGCGCCCCCCCCTTTCGCCCCGCCGCGCGAAGACGCGACAAGCGGTTCGCAAAAGGCCGCGTTCATGGTTTCCACCAACATCCAGGCGCGCTTATAGCTCATCGCCATGCTGCGTCCGGCAGCGGCGATGGACCCGGTTTGCTGAATCCGCTCCAGCAGCTCTGCCTTGCCGGGGCCAAGCATAACGACATCCCCAAACACAATGCGCAGCCGCAAGCTTGGGTCAGGTTTGCGGGCTGTGTCCTTGCCGGTCATCGCCCCCCCTTCCATGGGCACCGCGTTCAACTGCCGGGCTGAAGCGCGAAATAGAAGCGCGCGGCATTCAGAAAGGCGCATTTGCGTTCGGCGGTCAAGGCTTCGGCCTCTTCATCTGTGCCCCATTGGGCGATCTGCCAATCCTCATCCACACGAGAGGCTGTCCACAACGCCTCTGGCGTATCGAACCGGTCAATGACGGCCAAGGCAATCAACAGCGACCCAGAATTGGCCACAAGGTCGTGAAAGCAGGTCAGTTCAAAGGCCGTCAACTGGGCGACATCGGCGCGCAAGCTTTCCAGCAGCAACGCAGGCTGGGGCTTGTGCACCACGCCTGCGCACAAGATCGGCCGCAGCCCGTAGCGATGGGCCGCCCAGTCCGTGATCGGATCCCATGCCTCGGCCTCTTTGGCAACCAGCGTGTCAGGCGCATCGGCCCGGTAGCAGACCTGATCGCTGTCACCGTAATCGCTAATCAGGCCCGCGACCTCGTCCATCTGCCCGCGCACCTTATCGATAGCGGCATTGGACGCACGGGTGGCGGGCATGCTGGCGGGATTGATGGCCTCGGCCTGCGCGCGCCACTCCTCGGCGATGATCTCGGCAAAGGCAATGGTCGGCACCACCAAGGGCGATTTCGCCGGTGTTTTTACGCCGCGCCCATCCAGCAATATGGCGAACCCGCCCTCGGCCTCTGCGACCGAAACCTCTGTCCAAAAGCGTTTCCTGACCCATCCGGTCATGCTGCTGCCCCATCCCGGATCATATGCAAAGCTCCTTTTCCAATGGCGCCACGGCCACGAAACATTCCACCCCGCGCGAGCCAAGCCGCGCTGCCGGATGATTGCCCCCTGTCCCGCCCCGGCAGACTGGCATCAAGCCTCCTCGAACGGGTCTGCGGGGGCGTCGGCGGCTGTCCAGCCAAACAGCTTCCAGCTTTGCGCCATATGGTCCGGCAAGGGCGCGGTCACGCTGAGCGAAGCCCCCGTCACCGGGTGCTCCAACACCAGCGAGCGCGCGTGCAGATGCAGCTTGCGGCTGACCTCTCCGCCAATGCCGGCACCCCAGCCATCGCCAAGGTTCTCCTGTCCGGACCCGCCATATTTGCCGTCCCCGATAATGGGGTGGCCCATCTCTGCCATATGCGCGCGCAATTGATGGGTGCGGCCCGTGATGGGCGACAGCGCCATCCACGCGGCGCGGCTGCCCAGACGTTCGATGACCGCGAAATCGGTCATGGCGCGTTTCGCGCCTTCGGTCGCGTCCACCTCATTCGGGTGAATGCAGCGCATCTTTTCGGCCCCGCGGCCGCCGGTTTTCAGCAGGCCATAGCGCACCGTGCCCATCAGCGGTTGCGGCACGCCCGCGACAAGCGCCCAGTATATTTTGCGGGTGTTGCGGTGGCGAAAGCTTTCGGACAAGCGGCGCGCCACGCGCGGGGTGCGCGCCAAAAGCAGCACGCCCGATGTGTCCTTGTCCAGCCGGTGCACCAGCATGGGGCGTTCTTTATAGTCGAACATCAGCGCATCCGCCAACCCGTCGACATGGCGCTTGCCCTGCCCGCTGCCGCCTTGGCTGGGCAGGCCCGGCGGCTTGTTCAACGCGATCACATGCTGGTCGCGGAAGATCACGCAGGACCGGATCATCTCGGCATCGGCATCGGACGGGCCGGATTTGGCCACGGACGGGGCTGCGGGTGCATCGGGCAAGGGCGGCACGCGCACCGACTGCCCCGCTTCGATGCGGGTATTGGCCTTGACCCGCCCGCCATCGACCCGAATGTCACCCTTGCGGCAGGCTTTTTCGATCAGCCCTTGCGTGATCTGCGGAAACTGGCGTTTCAGCCAACGGTCCAGCCGCTGCCCGCCCTCTTCCGGCCCGACCTGCCGTGTCTCTACCCTGCTCATCGCGTTCCCCTGAAAACCAGCGATGTCATGCGCGCAGGCGACCCCGAATGTCAACGCCCGCTTAGCTGCCCTGACGCTTGGCCCGCAATTTTGCGAACCAAGCCACCCGCTTGCCCAGATCGCGCTCGAACCCGCGTTCCGGCGGCGCATAGAGAACCGGGCGCGTCACGCCCTCGGGGAAATAGTTTTGGCCCGAAAACCCGTCCTCGGCATCATGGTCATAGGCATAGCCCGCGCCGTAGCCCTGTTCTTTCATCAACCCTGTGGGTGCATTCAGAATGTGCTTTGGCGGCGGTTCCGACCCGGTTTGCTTGGCCAAACGTTGCGCGCCCTTCCACGCTACATAGCCTGCGTTCGATTTCGGCGCGAGCGCCAGATAGATCACCGCCTGCGCCAATGCAAGATCGCCTTCGGGGCTGCCAAGGCGCTCATAGGTGTTCCAAGCGTCCAGACACACGGCCTGCGCCTGCGGGTCGGCAAGGCCAATATCCTCGACCGCCATGCGGACCATGCGTCGCGCCAGATAGCGCGGGTCTTCGCCGCCCTCCATCATCCGGGCCAGCCAGTAGACCGCCGCGTCCGGGTCAGACCCGCGCACCGATTTGTGCAGGGCAGAGATCAGGTTGTAATGCGCATCGCCCGATTTGTCGTATTGCGCCGCGCGCCGCATCAGCCGCTTGGACAGCCCATCGCGGTTCATCTTGCCGCTCACCTGCCAGCCCATGACCTGTTCAATCAGGTTCAGCGCCGCGCGCCCGTCGCCATCGGCCATTTCCAAAAGCGCCTCTCGGGCGGGACCGTCCAGCGGCAGCGCGCGGCCCAGTTCCTGCTCTGCGCGCTGTGCCAACCGTTCCAGATCGGCCAGCGTCAACCGCTCCAGCACGATCACCTGCGCGCGCGACATCAGCGCGGCGTTCAATTCGAAAGACGGGTTTTCGGTCGTGGCGCCGACCAACGTGATCGTGCCATCTTCCATATGCGGCAGGAAACTGTCCTGCTGCGCGCGGTTGAAACGATGAATCTCATCCACAAACAGCATTGTCCCGCGCCCGGTTTGGCGGCGCAGCTTGGCGGCGTCGAAAACCTTGCGCAATTCCGGCACGCCGGTGAAGATTGCGCTGATCTGGACGAATTCCTGCTGTGTATGATCGGCCAGAAGACGCGCGATGGTGGTCTTGCCCACACCGGGCGGCCCCCACAGAATAAGGCTGGCCAAATGCCCGCTGGCCAGCATCGCCCCAAGCGGGCCATCCGGGCCGATGGCCTTGGCCTGCCCGATCACCTCTGACAGGGCCCGCGGGCGCAGCCTGTCGGCCAAAGGGCGCGGGCCGGGCGGGGGCGCCTTGTCGGCGGCAGTGTCGAACAGGTCAGCCATGGCCCAGCCTAGCGCGCCGAACGGATCGGTTACAGCCGAAACCGCAACGAGAGCTCACGCCCCTCGCGGATCAGTTCTATCACCCATGTGCGGGTTTGCGCCTGCGACAGGCGCACGACATCCGCAGTGCTGTCCACGCGCGTGCCATTAATGGCCAGCAAAATGTCGCCAGGCCGCAAGCCCACACGCCCGGCCAGATTGCGCGCTTGCGTGACTAGCACGCCCTCGGCCTCTGGCGACAGGCCAAATTCCGCGATTACGGCAGGGTTTATGCGCATCACCTCCAGCCCGGAAAGCGCGGCACGCCCCCCTATCTGGCGCGTGTCCCGCGGCGGGGTTTCCGGCGGTGCAATCAGATCAACCGTCACCTCGCGGGTTTGTGAGCCACGCCGAAATTCCAGAACCGACTGCGCGCCAATGCCTTGGGCCGACATGCGAAACATCATTTCAGGGGCGGAATTCACCTCGCCTCCATCGACCGACAGGATAACATCGCCGCGCTGCAACCCGGCCTGCGCCAAAGGGCTGTCCGGGTGCAGGTCCAGTAGCACCACACCAGCGGGGATGGTTTGGCCGAACGCCTCTGCCAAATTCGCGTCAACCGCCTGCGCGGTCACACCCGCCCAAGGGCGCTGGAAACGCGCGCGCCCGTCACGCGCCTGCGCGACGACCTGCGCCACCAGATTGGCCGGAATGGCAAAGCCAATGCCGTTCGACCCGCCGGACCGGGTGATGATCGCCGTGTTCACCCCGACCAATTCGCCCGCCATGTTTACCAGCGCACCGCCAGAATTGCCGGGGTTGATGGGTGCATCGGTTTGCAGAAAATACCCGCGCCCCGACCCAACCGCGATGCCAGACCGCGCAAGACCAGAGACGATCCCGCTGGACACCGTCTGCCCCACGCCGAAGGGGTTGCCGATGGCCAAGACCAGATCGCCCACTTCGGCCTTGTCAGAATCGGCCAAGGGCAAGGCAGGCAAATCGCGGGCGCCCTGCAATTGCAATACGGCAAGGTCGCTTTCTTCATCCGTCAGCACGACCTCTGCCACGAATTCGCGGCGGTCGTTCAGCACAACGCGAATTTCTGTCGCCTGCCCCACGACATGATAATTCGACACAACCAACCCATCGGCGCCGACAATCACCCCCGACCCAAGCGAGTTTTGCACGCGCGGCGTTGCTTGGCCGAAATTACGGAACAGATCGCCGAAGAACGGGTCATCTGCAAAAGGATTGCGGCGTTCGGCCACCACCCGCTGCGCATAGATGTTGACCACTGCGGGCGCGGCCTGTTTGACAAGCGGCGCGTAAGACAGTTGGATTTGCGCCATGGATTGCGGCACCGTCTGGGCCAGCGCCGGAAACACGCCTGCCAAACTGACGGCAAGGCACAAGGTCACGATACGAAACACGGGGCAGCCTCCTTGAACGCGTTAGGGGCAATATGGGGCCACGCCGCCCAAAGCAAAAGGCCCGCGCGCAAACTGCGCACGGGCCTTTGTCATTCTGGTGTCTCGCTTAGTCCTGCGCGGCAGCCGCGTCTTCGCGGGCCAGATCGGCAGCGCCTTTGGCGGCCGGATCACGCTCTACGAATTCGATGATCGCCATCGGCGCCATGTCGCCATAGCGGAAGCCAGCTTTCAGGATGCGGATGTAACCACCCTGACGATCTTTGTAGCGCGGGCCAAGAATGTCGAACAGTTTCTTGACATCCTTGTCCTGCTTCAGCTGGGCGGCGGCCAGACGGCGCGCGTGCAGATCGCCGCGCTTCGCCAGCGTAATCAGCTTTTCTACGATCGGACGCAGTTCCTTGGCCTTCGGCAAGGTGGTCTTGATCTGTTCGTGTTCAATCAGCGAACCCGCCATGTTCGAGAACAGCGCCTTGCGGTGCTCGGCGGTGCGGTTCAGGCGGCGGTAGCCACGGGCGTGACGCATGTCATTTCTCCTTAACGTCGTGTTTTACTTTGTCTGGCCGTGGCTGCGTGACCTCGGCTCTCCTTGGGGCGGATGCCCGATCGTATGGGGCGGGCGCTTGGCGCGCCCACCCCGCAAAGGATCAGAATTGATCCTCGAAACGCTTGGCCAGTTCGTCGATATTCTCTGGCGGCCATTCTTCCACATCCATGCCCAGATGCAGCCCCATGCCCGACAGCACTTCCTTGATCTCGTTCAAGGATTTGCGGCCGAAGTTCGGGGTGCGCAGCATTTCCGCTTCGGTTTTCTGGATCAGATCGCCGATATAGACGATGTTGTCGTTCTTCAGGCAGTTCGCAGAGCGCACGGACAGTTCCAGCTCGTCCACTTTCTTCAGCAGAAGCGGGTTGAACTCCAGACCGTCATCATCATCCTTCGACCCGGCCGATTCCGGCTCATCGAAATTGACGAAGATCTGCAACTGGTCTTGCAGAATGCGCGCGGCGTAGGCAACGGCGTCTTCCGGGCGGACGGAACCGTCGGTTTCGACTTTCATCGTCAGCTTGTCATAATCCAACACCTGCCCCTCGCGGGTTGGCTGAACATCATAGCTGACACGCTTGACCGGCGAGAAGATCGCGTCAATCGGGATCAGACCAATGGGCGCATCCTCGGGGCGGTTCTTGTCGGCGCTGACATAGCCCTTGCCGGTATTGACCGTCAGTTCCATGTAAACCGACGCACCGTCATCAATATGGCAGATAACCAGATCCTTGTTCAGGACCTCTATCCCGGCGCTGGTTTCGATATCGCCTGCCGTGACAACGCCCGGACCCTGCGCCGAGATCGACACCCGCTTCGGGCCTTCGACATCCATGCGCAGCGCAACGCTTTTCAGGTTCAGGACGATGTCGGTCACGTCCTCGCGCACGCCCGGCACAGAGGAGAACTCGTGTAGGACATTGTCGATCTGAACCGATGTGATCGCAGCGCCTTGCAGCGATGCCATCAGCACGCGACGCAGCGCGTTGCCCAAAGTCAGACCGAAGCCACGCTCCAGCGGTTCTGCAACGATGGTCGCACGGCGGGCGCTATCGGCACCCGGTTTTACGTCAAGCTGTGCCGGCTTGATAAGCTCTTGCCAGTTTTTATGGATCATGTGTCGCCTCCATTCTTGTCGCCGGGTCATGCCCAAGCCCGTGCGACGCCCGAGGATCTAAAAGACAGAAAACCAGACCCCACAGAAGAGCGGGGCCTGGCAAAACCAAACCGGCCTTAGACGCGACGGCGCTTCGGCGGGCGGCAGCCGTTATGCGCCATCGGCGTTACATCGCGGATGGACGTGATGTTGAAGCCAACAGCGGCCAGCGCGCGCAGCGCCGATTCGCGGCCCGAACCCGGACCCTGCACTTCGACATCCAGCGTTTTCACGCCATGTTCCTGCGCTTTCTTGCCCGCATCTTCGGCGGCCAACTGCGCGGCGTAAGGGGTCGATTTGCGCGAGCCCTTGAAGCCCATCGTGCCAGCAGACGACCACGAAATCGCGTTGCCCTGCACGTCGGAAATCAGGATCTTGGTGTTGTTGAAGCTGGAATTCACATGAGCGACACCAGCGGCGATATTCTTGCGAACCTTGCGCTTTACGCGCGTTTTATCACGAGCCATGAAACAAGCCTTCCCTTACTTCTTCTTGCCGGCAATAGCTTTTGCCGGGCCCTTGCGCGTGCGCGCATTGGTATGGGTGCGCTGACCGCGCACGGGAAGGTTGCGACGATGGCGCAGACCGCGATACGAGCCGATATCCATCATGCGCTTGACGTTCATGGACACTTCGCGGCGCAGATCGCCTTCGACGGTGTAATTCGCATCAATATGCTCGCGCACAGCAAGCACTTCGGCATCGGACAGTTCGTTGACACGGCGGGTCAGTTCAATGCCGACAGCGGCACAGATGTCCGATGCAGCCTTGGGGCCAATGCCGTGAATATAGGTCAACGCGATGACAACGCGCTTTCCTGTAGGGATGTTTACGCCAGCAATACGTGCCACGCGGTTCGTTCCTTTCGTTGCGGTTCCGTAATCCCAGAACCTTTTTTCACAACACGGGGCGCTTTGGCCCCCCGCGTGCATTCCAAAACGAAAAGCGCCTGTGGCAGACAGACTGCCGTGCAGACGCGATTCTTATCTCAGGCGTGTCGGGTATGTGCTTTTGCGGCCAAGGTCAAGACCCGATCACAGCGGCACTGTGACGGTCGCATTCATCAGCCGTTTGACCACGGATTGCCAGTAAATGAAATAGGCAAGCCCCAAGGTCAGGATAGTCAGAACCAGCCAGATAATAGCATGGCCCAGGATATCCGCAAAGCCCACTTCGACCGACAACCGGGCAACCGCGTTTCCTTCGGCGTCAAGCACGGTTGTTTTGTTGATCGGGGCTTTCAGGAAATAGTAGGGCAAGACAAACAGCGCCAGCCCAAAGGTGATGATGACAAGCACCACCCAGATCAAAAGCTGGCCGAGCGCTTCGGACAGGCCGAAATCGCAGCGCAACCGTTGACCGACAGCAAGGCTCATGAGCCAAGAATGCTTGCGATCTGGGCTTCGACCGCGTCCATGCTGGCCATGCCGTCAACCTGACGAAGCTGGCCCTTGGCATGATAATAGCCCAGAAGCGGCGCAGTCTGCTTGTAGTAGGCGCGCAGACGGTCATTGAACACCTCTGGCGTGTCATCGCGGCGCACGGGTTGGCCAGCGGCGCGCGCTTCGTCGGCGCGCTTTACAATGCGCCCCACCAGTGCCGCATCATCCACAACCAGTTCAATCACGGCGTGCAGCCCAGTGCCATTGCGATCCAGCAGCGCGCCCAAGGCATCGGCCTGCGCCAGCGTGCGCGGAAAGCCATCGAAAATGAACCCACCGGCAGAGCCTTGTTCGAGCTTCTCCTCGATCAGGCCAATGACGATCTCATCAGTGACGAGCTCGCCCTTGTCCATCACCTCTGCCACACGATTGCCGATCTCTGTGCCAGAGGTTTTCGCGGCCCGCAGCATATCGCCCGTAGAGAGCTGCACCATACCGCGCGTGGCCACCAGTTTTTGTGCCTGCGTTCCTTTTCCGGCCCCCGGCGGCCCGATCAGAATAATGTTCATCGCCGCGCCGGAGCCTTCGGTTTACCACTGCGCTTGCGGGATTTGCCACGCAGGTTGGATCTTTCCAGCAGACCTTCATACTGATGCGCGATCAGATGCGACTGCACACGGTTGATCGTGTCCATCGTGACAGAAACGATAATCAACACCGACGTGCCGCCAAAATAGAACGGAATCGCCAACTGGCCGCGCAGTATTTCCGGCAGCAAACAGACCGCGGCCAAATAGATGGACCCGACCGTCACCAAGCGGACAACAACGTAATCCAGATATTCCTCTGTGCGCTTGCCCGGGCGGATACCGGGAACAAACCCGTTCTGGTTTTTCAGGTTCTCGGCAACTTCATCTGTCTTGAACGCAACATTCTGCGTGTAGAAGAATGTGAAAAAGACAATCATCGCCGTGAAGAACAGCAGATACGCCGGCTGACCGGGGCCGAAATAGGCCAGAACGGTCGCCATGATCTCGGACTGAGAATTGCCAGAGAAGGTCGCCAAGGTCGTCGGCAGCAGCAGCAAGGAAGAGGCAAAGATCGCCGGGATCACATTGGCCGGGTTCACCTTGATTGGCAGATGCGACGAGCCGCCGTCGAACACTTTCATGCCCACTTGGCGGCGCGGATATTGAATGCTGATCTTGCGGATCGCGCGCTCCATGAACACCACGAAGGCAATCACGGCCACAATCATCACAATCACACCGATGATGACGGCGGGCGAAATCTCTCCCGAGCGGCCTTGTGCCAAGAAATTGGCCAGAGCGGCGGGGATCTCTGCAATGATCCCGACGAAGATGATCAGAGAAATACCATTGCCGATGCCGCGTTCGGTGATCTGCTCGCCCAGCCACATCAAGAACATGGTGCCGCCCACAAGCGTAATCACCACGGCCGCGCGGAAGAACCAACCCGGATCGGTCGCCAGATCGCCCGCTTCCAGCGACACGGCCAGACCGTAGGATTGCCCAAGCGCCAGCATAACGGTCAGGTAACGGGTGTATTGGTTCAGCTTGCGCCGCCCCATTTCACCTTCTTTTTTCAGGGCTTTCCACGGTTCATACATTGCACCGACAAGCTGCACGATGATCGCGGCGGAAATATAGGGCATGATGCCAAGCGCAAAGATACCCATCCGGCTGATCGCGCCGCCGGTGAACATGTTCAGCATGCCCCCGATGCCAGATGCTGCTTCATCCATAAACTCGCGCAGCGCCAGACCGTCAATGCCGGGAACCGGAATATACGTCCCGATACGGTAGACAATCAGCAGACCAAGCGCAAAAAAGATGCGTTTGCGAAGGTCAGTCGCCTTTGCCAGCGCACCCCAGCTTGTATTTGCCGCGAGTTGATCAGCACCAGATGCCATCTGCGTCTCTCTCTGTCATGTCAACGCCGCCAGACCGGGGTGCGGTCGGCGGCGCGAAAACCCTGTCTGGGGTGATGTAAGGGGCTATGCTTCCCCTCACAACCTTTATTCGGCAGCCGCGCCTTCGTTTTTCGGCGCAGGCGCGATGATTTGAACGGACCCACCCGCCTTCTCAACCGCGTCCACCGCAGATTTCGAAGCACCGGTCACCGACAGATCAACCTTCGTCGTGATCTCGCCCTTGGCCAGAACGCGCACACCGTCCAGTTTGCGGCGGACCAGACCGGACGCGACCAGCGCGTCTTCGGTGATGGTCGCAGTCGCGTCCAGCTTGCCTTCGCCGATGAATTTCTCGATCAGGCCAAGGTTGACGACCGCATAGCGCGCGCGGTTGGGCTTGTTGAAGCCACGCTTCGGCAGGCGCATATACAGCGGCATCTGGCCACCTTCGTAGCCATTGATGGCCACACCCGAGCGGGATTTCTGACCCTTGATACCGCGGCCACCCATCTTGCCCTTGCCAGAGCCGGGACCACGGCCAACGCGCATCCGCTTTTTGGTTGCGCCGGGATTGTCGTGAAGTTCGTTCAGTTTCATGTCGCTTCTCCTATGCCGGAAAGCCCTGCCAGCGACGGATCAGGGCCACACGGCCAAATAAAAAGTAGGGCGCGCAAATACGCGCACCCCACGGCTGTATCAGCCACGCTCTTCGATGATCGTGACCAGATGCGGGATAGAGTTGACCATGCCGCGCACGGAAGGGGTGTCTTCCAGCTCGCGGGTGCGGTGCATCTTATTCAGGCCCAGACCGACCAGCGTGGCACGCTGAACGGCAGGGCGGCGGATCGGAGAGCCGATCTGCTTGACGACGATGGTTTTAGCCATGAGTTCGACCCTTCCTTACGCGTCTGCGGTTTCGGTCTCGGCTTCAGGCTTGCGCAGGATATCTGCCACCTTCTTGCCGCGACGCTGCGCCACCTGACGGGGGCTGGCAGAGTTCTTGAGCGCGTCAAAAGTCGCGCGGATCATGTTGTAAGGGTTCTGGCTGCCGAGCGACTTGGCCACAACATCTTGCAGGCCCAGCATCTCGAACACGGCGCGCATCGGACCACCGGCAATGATACCGGTCCCCGGCACGGCCTGACGCATGACAATCTTGCCCGCGCCATGGCGGCCTTCGATGTCATGATGCAGGGTGCGACCATCCTTCAGCGGCACACGCACCATCTGGCGCTTGGCCTGCTCGGTCGCCTTGCGGATGGCTTCGGGCACTTCTTTCGCCTTACCCTTGCCAAACCCAACGCGACCGCGCTGATCGCCGACCACCACGAGCGCTGCAAAGCCGAAGCGTTTGCCGCCTTTCACGGTTTTCGACACGCGGTTGATCGCAACCAGACGATCGGCGAATTCCGGGGTTTCCTCGCGCTGTTCGCGGCGGTCCCGGCGGTTTTCTCTTTCTGCCATAATCGTCTCCTCAGAACTTCAGGCCGCCTTCACGGGCGGCGTCGGCAAGTGCCTTGACCTTCCCATGAAAGATGAAGCCGCCACGGTCGAAATAGCATTCCTCGACGCCAGCGGCTTTTGCGCGCTCGGCAATCGCGGCACCAATCTTGGCGGCTGCGTCCTTGTTGTTGACACCCACGACACCGAAATCTTTTTCCAGCGTCGAGGCCGAAGCCAATGTCACACCGCGCACATCGTCGATCAGCTGAACGCTGATGTTCTTGTTGGAGCGGTGGACAGACAGACGCGGACGCCCGTTGGCCGATTTTTTCAGTTTGTTCCGAACGCGCAGGCGGCGTTTTTGGAACAGCTTTTGCTTTGTGTTCGCCATCTTTCGCGCCCTTACTTCTTCTTGCCTTCCTTACGGAAGATATACTCGTCCTTGTAGCGAATGCCTTTGCCCTTATAGGGCTCTGGCGACCGCCACTTGCGGATGTTTGCGGCCACTTCGCCGACCTGCTGCTGGTCGATACCTTCGACAACAACTTCAGTCTGCTTTGGCGCGGTGATGGTGATGCCGGCGGGAACCTCGAAGATCACTTCGTGGCTGTAACCCAAAGACAGCTTCAGGTCTTTGCCCTGCATCGCGGCACGGTAACCAACGCCGACCAGTTCCAGCTCTTTTTTGAAGCCGGTGGTCACGCCGGTGGCCAAGTTCGCCACCATAGAGCGGGTCATACCCCACTGCTGGCGTGCGCGCTTGGACAACCCGCGCGGTTTGACGGACACGGTGTTGCCGTCCAGCACGATATCCACATCATCGCCAGCGGTGAAGCTGCGGGTGCCCTTGGGGCCCTTGACCTCGATGGTCTGGCCCGAGACCTGCGCGCTCACGCCCGAAGGCAGTTCGACAGGCTTTTTGCCAATACGAGACATCTCAGCCCTCCTCAGAACACACGGCAGAGCACTTCGCCACCAACATTGGCGGCGCGGGCTGCTGCGTCGGACATCACACCTTTCGGCGTGGAGACAACCGAAATACCTAGGCCGTTGCGGACCTGCGGGATTTCACGAACACCGGAATACACGCGACGACCAGGGGTCGAGATGCGCTTCAATTCGCGGATGACGGGCTGACCATCGGCATATTTCAGCGCGATTTCCAGTTCCGCGTGACCATCGGCGCTTGTGACGCGCTCATAGCCGCGGATATACCCTTCACCCTGAAGCACATCGAGCACCCAGGCGCGCAGCTTCGACGCGGGCGAACGCACGGTCGATTTGCCACGCATTTGCGCGTTGCGGATACGGGTCAGCATATCGCCGAGCGGATCGTTCATGGACATGATCCCTTCTCCTTACCAGCTCGACTTGACCATGCCCGGAATTTGACCCTTAGAGGCCAGATCCCGCAGCGCGATCCGCGACAGTTTCAGTTTGCGATAATAAGCCTTCGGGCGACCCGACAGCTGGCAGCGGTTGTGCAAGCGGGTTTCCGAAGAATTCCGCGGCAACTGTGCCAGTTTCAGGTTTGCCTTGAAACGCTCTTCCATCGGACGTTCGGCGTCGGCGGCGATTGCTTTCAGCTCAGCGCGCTTGGCGGAATACTTCGCCACCAGCTTCTGACGCTTCTTTTCGCGCTCGACCATTGCTTTTTTAGCCATTGGTTCTCTCCCTCTCGCGTCAGCTTGTGAAGGGCATGTTGAAATGCTTCAACAGCGCCTTGGCTTCCGCGTCGGTTTTCGCCGTGGTGCAGATGATGATATCCATGCCCCACATCTCGTCGATCTGATCGAAGTTGATCTCGGGGAACACGATGTGTTCCTTGATCCCCATGGCATAGTTGCCATTGCCATCGAACGACGTGCCCTTAACGCCGCGGAAGTCGCGGACGCGCGGCAGCGCGATGTTGATCAGACGGTCGAGGAATTCATACATCCGCTCACCGCGCAGCGTGACTTTCACACCCAGCGGCATTTCTTCACGGACGCGGAACCCGGCGATCGAATTGCGCGCCTTGGTGATGACGGCCTTCTGACCGGCAATCGCGGTCAGATCGGCTTGCGCAGATTTGATCTTCTTGGTGTCCTTGACGGCTTCACCGATGCCCATATTCAGCACGATCTTGTCGAGCTTCGGGATCATCATGTCGTTCTTGTAGCCGAATTCTTCCTTCATCGCGGAACGGATCGTGTCTTTGTAGACCGTCCGCAGACGAGGGGTGTAGTTGGCTTGATCCAGCATCAGATCGCCTCCCCGGTTGTCTTGGCGTAGCGCACCTTCTTGCCGTCTTCCTCGCGGAAGCCGACGCGGGTGGGCTTTCCGTTCGCGTCAACGATTGCCAGATTCGACAGATCAATGGGCATTGCCTGCGGCAGGCGGCCACCTTGGCTGGTCTGGCTTTGCTTGGTGTGGCGAATCGAGATGTTGATCCCGTCGACAACGGCTTTGTTGGCCTTGGGCATGACGGCAGAAATCTCGCCCTGCTTACCCTTGTCCTTGCCGGTCAGCACGACGACCTTGTCGCCTTTTTTCAGTTTCGCAGCCATTACAACACCTCCGGCGCGAGCGAGATGATCTTCATGAAGTTCTTCGCGCGCAGCTCGCGCACCACCGGCCCGAAGATACGGGTGCCGACAGGTTCGCCAGAGTTGTTGAGGATCACGGCCGCATTTCGGTCGAAGCGGATGGATGTGCCGTCTTCACGACGCACTTCTTTTGCGGTCCGAACGACGACAGCTTTACGCACGTCGCCCTTCTTCACGCGGCCCCGCGGAATGGCTTCCTTGACCGACACCACGATGATGTCGCCCACCGACGCATAGCGCCGCTTGGAGCCGCCGAGGACCTTGATGCACTGAACTCGGCGTGCGCCAGAGTTGTCAGCAACATCCAGATTGGTCTGCATCTGGATCATTGGGTTTCTCCCGACCTTTGGGCACTACGCCCAGGGTTTCGATAAGTCTGATTGGAACGGATCTTACGCCTCAGCGTCGACCAGAACCTCCCAGCGCTTGGACTTCGAGATCGGCGCACATTCGATGATACGAACGGTGTCACCAACCTTGAATTGGTTCAGCGGATCGTGGGCACGATATTTCTTCGTGCTGCGAACCGTCTTCTTCATAACGGGGTGCGTGAAGCGGCGCTCAACCAGAACCGTGACGGTCTGCTCGTTTTTGTCGCTCGTCACCTTGCCTTGCAGGATGCGTTTGGGCATGGGCCAGCTCCTTAGTTCGCCGCCGCTTCAGCGGCTTTTTCGTTGAGGATGGTCGAAACGCGCGCGGCGTCCCGACGGACCTGGCGAATACGAGCCGTGTTTTCCAGCTGGTTGGTCGCCTTTTGGAAGCGCAGGTTGAACGCTTCCTTTTTCAGCGCAACGAGTTCGTCGCGCAACTGATCCGGTGTTTTGGATCGCAGATCTTCGGCTTTCATGGCCATTCCTTCAGTCAACAATCACCGGAAGGCCCCTTGGGTAAGGGTCACCCTGATTCCCGGCGGAGGTGGATGAGCGTGCCGTATAGGCGCGATGCGCCCGCTTGGCAAGTGCTCCTTGGAAAGAAGATATCCCGGCTTGTGCAAAGCCGGGATATCCGATCGTTTGGCAAGGTGCGTGCCTGACACGCACCAAACGCCTTACCAGTCTTCGCGCTGAACGACGCGGGTCTTGATCGGCAGTTTCATTGCGGCCAGACGCAGCGCTTCACGCGCCACGGCATCTCCGACACCGTCAATCTCGAACATCACGCGGCCGGGCTTGACCTTGGCAGCCCAGAAATCGACCGAACCCTTACCTTTACCCATCCGCACTTCGGTGGGCTTGGAGGTGACGGGCACATCCGGGAAGATGCGGATCCAGACACGGCCCTGACGCTTCATGTGGCGCGTCATGGCACGGCGTGCAGCTTCGATCTGGCGCGCGGTGATGCGCTC
Organism: Roseibaca calidilacus; assembly: GCF_001517585.1. Taxonomy (NCBI): domain Bacteria; kingdom Pseudomonadati; phylum Pseudomonadota; class Alphaproteobacteria; order Rhodobacterales; family Paracoccaceae; genus Roseinatronobacter; species Roseibaca calidilacus. The sequence continues at coordinate 250,916 of NZ_FBYC01000001.1, read as the reverse complement.
AGGTTCCAGCGCTTTCAGACCGTAGCCGCCGAAGTTCAGGTCGAACCCGCCCTTTGCTTCGCCCTTGATCCGGCCTTTGTGCTGCTTGCGGAACTTCGTCCGTTTCGGTTGTAGCATTGCTCTACTCCTTCACTCGGCTCAGCGACGCGGGCGCTGTGCGCCGCCGCTGTCCTGAAGTTCCTGATGCCGACGATCGCGGGCTTGCGGATCATGCTCCATGATCTCGCCCTTGAAGATCCACACCTTCACACCGATGATGCCATAAGCCGTCAGGCCTTCGGAATGCGCGTAATCAATATCTGCCCGCAACGTGTGCAGCGGAACGCGACCCTCGCGATACCATTCGGTGCGCGCAATCTCTGCGCCGCCCAAACGGCCAGCCAGGTTCACACGGATGCCCAAGGCGCCCATGCGCATCGCGTTCTGCACCGCGCGTTTCATGGCGCGACGGAAGCTGACACGGCGTTCCAGCTGTTGCGTGATCGATTCTGCCACCAACTGCGCGTCCAGTTCCGGCTTGCGGATTTCGACGATGTTCAGGTGCAGGTCGGATGCGGTGAAGTTTGCCAGCTTCTTGCGCAGGGTTTCGATATCGGCGCCTTTTTTGCCGATAATGACACCCGGACGCGCCGTGTGGATCGTGACGCGGCACTTCTTGTGCGGACGTTCGATAATCACGCGGCTGATGCCAGCCTGCTTGCACTCTTCATGAATGAAGTCACGGATTTTAAGGTCTTCCAGCAACAGGTTGCCGTAATCCTTGCTTTCCGCGAACCAGCGGCTGTCCCAGGTCCGGTTGACCTGAAGGCGCATGCCAATCGGATTTACCTTGTGACCCATTATGCTTGCTCCTCGGCCTGGCGAACCTTGATGGTCAGTTCGGAAAACGGCTTCATGATCTTGCCGAAGCGACCGCGTGCGCGCGGACGGCCCCGCTTCATGACCAGGTTCTTGCCAACCCATGCTTCGGCCACAACCAACGCGTCTACATCCAGACCGTGGTTGTTTTCGGCGTTGGCAATCGCCGATTGCAGGCATTTCTTGACGTCGCCAGCAATACGCTTCTTGGAGAAGGTCAGATCGGTCAAAGCACGATCCACTTTCTTGCCGCGGATCATCGCAGCGACGAGGTTCAGCTTCTGCGGCGAAGTGCGCAGCATGCGCGTCTTCGCCATTGCTTCATTCTCGGCCACGCGGCGCGGATTTGTCTCTTTACCCATGGCTTATTTCCGTTTCGCTTTTTTGTCGGCCGCGTGCCCGTAATAGGTGCGCGTCGGCGAATATTCCCCGAACTTCTGGCCGATCATGTCTTCGGTCACATTGACGGGAACATGCTTTTTCCCGTTATAGACGCCGAAGGTCAGACCAACGAACTGGGGCAGGATGGTCGAGCGGCGCGACCAGATCTTGATGACTTCATTGCGACCCGACTCGCGTGCTTTTTCCGCTTTTTTCAAAACGTAAGCATCGACGAAAGGGCCCTTCCAAACTGAACGTGCCATGGATTAGCGACCCTTCTTCTTCGCGTGGCGAGACCGCAGAATATACTTGTCGGTCTGCTTGTTGGAGCGCGTCTTGCGACCCTTGGTGTCTTTACCCCAAGGCGTAACCGGCGTCCGGCCACCCGAGGTGCGACCTTCACCACCACCATGGGGGTGATCGATCGGGTTCATCGCGACACCGCGCACCGACGGGCGCTTGCCCTGATGACGGGTGCGGCCAGCTTTACCGAAATTCTGGTTCGAATGGTCGGGGTTGGACACCGCGCCAATGGTGGCGAAGCATTCCTGGCGCACAAGGCGCAGCTCGCCCGAGGACAGGCGGATCTGCGCGTAGCCACCGTCACGACCCACGAACTGGGCATAGGTGCCAGCCGAACGCGCGATCTGACCGCCCTTGCCGGGCTTCATCTCGATGTTGTGGACGATCGTGCCGATGGGCATGCCCGAGAACGGCATCGCATTGCCCGGCTTGATATCAGCCTTGGCGCTTGCGATCACCTTGTCACCCACAGCCAAACGCTGCGGCGCCAAGATGTAAGCCTGCTCGCCATCTTCATATTTGACAAGCGCGATGAAGGCCGTGCGGTTCGGGTCGTATTCGATCCGTTCCACGGTAGCCGGAACATCCAGTTTGTTGCGCTTGAAATCGACAATGCGATACAGGCGCTTCGCGCCACCGCCGATGCGGCGTGCGGTAATCCGTCCGGTGTTGTTCCGACCGCCCGATTTGGTCAAACCCTGCGTAAGGGCCTTGACCGGGCGACCTTTCCAAAGCTCCGAACGGTCGATCAGAACCAGCCCACGCTGGCCCGGCGTCGTCGGTTTATACGACTTGAGTGCCATGCTTTCTGTCTTCCGTTAGCTCTGGACCAAAAGGTCCGGTTTCGTCAATCGGCGCGCGTTGCGCCAAATAACCAACGGCCCCGAGAGCGTCGGGGCCGCTGAGTCGCGTCTCACTTATCAAAGCCCGGTGGTCACGTCGATAGCATTTCCCTCTTCGAGCGTGACATAGGCTTTCTTGACATCCTTGCGGCGGCCTTTGACCCCGCGGAACGTCTTGGTCTTGCCCTTGGTGATAGAGGTGTTCACCGCTTTCACCTTCACGCCGAAGATCGCTTCGACCGCATCCTTGATCTGCGGCTTATTCGCATCGACCGCCACCTCGAACACAACCGCGTTGGCTTCAGACGCCATCGTGGCCTTCTCGGTGATGATCGGCTTGCGGATCACGTCGTAATGTTCAGCTTTCACGCTCATGCCAGTCGAGCCTCCAGTGCTTCAAGACCCGCACGGGTGATGACCAGCGTGTCGCGGCGCAGGATGTCATAGACATTCGCCCCGATCGACGGCAGCACATCGACACCATCCAGGTTGCGCGCGGCGCGGGCGAAATTCTCGCTCACTTCCGCACCGTCGATAATCAGGGCCTTTTTCCAGCCCAGGTCCTTGGCGGCCTTGGCCAGCACGGCGGTCTTGGCTTCGGCCATATCGGTCGAATCCAGAACAACAAGCTTGCCAGCGCCCGCCTTGGCGGACAGCGCCATGCGCAGGCCCAGAGCACGCACCTTCTTGGGAAGGTCATGCGCATGGCTGCGCGGGGTCGGCCCCTTGTAAACACCACCTTTGCGGAAAATCGGCGCGTTCCGGTCACCATGGCGTGCGCCACCGGTGCCCTTCTGGCGGTAGATCTTCTTGGTGGAATAGCTGGTTTCCGACCGGGTTTTTACCTTGTGGGTGCCAGCTTGGGCTTTCGCCCTCTGCCAGCGCACCACGCGGTGTAGGATGTCGGCGCGCGGCTCGAGGCCGAAAATGGCCTCGTTCAGCTCGACTTCGCCGGCTTTGCCCGCTTGCAGGTTAACGATGTCGAGTTTCATATCACTCGCCTTCCTTCTTATCGGCTTCGATCTGTGCCTCGGCCGCTTTCAAAGCAGCTTCCTGCTCTGCGGCTTCGGCTTCCAGAGCGGCCTGACGGGCTGCTTCTTCCTCGGCAGCGGCAGCAGCGGCAGCTTCTTCAGCAGCCTTGCGCGCGGCTTCGGCGGCGGATTTCAGCGCAGCAGGCATGATCGCGTTCTCGGGGAACGGCTTTTTCACCGCATCCTTGATCGTGACCCAGCCGCCCTTGGACCCGGGGACAGCGCCCTTGACCATGATCAGGCCGCGCTCGCTATCGGTGCGCACAACCTGAAGGTTCTGGGTCGTCACACGGGCAGCACCCATGTGACCCGCCATCTTCTTGCCCTTGAACACCTTGCCGGGGTCCTGACACTGGCCCGTGGACCCGTGCGAACGGTGGCTGATCGACACACCATGCGAGGCGCGTAGACCGCCAAAATTGTGGCGCTTCATAGCACCGGCAAACCCCTTACCGATCGAGGTGCCCGCGATATCCACGAACTGACCTTCGAAGTAATGGTCGGCGGTGATTTCCTCACCCACATCGATCATGCAATCGGGGCTGACGCGGAATTCGGCCAGTTTGCGCTTGGGCGCAACGCTTGCCTTGGCGAAATGACCACGCATCGGGGCTGCGACACGCTTGGCTTTCGCCGTGCCCGCACCCAACTGAACAGCCGTATACCCATCCCGGTCCGCAGTCCGCTGAGCGACGACCTGCAACCCATCAAGTTGAAGGACCGTCACGGGAACTTGCCGCCCGTCCTCCATGAACAGCCGGGTCATGCCCAGCTTCTTTGCGATAACTCCAGAGCGCATTGTCCTGGCTCCTTACACTTTGATCTCGACATCGACACCGGCGGCGAGGTCGAGCTTCATCAGCGCGTCCACGGTCTGCGGGGTCGGGTCGACAATGTCGAGAAGACGTTTATGCGTGCGGATCTCCCACTGGTCGCGCGATTTCTTGTCGACATGCGGACCACGAAGAACCGTGAACTTTTCAATCTTGTTCGGCAGCGGGATCGGACCGCGCACCTGGGCGCCCGTCCGCTTGGCCGTGTTCACGATTTCCTGCGTGCTAGCATCTAGCACGCGGTAATCGAAGGCCTTGAGCCGGATGCGGATATTCTGACCTTGCATCTTCTTTTCCCTCGAAAGGCGTGGTGCGTGGAAACCACGCACCCTACCCGTCACAATATGCGATGATCTTCGACGCACCTGACAGGGCGCGCCGATGACGCATCACTTGATGATTTTCGACACGACGCCTGCGCCGACGGTGCGGCCGCCTTCACGGATGGCGAAGCGCAGCTTCTCTTCCATGGCGATGGGCGCGATCAGCTCGACCTCGAATTTCAGGTTGTCGCCGGGCATCACCATTTCCGTGCCTTCGGGAAGCTGGACCGTGCCGGTCACATCCGTCGTGCGGAAGTAGAATTGCGGGCGATAATTCGCGAAGAACGGGGTGTGGCGGCCGCCTTCTTCCTTGGTCAGGATATAGGCCTCGGCTTCGAAATGCGTGTGCGGCGTCACCGATTTCGGCTTGCACAGCACCTGCCCGCGCTCGACATCTTCACGGCCAATGCCGCGCAGCAGCGCACCGATATTGTCGCCAGCCTCACCCCGATCCAGCAGCTTGCGGAACATTTCCACACCCGTGCAGGTCGTGGTCTTGGTGTCGCGAATGCCCACGATCTCGATCGAATCGCCCACATTGATGACGCCGCGTTCCACACGACCGGTCACAACCGTGCCGCGGCCGGAAATCGAGAACACGTCCTCGATCGGCATCAGGAAGGGCTGGTCCACGGCGCGCTCGGGCGTCGGGATGTAGCTGTCAACAGCGGCCAGCAGCTCGCGGATCGAGTTCTCGCCGATTTCCGGGTCACGCCCTTCCATCGCGGCCAGAGCCGAGCCTTTGATGATCGGAATATCGTCGCCCGGGTAGTCGTAGGAGGACAGCAGCTCGCGGATTTCCATTTCCACCAGCTCCAGCAGTTCCTCGTCATCGACCTGGTCGACCTTGTTCATGTACACAACCATGAACGGAATGCCCACCTGACGGCCCAGCAGGATGTGCTCGCGCGTCTGCGGCATCGGGCCGTCAGCAGCGTTCACCACCAGGATCGCGCCGTCCATCTGCGCCGCACCGGTGATCATGTTCTTGACGTAGTCGGCGTGGCCGGGGCAGTCCACATGGGCGTAGTGACGCGCTTCGGTTTCATATTCCACATGCGCGGTCGAGATCGTGATCCCGCGCGCCTTTTCTTCGGGCGCACCGTCAATCTGGTCATAGGCCCGGAAATCACCGAAATACTTCGTGATCGCCGCCGTCAGCGTCGTCTTGCCATGGTCAACATGGCCAATCGTGCCGATGTTCACATGCGGTTTCGTCCGGTCAAACTTTGCTTTTGCCATGGTGGCATCTCCTTTTCTCGGGGGGCGGTGCGCGCAAGCGCGCACCCTACGGTTTGTAGGGTGCGTGGTAACCCACGCACCGCTGCTATCAGGCGTATTTCTTCTGGATCTCTTCGGACACGTTCTGCGGAACCGGCTCGTAATGGTCGAACTGCATCGTAAAGTTCGCGCGCCCCGAAGACATGGACCGCAGCGTGTTGATGTAGCCGAACATGTTTGCAAGCGGCACGAAAGCGTTGATGGCGATCGCGTTGCCGCGCTGTTCCTGACCGGTCACTTGGCCACGACGCGAGGTCAGGTCGCCGATCACCGAACCCGTGTATTCCTCGGGCGAGATAACTTCGACCTTCATCATCGGTTCCAGCAGCTTCGCGCCGGCCTTTTTCAGACCTTCGCGCATGGCCATCCGCGATGCGATTTCAAACGCCAAGACCGACGAGTCGACATCGTGATATTTGCCGTCCAGCAGCGCGACCTTGAAGTCGATCACCGGGAAGCCTGCCAAAGGACCGGAGTCCATGACAGAGTTGATGCCCTTTTCGACGCCCGGAATGTATTCTTTCGGGACCGTGCCGCCGACGATGCGGGATTCGAACGAATAGCCTTCGCCCGGTTCGGTCGGGCTGATTTCCAGCTTGACCTCTGCGAACTGACCAGAACCACCCGACTGCTTCTTGTGGGTGTAGGTGTGTTCGATCTTGTGGCTGATCGTTTCACGATAGGCCACCTGCGGCGCACCGATATTCGCTTCCACCTTGAATTCGCGCTTCAGACGGTCGACCAGAATGTCGAGATGAAGCTCGCCCATGCCCTTCATGATGGTCTGACCCGATTCCAGATCGGTTTCGACGCGGAAAGACGGATCCTCGGCGGCCAGACGTGCCAGACCTTGGCTCATCTTTTCTTGGTCAGCCTTGGTTTTGGGTTCCACGGCAATCTCGATCACGGGATCGGGGAAGGTCATGGTTTCCAGAACCACCGGCTTGGCCGGATCGCACAGCGTGTCACCCGTCGTGGTCTCTTTCAGGCCGGCAAGTGCGATAATGTCACCAGCCGCGGCCCAATCGATTTCCTCGCGCGAGTTCGAGTGCATCATCATCATGCGACCGACGCGCTCTTTTTTGCCCTTGGTCGAGTTCAGGATGCCGTCGCCTTTGCTGATGACGCCCGAATAGATGCGGGTAAAGGTCAGCGAACCGACGAACGGGTCGTTCATGATCTTGAACGCCAGACCGGCAAAAGGCTGACCGTCATCGGCAGACCGCGGAATGTCGCGGGTCTCTGTCTCGTCCTTCGGGTCGAACCCCATATAGGCGGGCACGTCCAGCGGGCTGGGCAGATAGTCGGTCACGGCGTTCAGCAGCGGCTGGACACCTTTGTTCTTGAACGCAGAACCGGTGCAAACAGGCACGAAATCCAGTGCCAGCGTGCCTTTGCGGATCAGGCGGCGCAGGGTCGCTTCGTCGGGCTCGTTGCCTTCAAGATAGGCTTCCATCACGTCGTCGTCCTGATCGCAGACGATTTCGATCATGTTGGCGCGCCATTCGTCGGCCAAGTCCTTCAGATCGTCACGGATCGGCTGACGGGTCCAGCTTGCGCCCAGATCCTCGCCACGCCAGGTCCATTCTTCCATCGCGATAAGGTCGATGATGCCTTCCAGCTGATCCTCTGCGCCGATGGGCAGCTGGATCGGCAGCGGGGTCGCACCGGTGCGGTCCTTGATCATCTTCACGCAGTTGAAGAAGTCTGCGCCGATTTTGTCCATCTTGTTGACGAACACGATGCGCGGAACTTTGTAGCGGTCAGCCTGACGCCAGACGGTTTCGGTCTGCGGCTCTACCCCGGCATTGCCGTCGAGCAGGCAGATCGCACCGTCGAGCACGGCCAACGACCGCTCAACTTCGATGGTGAAGTCAACGTGGCCGGGAGTATCGATGATGTTGAAGCGGTGCTTCTCACCGATCTGGTTTTCGCCATCGATGGTCTTGGCCCAGAAGGTGGTCGTTGCAGCAGAGGTGATCGTGATGCCACGCTCTTGTTCCTGCTCCATCCAGTCCATGGTGGCCGCGCCGTCATGGACTTCGCCAATCTTGTGCGACTTGCCGGTGTAATACAGGATGCGCTCGGTCGTCGTGGTCTTTCCGGCGTCAATATGCGCCATGATCCCGAAGTTGCGGTAGCGCTCTAGGGGGTATTCGCGTGCCATGATCTAGTTCCTCAGGCTTGCAGAAATAACTGGATTACCAGCGGTAATGGCTGAATGCCTTGTTAGCATCGGCCATCTTGTGGGTGTCTTCCCGCTTCTTGACGGCAGACCCGCGCGAGTTGACGGCATCGACCAGCTCGGCGGCCAGACGCTCTTCCATCGTGTTCTCGTTGCGGGCGCGCGCAGCTTTGATAAGCCAACGGATCGCCAGTGCTTCGCGGCGGGTCGGGCGCACTTCGACGGGCACCTGGTAGGTGGCACCACCAACGCGGCGCGAGCGCACTTCGACGGACGGCTTGATGTTGTCGAGCGCTTCGTGGAACACCTCGATGGGCGCGCGCTTCAGCTTGCCCTCGACCCGGTCCATTGCGTTATAGACGATCGATTCAGCGACCGATTTCTTACCGTCGATCATGAGGTTGTTCATGAATTTCGACAGGACCATGTCGCCGAACTTTGCGTCCGGCAGGATTTCGCGCTTTTCAGCGGCGTGACGACGAGACATCTGAACTTCTCCTTACTTCGGACGCTTCGCGCCATATTTCGAACGGCGTTGCTTACGGTCTTTCACGCCCTGCGTATCCAGAACGCCGCGCAGGATGTGGTAACGCACACCGGGAAGGTCTTTGACGCGGCCGCCGCGAATCAGCACGACAGAGTGCTCTTGCAGGTTGTGCTTTTCGCCGGGGATGTAGCTGATGACTTCATACCCATTGGTCAGGCGCACCTTGGCAACCTTCCGCATAGCCGAGTTCGGCTTTTTCGGCGTCGTGGTGTAAACGCGCGTACAAACACCACGCTTCTGGGGGCACTGCTCCAGATGCATGGACTTGGAGCGCTTGACTTTCGGCTGCCGCGGCTTGCGGATCAGCTGTTGGATCGTTGGCATTCCGGTTCTTCCCGTTTCAACCCGTGTTCATGACGCTTTATGCGCCTCTCATGTTTGCGCCCAATCCCCGAAAGGCAGAACGCAGAATACCGCTTGCGTCCCCAAGGGTGGGGGCGCCGCGGTGGAATTCCAGAGGATCGGGGCGCTTAGCCCGGATCTTGACCGCTACTAATCTGAGTCGCACCGCCACACAGAAAAGTCTGCGATAGGTGGATTGTGGGGCGTATAGGTGGAGTCGCAGGTGTTGTCAACACTCGCCGGGCGCGCGTGGCAATGCTGCTTTGGCGGCCAATGCACGGCGGCGCGCCCGGCCCTCGCGGTAAAGCGTATAGACCCCTGTTGCGACCACGATCGCGCTGCCTGCGAAGGTCAGCGGTGCGGGCCATTCCGACAGCACGAACCACCCCAGCACCAGCGCCGCCAACAGTGAGGCATACCGAAACGGGGCAACGAATGTCAGCTCTCCGGTGCGCATGGCAAGGATGACAAGGTAATAGCCCAGCACCGTGAACACCACGGTTCCGCCCAGCCAAGCCCATGACAGGGCAGCAGGCACGACCCAGTGTTCCGTCACCGATCCCACCGCGCCCATCAATGTAACCCCGATGGCCGTGGTCAGCGCCACCATGCTAGAGGGCACGCCCTTGGCCATGACCCGCGTGGTCAGATCGCGCAGCGTGACCATTAAGACGCACAGCAACGCATGGACAGAAGCCATGGTAAAACTGTCGGTTCCGGGCCGCACGATCAGCATGACCCCGCCCATACCGATCAGAATGGCCGACAGCCTGCGCCAGCCCAGCGGCTCTTTCAGAAATAGGTAGGCCGCAGCCGCAACAGTCAGCGGCACGACCTGCAAAATGGCCGTGACCGCCGCCAAGGGCATGTGGAACAACGCGTTGAAGAAGAAGAACGCCGCCCCCATTTCCGCGCCCGACCGCATGGCCAGCAGCCACCTGTCTTTCGGCACCAGCGCGCTGATCTTGGCACGCTGCATCCACAAAAGCAGGGCAAAGATCAGCGACACCACGACCCCGCGCATGGTGATGATCTGGAACATGCCAAGATTGTCGCCCAGCAGCTTTAGAAAGGTGTCGTTCACCGCAAATGCGCTGGACCCGGTCATCATGAACACAGCCGCGCGCAGGTTGTCGGTCATCATGGATGCAGCGCCATCAACTCTGCTCGCGTGAACGGAAAGCGGGTTGCCATGATCTGGTCCAGTTCCGCATCGGAATAGTCTTTTTCCACACCATAAACGCGCGCGCCGGAATCGTTGTCGCCATGCACCGAACGAATGAAATGCGGCGTCATGGAATCGGTGTAGCAATTCCACCTTGTGTGAATTTGCCGATGATCGGTCGAAAAGATCGTGGGCCGCATACCCTTGGGCGCGATCATACCCATCCCGATGCCCAGAGGCAGGCTTTCAATAACGCCGAACAGCTTGTTCCCACCTTCTGCGATTTTCAGAAACAGCCCGTTGTTGAAAGCAATGACTGTCGGCGTATCCACGCCCGAAATCTGCAACACCATCGGGGCAAGGCGCTTTTGCTCGGCGACGCAATCAAGGCTCATGGCGTCGTCATCATCCAACCGCAGAGAGATGACATGCGAGGGCGCTTCGGTGCACAGGTCCAACACTTTCTTGGTGGCTGCGAAATTCTTCATCGGTGGCAGCGCGATGATCCGGGCCTTGGCCAATGGCCTGACAAGATCGGTCAGGCGTTTGCGCCATGCCAGCGGGAAATCCGATCCGATCAGTATGGCCGTCGTGAAATCCGCATCGGTCTGGGCCAGAAGCGAGCGCAGCGTCAGGGCCTCGAACAGCTTGAAACGCCGGGCCAAGCGGGCCTCGTTATACAGCGTTGCGCGGTTGGCGTCTAAACCGCCATGCGTCAGCCGCCAGCCATTTTCGCCAAGGTAGGAAAACCGGATCACGACGATGACCTGAGGCGTGAAATCCATGCGCATAACCCTTTTGCGGAATACTGCTGAAGGATTGCCTGATGCATGTGTAAAAGAAAAGCCCCCGCGCAAAGCGATGCGCGGGGGCGGTTGGTTCAGGTCGTATCAGGTGCCGCGTCAGTCGTCGCGCTTGCCGAACACGACATCGGCTTCGCTTTGCGCGGCAGGTTCGGGCGCTGCCAATGCTGCGGCGGCCTCTGCCTCTGCGCGGCGCGCATCCAGCACCTTCTTGTCGCGGTCGGCTGCCAATTGGCGCACCTTGGCAACAACGCCGCCAGTTCCCGCCGGGATCAACCGGCCCACGATGACGTTTTCCTTCAGGCCCACAAGGTGGTCGCGTTTGCCCTGCACCGATGCTTCGGTCAGAACACGCGTGGTTTCCTGGAAGGACGCAGCAGAGATAAAGCTGCGCGTCTGCAAGCTGGCCTTGGTAATGCCCAGCAGAATCGGCTCGCCCTTGGCCGGTTCCAGACCCATGGAAATGGCCTTGGCGTTGGCTTCCTCGAACTCGATCTTGTCGACATTCTCGCCCTTCAGAAGCGTGGTCTGGCCAGAGTCCAGGATTTCCCACTTCTGAAGCATCTGGCGAACGATCACCTCGATATGCTTGTCGTTGATCTTCACGCCTTGCAGACGATACACGTCCTGCACTTCGTCAATCAGGTAGTTCGCAAGCGCCTCGATCCCCAGAATGCGCAGAATGTCATGCGGGGCGGGGTTGCCGTCCATGATGTAATCGCCGCGCTGGATGAAATCACCTTCCTGCACGGGGATGTGCTTGCCCTTGGGCACAAGGTATTCCACCGGCTCCAGCGTGTCATCGGCAGGCTCGACGGTGATGCGGCGCTTGTTCTTGTAGTCCTTGCCAAAGCGCACATAGCCGTCCATCTCGCAGATGATGGCGTGATCCTTGGGGCGGCGTGCTTCGAACAATTCCGCCACCCGCGGCAGACCGCCGGTGATGTCCTTGGTCTTGGCACCCTCGCGCGGAATACGCGCAACCACGTCACCAGCTTGCAGGTCTTGCCCATCTTCGACCGACAGAATGGCATCCACGGACATCGGATAGGTAATCGGGTTGCCCTGCTCGTTGCGCAGCGGCTCTCCGGTTTCCGGGTCCATCAGGATGACTTCTGGTTTCAGGTCGCCACCCTTCGCGGTCGAACGCCAGTCGCTGACGATCTTCTGCGACATGCCGGTGGCGTCGTCGGTTTCCTCGCGCACCGACAGGCCCGCCAGAAGGTCGACAAACCGCGCACGACCCGAGGTTTCGGCAATGATCGGCAGGGTATAGGGGTCCCATTCGAACAGCTTGTCACCGCGTTCGACCTGCTGACCGTCCTTGACGAACAGCTTGGAACCGTAACCCGGCTTGAAGGTCGCCCGCTCGACACCATTGGCATCGATGATGACGATCTGCACCGAACGGCCCATCACGATCTGCTCGCCTGCCGCATTTTGCAGACTGTGGGCATTGCGCAATTCGATCGTCCCGGAGGCATTCGCCTCTTGGAAGGACTGGCTACCCCCCTGAGCGATCCCGCCGATGTGGAAGGTCCGCATGGTCAACTGTGTGCCCGGCTCGCCAATCGACTGCGCCGCGATGATCCCCACGGCCTCGCCTTGGTTGACCATCGTGCCGCGCGCAAGGTCGCGCCCGTAACACTTGGCGCAAACGCCTTCTTCAGCTTCACAGGTCAGCGGCGAGCGGATCTTGACCGTGGCGATGCCAGCGGCCTCGATATCATCCGCGTCGCGCTCGTCGATCAGGCTGTTACGCGCGACCAATACCTCGCCAGAGGCCGGGTCGATCACGTCTTCCGCCGTCACGCGGCCCAGAATGCGCTCTGCCAGCGACGCGATGATCTCACCATCATTCACCGCCGCTTGCGCGGTGATGAACATATCGGTTCCGCAATCATCCATGCGCACGATGCAATCCTGCGCCACGTCCACCAGACGACGCGTCAGGTAGCCCGAGTTCGCGGTTTTCAGCGCGGTATCGGCCAGACCCTTGCGGGCACCGTGGGTCGAGTTGAAGTATTCAAGAACGGTCAGACCTTCCTTGAAGTTCGAGATGATCGGCGTTTCGATGATCTCGCCCGAAGGCTTGGCCATCAGCCCGCGCATCCCGCCCAGCTGTTTCATCTGTGCGGGCGAACCACGCGCCCCGGAATGCGACATCATGTAGACCGAGTTCGGCTCCAGTTCGCGGCCTTCCTCGTCGCGGCGCACGGCCGAAATCTCGCCCATCATGGCGTTTGCCACGGTGTCGGAACACTTCGACCAAGCGTCGACCACCTTGTTGTATTTCTCGCCCTGCGTAATCAGACCATCAAGGTATTGCTGTTCGAATTCCTTGACCTGTTCACGGGTCTCGTTCACCTGCTCCCATTTGGCATCGGGGATCAGCATATCGTCCTTGCCAAAGGAAATCCCGGCGCGGAACGCTTCGCGGAAACCAAGGGTCATGATCTGGTCGCAGAAAATGACCGATTCCTTCTGCCCGCAATACCGGTAGACCGTGTCGATGACCGTCTGCACGTCTTTCTTGCGCAACAGGCGGTTGACCAGTTCGAAGGGCGCTTTTGCATTCAGCGGCAGCAACGCGCCCAAGCGCAAACGGCCCGGCGTGGTTTCCACACGCTTGGTCACTTCGTTCCCGTCTTCGTCGATCTGGGTAATGCGACACTGGATCTTGGCGTGCAGATGCACGTCGCCATTGGCCAGCGCATGTTCCACTTCGTCGATAGATGCAAAGATCATGCCTTCGCCGGTCATGCCCTCGCGCATCATGGTAACGTAGTACAGACCCAACACCATATCCTGCGACGGCACGATGATCGGTGCACCGTTGGCAGGCGACAGCACGTTATTGGTCGACATCATCAGCACGCGCGCTTCCAACTGCGCTTCCAGCGACAGCGGAACGTGGACGGCCATCTGGTCACCGTCGAAATCGGCGTTGAAGGCGGAACACACCAGCGGGTGAAGCTGGATCGCCTTGCCTTCGATCAAGATCGGTTCAAACGCCTGAATGCCCAGACGGTGCAACGTGGGCGCGCGGTTCAACAGAACCGGGTGCTCGCGGATCACCTCGTCCAGAATATCCCAAACTTCGGGGCGCTCTTTCTCGACCAGCTTTTTCGCCTGTTTCACGGTGCTGGACAGGCCCTTGGCCTCTAGCCGCGAATAGATGAACGGCTTGAACAATTCGAGCGCCATCTTCTTGGGCAGGCCACACTGATGCAGCTTCAGCTCCGGCCCGGTCACGATGACGGATCGGCCCGAGAAATCCACGCGTTTGCCCAAAAGGTTCTGACGGAACCGGCCCTGCTTGCCTTTCAGCATGTCGGACATGGATTTCAGCGGACGTTTGTTATTGCCCGTGATGACCCGGCCACGACGGCCATTGTCGAACAGCGCATCGACCGATTCCTGCAACATGCGCTTTTCGTTGCGCACGATGATATCAGGCGCGCGCAGTTCGATCAGGCGCTTCAGTCGGTTGTTGCGGTTGATAACCCGGCGATACAGGTCGTTCAGGTCAGACGTGGCGAAACGGCCACCATCCAACGGCACCAGCGGGCGCAGTTCCGGCGGGATGACCGGCAGAACAGTCATGATCATCCATTCCGGGCGGTTGCCGGATTCGATGAAATGCTCGACCACTTTCAGCCGCTTGATGATCTTCTTGGGCTTCAATTCGCCCTTGGCTTCCTTCAGCTCCTCGCGCAGGCGGGTCGCTTCATCGTCAAGGTCGATATTTGCCAGCATTTCGCGGATCGCTTCGGCGCCGATATTGGCGGTAAAAGCGTCGGCGCCATACTGGTCTTGCGCGTCGAGGAATTCTTCCTCGTTCATCAACTGGCCATAGGTCAGGTCGGTCAGACCCGGCTCGATCACCACATAGTTTTCAAAATAAAGGATGCGCTCCAAGTCACGCAGCGTCATGTCCAGCATCAGACCAATGCGCGACGGCAGCGATTTCAGGAACCAGATATGCGCAACGGGGCTGGCCAATTCGATATGGCCCATACGCTCGCGGCGCACTTTTTGCAGGGTCACTTCCACGCCGCATTTCTCGCAGACAACGCCGCGATATTTCATGCGCTTGTATTTGCCGCACAAGCATTCGTAATCTTTGATCGGGCCAAAGATGCGCGCGCAAAACAGGCCGTCACGTTCTGGCTTGAACGTGCGATAGTTGATGGTTTCGGGTTTCTTGATCTCACCATAGGACCAAGAGAGGATACGCTCCGGCGAGGCCAGCGACACCTTGATCTGATCAAAGGTCTTGGTCTGGGCCAGCGGGTTGAACGGGTTGGTGGTCAGTTCCTGGTTCATTTCATATTCCTAAAAGACTGGCGGTGGAAGGAAGCGCGACACCGTTTTCTTGCAAAGAAAACGGACCGGACCCTTTGGAAGGGTCCGGCGCGTGCCGCTTACTCATCCTCCTTCGAATCCAGGAGTTCCATGTTCAGGCCAAGGCCGCGGACTTCCTTCACCAGCACGTTGAAGGATTCGGGCACGCCGGCCTCGAAATTGTCTTCGCCCTTGACGATCGATTCATAGACCTTGGTTCGGCCAGCAACATCATCCGACTTGACCGTCAGCATCTCTTGCAGGGTGTATGCGGCACCATAGGCTTCCAATGCCCAGACTTCCATCTCACCCAGACGCTGACCCCCGAATTGCGCCTTACCGCCCAGAGGCTGCTGCGTGACAAGGCTGTACGGCCCGGTCGAGCGCGCGTGCAGTTTGTCATCCACCAAGTGGTGCAGCTTGAGCATGTATTTCACACCCACGGTGACGTTGCGGGCGAATTTCTCGCCCGTCCGACCGTCGAACACCGCCGACTGCCCCGAGGTGTCAAAGCCCGCGCGGGTCAGCGCATCGTTGACATCGGCTTCTTTTGCCCCGTCGAAAACGGGGGTGCCGATGGGAACGCCCTTGGTCACGGTCGATGCAGAGCCGACAAGCGCGCCATCGTCCATGTTTTCGAACACTTCGGAATAGGTATCGTCGCCATAGCCGATGCGCATGGCTTCGCGCACAGGGGTCATGTCGCCCGAGCGGCGGTATTCCTGCAACGCTTCGTCAATCTGCACACCCAAGCCCCGCAGCGCCCAGCCCATATGGGTTTCCAGAATCTGGCCCACATTCATGCGCGACGGCACGCCCAGCGGGTTTAGAACCATGTCAACCGTGGTGCCGTCAGCCAGGAAAGGCATATCTTCGACCGGAACGATCTTGGAGATAACACCCTTGTTGCCATGGCGCCCGGCCATCTTGTCGCCCGCTTGCAGCTTGCGCTTCACGGCGACGAAGACCTTGACCATCTTCATCACGCCCGGCGGCAGGTCGTCGCCGCGGCGAACCTTTTCGACCTTGTCGTCGAAACGGGCCTGAAGCTGGCGCTTCTGCTGGTCGTAGAGCGCGTTGAGCGCTTCGACTTCCTGCGCTTCGCCTTCGTCTGCCAGCGCCAATTGCCACCACTGGCCACGGCTAAGGCTGGAGAGCAATTCCTCGGTAATCTCGGAATTGGCTTTCACACCTTTCGGGCCTTTGACAGCGGTCTTGCCCAGAATCAACTGCTGCAAACGGCCATAGATGTTGCGTTCAAGGATTTCCAACTCGTCATCGCGGTCGCGCGACAGGCGTTCGATTTCCTCACGTTCGATCTGAAGCGCACGCTCGTCTTTTTCCACGCCGTGACGGTTGAACACCCGAACCTCGACAATCGTGCCGTAGGCGCCGGGCGGCAGACGCAGCGAGGTATCGCGCACATCCGATGCCTTTTCACCAAAGATGGCGCGCAGCAGCTTTTCTTCCGGCGTCATCGGGCTTTCGCCCTTGGGAGTGACCTTGCCGACCAGAATATCGCCTGCCCCTACTTCGGCCCCGACATAGACGATGCCCGCTTCGTCAAGGTTGCGCAGCGCTTCCTCGCCCACATTGGGGATATCGCGGGTAATCTCTTCCGGCCCCAGCTTGGTGTCGCGGGCGGCCACTTCGTATTCGTCGATATGGATCGAGGTGAAGACGTCATCCTTCAGGATGCGCTCCGAGATCAGGATCGAGTCTTCGTAGTTGTAACCATTCCACGGCATGAAGGCGACGACCACGTTGCGCCCCACGGCCAATTCGCCCAAATCGGTGCAAGGACCGTCAGCGATGACCTGACCGCGCGTAACCTGTTCGCCCACCGTCACCAGCGGACGCTGGTTGATGCAGGACGACGCGTTGGACCGCTTGAACTTGCGCAGGCGGTAAATATCCACGCCCGGTTCGCCCGGTTCCAGCATTTCCGTGGCGCGCACAACGATACGCTGCGCATCGACCTGGTCGATGACACCGGCGCGGCGGGACATGATCGCAGCCCCCGAATCGCGGGCCACGGTCGCTTCCATACCGGTGCCGACCAGCGGCGCGTCGGCCTGCAACAGCGGCACGGCCTGACGCATCATGTTCGACCCCATCAGCGCGCGGTTGGCATCGTCATTTTCCAAGAACGGAATGAGCGAAGCCGCGACCGATACAAGCTGCTTGGGCGACACGTCGATCAGGTCGACATTCTCGACCGGGTTCAGCATGAAATCGCCGCCGACACGGGTCGAGACCATTTCATTCACGAACCTGCCTTCTTCGTCCAGAACCGCGTTGGCCTGCGCCACGGTGTGGCGCTGTTCCTCGGTGGCAGACAGGTAAACCACCTCATCCGTCACCTTGCCATCGACAACCTTGCGATAGGGCGTTTCGATAAAGCCATATTTGTTCACCCGCGCAAAGGTCGCGAGAGAGTTGATAAGACCGATGTTCTGACCTTCCGGCGTTTCAATCGGGCACATGCGGCCATAATGGGTCGGGTGCACGTCGCGCACCTCGAAACCAGCGCGCTCGCGGGTTAGACCGCCCGGCCCAAGCGCGGACAAGCGGCGCTTGTGGGTCACTTCGGACAGCGGGTTGGTCTGGTCCATAAATTGCGACAGTTGCGACGACCCGAAGAATTCACGCACCGCGGCGGCTGCCGGTTTCGCGTTAATCAGGTCTTGCGGCATGACCGTGTCAATCTCGACCGAGGACATGCGCTCGCGGATCGCGCGCTCCATGCGCAGCAGGCCGACGCGATACTGGTTTTCCATCAGCTCGCCCACGGATCGAACGCGGCGGTTGCCCAGGTGGTCGATATCGTCCACCTCGCCCTTGCCGTCGCGCAGTTCCACCAGACCACGCACACAGGCCACGATATCTTCGGGGCGCAGCGTGCGCAGGGTATCGGGCGCGTCCAGTTGCAGGCGCATGTTCATCTTCACCCGGCCCACGGCGGACAGGTCGTAACGCTCGGAATCGAAGAACAACTGGTCGAACAGGGCAGAGGCCGTGTCATAGGTCGGCGGCTCACCCGGGCGCATGACGCGGTAGATGTCATGCAGCGCGGTTTCGCGGTTCCAGTTCTTGTCGGCGGCCATGGTGTTGCGGATGTAAGGTCCAACCGTCACACCGTCGATGTCCAGCACGTCAATCTCGGTGATGCCGTTGTCCAGCAGGGTCTTGAGCGTGCCGCCCTTGACCTCGCCATCCTTGTCCAGTTCCCAGGTCAACTCATCCCCGGCTTCGACATAGATCGCGCCGGTTTCTTCGTTGATGATGTCATTGGCCACATAGCGCCCGACAATATTGTCGAACGGCACAAGCAAGTCGGTCACTTCGCCCGCGTCGATCAGCTTCTTGACCATGCGCGGCGTCATCTTGTCGCCGGCCTTGCAGATCACTTCGCCAGTGGCGGCATCGATCAGGTCCATGGTCGGACGGGTGCCGCGCACGCGCTCGGGGAAGAACTTGGTGACCCAGCCCTTGTTCTTCTCAAGGCGGAACTTCACCTTGTCGTAATAGGCATCCATGATCGCGTTCTGATCCATGCCCAGTGCGTAGAGCAGGCTGGTCACGGGCAGCTTGCGGCGGCGGTCGATGCGCGCGAATACAAGATCCTTCGCGTCAAACTCGAAATCCAGCCAAGAGCCGCGATAGGGGATGATGCGGCAAGTGAACAGCAGTTTGCCCGAGCTGTGCGTCTTGCCTTGGTCATGGTCAAAGAACACGCCCGGCGAGCGGTGCATCTGGCTGACGACCACGCGTTCGGTGCCGTTCACGATAAACGTGCCGTTGCCGGTCATAAGCGGCATGTCACCCATGAACACGTCTTGTTCCTTGATATCCTTGACCGATTTCGCGCCGGTTTCTTCCGAGATATCGAACACGATCAGGCGCAGAGTCACCTTCAGCGGCGCGGCATAGGTCATGTCACGCTGCATGCATTCTTCGGTGTCGTATTTCGGCTTTTCCAGCTCGTATTTCACGAATTCCAGCGTTGCGGTTTCGTTGAAATCCTTGATCGGGAAAACCGACTGAAACACACCCATAATACCTTCGCCGTCCAACGGCTTGTCGGCATCGCCTGAGCGCAGGAACAGGTCATAAGATGATTTCTGAATCTCGATCAGATTCGGCATCTCCAGCACTTCGCGGATTTTGCCGAACATCTTGCGGATGCGTTTCGGGCCAACAGGGGTTTGCGCCATATGCGTGGTCACCTTCTATGTCTTCGCGGGCGGGCGGGCTGTCGGGCCTCAGCCGCCGGCCGCTTGCGAAATGGGTCAGAGGCTCTATTCCTGCGAACCCTCCCACAGGTCCGCTCCCGAGCCGATCACTTTCCCTGGACAACCCTCTGGGCAATTAAGCCAATACAAAGAGCTGTCCAGAAACAGCGATAAACTGGGGCCAGATATGCTCTGGCCCCAGTTTCAATTTTATGGGGTCGAGATGCCGCGCATCCCGCCCGATTACTTGAGCTCGACTTTCGCGCCAGCTTCTTCAAGCTTCTTCTTGATTTCTTCGGCTTCCTCTTTCGGAGCGCCTTCTTTCACGGCCTTGCCACCAGCTTCGACCAGGTCCTTGGCTTCTTTCAGGCCCAGACCGGTGATGCCGCGAACTTCTTTGATGACCGCGATCTTGTTGGCGCCGGCTTCGACGAGGACGACGTCGAATTCGGTCTTTTCTTCGGCAGCGGGGCCAGCATCGCCTGCCGGGCCTGCCATCATCACAGCGCCGCCAGCAGCGGGCTCGATGCCGTATTCATCCTTCAGGATGGTTTTCAGTTCTTGTGCTTCCAGCAGGGTCAGGTTCACGATCTGCTCTGCAAGTGCTTTAAGGTCAGCCATTGTTCTGTTCCGTTCTGTTCAGGTTTGTTTGTCCAACGCGGGCGCGCACGCGCCACGCGGGCCATGGGTTGCTTATGCCGCTTCGCGCTCTTCGAGCGTCGAAAGGATGCCGGCAATATTGGAAGCAGGCGCACCGATCGCACCGGCGATGTTGGATGCAGGCGCACCAATGCACGACACGACCTGAGCGATAAGCTCTTCGCGCGAGGGCATGGCAGCCACAGCCTTGACACCATCCGGGTTCAGCGCCGAACTGCCCATTGCACCGCCCAGAACCACCAGCTTGGGGTTCTCTTTGGTGTAATCCTGAACCACCTTCGCAGCCGCGACGGGGTCTTCGGAATAGGCAAGAACGGTCATTCCTGTCAGAAGGCCGGAAATGCTTTCGCAAGGCTTTCCTTCAAGGGCGATCTTGGCGAGCTTGTTCTTGGCGACACGCACGGCTCCGCCCGCTTCGCCCATGCGAGCGCGCAGAACCTGCATCTCTGCAACCGTGAGGCCAGCGTAATGTGCTACCACAACCACGCCAGAGCTTTCGAAGATCTGGCCGAGTTCCTCGACCACTTTCTCTTTTTGGGCTCTATCCACAGGGTCTCTCCAATTTTCGAGGGGTTGCCCCCTCGGCTCGTTGCGTCGGGCTGTTACCCCCG
Source organism: Roseibaca calidilacus (assembly GCF_001517585.1). Lineage (NCBI taxonomy): Bacteria > Pseudomonadati > Pseudomonadota > Alphaproteobacteria > Rhodobacterales > Paracoccaceae > Roseinatronobacter > Roseibaca calidilacus. The sequence continues at coordinate 230,169 of NZ_FBYC01000001.1, read as the reverse complement.
ACAAGAGGTCCGAACGGGCACTCTCCAATTTCGCCCGAGGAAAACCCCGGTCAGAAAATTGTCTCTGTCCCGCCTCAGGCAGGATTTATGATGCAAGGCATCACCCACCGTCTCGGACGAATCATCCAAGGCAAAACCTGACGGATTTGCCCTAGACGTGTGGCGTGTTAGTCGAAACGGGGCAGGATGCCAAGTGCCAATTTCCCGCAAAACGGGCAAGGCGCTATTGCTGTGTGCCGCCCTGCATCTGTCCGCGGTAATACTCGGCCTCTGCGCGCGCCTCGCGGACACCGGCCATCGCCGCGTCAACTTCTGCTTCCAATTGCTTGATGCGCGCTGTCAGATCACGCTCGCGGGTTTCGACATAGGTGATGGCCTGATCGCGGATTTCCTCAGCCTCGTGCAAGGCTTGGGCCATATTGTCCAATTCGCCCAGATCTTGCTGGCGTACCCGCGTGAAGCGATGGATCAACCAATTGGTGAACCACCCCAGCGCAAAAGCCACGAACAGCACAAGCGCGGTGACAAGAACAAATTGCATACGGTTCATGTTAGGCAGTCCTGTTGCTTATTCGGGCCGATCCGGGCGGGTGCGGGGGCGAAGGGCGGCCTCTTCGGCCGGGCTAACACGGATTGCAAGGTCCGATTCGTCAAGCAGCTCTTGCGGTTCTGCGGCCTCGGCGGTGGCCGCTTCCGCTGGCGCGGTTTCCGCACGCGCCGCTTCCAAAGATGCGCCAATCAGCGAAAATTCAATCCGGCGGTTGGCTTCGCGCCCTTCTTCCGTGCCATTGTCGGCAACGGGAAATTCGGGGCCGTAGCCTTTCGCCTCGAACTCGCTGACAAGCGCACCGCGCGCCATCAGCCCGGCCACCACCGCTTCGGCGCGCTGCTGGCTTAGCCGCATATTGGTTTCAAGGCGGCCTTGGCTGTCGGTATGGCCCGCGACCTCCATGCTCATGCGGCCACAGCCGCGCAGCACTTCTGCAATATCGTCCAGAATGCCAACGGCATCGGCACTGATAGAGGTAGAGCCGGGATCAAAGGTGATCTTGCGCTCTGCGATGATTTCCTCAATCCAGCCTTGGCACCGCGCCGGGGTGGGCATTTGCGCGACCGGGTCCAACGCCTCGTCATAGCTCACGTCCAACTCGAACACCGCGCGCTCGCCCAACTTGTCAGCCAGCAAGCGCGAGATCTGGTCAGACGCATCCGCCAGCCCAGAGACGCCCGAAATCTCTACCAAATCCGGTGTGACGCGCACATCGCCCGTATTCAGGTAGCTCAGGACATCGACCGCCAGAAGCGCGCGCAGCGGCCAGCCCCCCGGCAAATCGGGGTCAAGCCGCGCGGCCATGGTAACAGCATTCGGCCCGAAATTGGCCTGCGCAAGGCTGCGCACCGCGTCGCGCGTGCGCGCGTCGGTCAGGCGGCCGGATAATGTCACGCCTCCATTTGCGACAAGGCGGGCGGCGAATTCTGCTTCGCTCTCTGACACGGCAAGCTCGGAATCACTTGGCGGCAGGCGCACCGCATCCAGCGAAAACGCTTCTGGCAAGCGGGTTTCCAAGGCACCGACCTGCGTGTCGAACATGTCGGACTCGACCGATGCAGGCACCATCAAGGACACATCGGTATCCGAGAAGGTGACAGTGCCGCGCCCCATGCTGGCAACCGCGTTCAACGCTTCGACCACACCTTCCTGCCAATCCGGGGTCGGCGCACCCAGACCGACCACGCAGTCCAGCCGCCCTTTGGCACCGGCTGCGCGCGCGGCATCAAGGATCGCGGTCCGGGCTTCTTGCGTATCGGCCGCGCAAGCATCGAACCGCGCACCCGACTCGTCCAGCACGAAACGCAAGGTAAAGGGGCTGATCGCGGGGCGCGGGGCGCTGATATCCAGCGCGGCGATCACATCGCGCGGGCGCTTGCGGCCAAGGTCCACGCGAATGCGGTCGCGCTCTGCCTCGGAATCGGACAGCCCGATCACATTCACCCGGCCGGCCGAGATTGAAATCTTGGCCGCTTCCAGCGACGCCAGCGCATGCAGCGCAAAATCCGTCGCACTGGTCCAAGCAAAAGGTTCTGGATAGCCTGCGGTTTCCAGCATGTTCTCGACAGACAATTCAGCATCTATATCTTCGACCCGCGACAGAAACCTGTCCATGTCGAACGCCCAAGGCACAAGCCCGACCATCTGCACATCCAAACCGTTGCGCAGGATTTCCATAGAAAACTCCGGCGCGGCAATCTCGGTCGCGGGCGTGACCGAGACTTCATCCAAGATGCGCTCGGCAGACACGATCTGGTTCGCGGTGCTGATCGCCTTGAAGCGCTCGGCCTCTGTCGGGGCCTCGCCGCTCAGGCGCACCAACAGCCCGTCGGTGTCGACTTCGGCCCAATCCAGCCCCTCGGCGACAAGGGCATTTGATGTTTCCCGCGCGACCACGTTTTCCAAGGCCCGGGCGCTTAGCTGGGCCGCCCCAAGCGCAAGTATTGCCGCAAGGACAAAGGCAGCCGCCGTCATCGCGTGCCATTTGAACCGGGCCAGCACTGCGAATGCCGCAGAGAGCAATTGGTCGAAGAAACGTTTCATGCCTGTCCCCTAGCGCCTTCGCACGAGCCGCGCAATCAGGCGAAAAGGGCAGCGGCAAGAAACAGCGCAGGCAGTAACCCGGCATCGCGGTTCGACCGGAACAGCTTCAGGCAGATCGCGCCATCATCAATGTCCAGCTTGGTCAACTGCCATTGCATGTGCCACCCCATGGCCCAGGCCCCGCCCAGCCCGATGGACATGGCCAGCGGGTTCGCCAAGGGTGCCAGGGCGTAAATGATCGCCAGCGACATCAGCACGACCGTCGCGACCAGAAACCCGCGCAACCATTTGTCGGTGTTGGCGCCAAACAGCCGCGCGGTGGATTTCACGCCGATCAGCGCGTCATCCTCGCGGTCCTGATGGGCGTAGATGGTGTCGTAGAACAGCGTCCAGCTTATGCCCGCCAGATACAGAAAGATCGCGGGCAGGCCCAAACTGCCGGTTTGCGCCGTCCAGGCCAGAACCGCGCCCCAGTTAAAGGCCAGCCCCAGAAACACCTGCGGCCACCATGTAAAACGCTTGGCAAAGGGGTATATCGCCACCAGCGCCAGCGACAGCACCCCAAGCCCGATGGCCGCCCAGTTGAAAGTGAACAGGATCAACGCCGCCACACCGGTTTGCACCCCCATCCAGATCAGCGCTTGCCGCGTCGTGACCTGCCCGGACGGGATGGGGCGCGAGCGGGTGCGCGCGACCTTGTCGTCTATGTCGCGGTCGGTCACGTCATTCCATGTGCAGCCAGCGCCGCGCATCAGCACCGCACCCACGCCGCAGGCGGTGAATATCCAGACCGTCAGCCAACCCGCCGTATCGGGGGCAGAGGCTGCACCGAGAAACGCCCCCCACCAGCAGGGCAGCAGCAACAACCATGTGCCGATGGGCCGGTCGATACGCGACAGCCGCAGATAGGGGCGCAGATTTGCGGGCGCGTGCCGGTCCACCCAATTCTGCGCATAGGCATCGGCCACGGGGGTGTCCGTGCCCTCTGGCCTTTGCGGGTGATTGTCCATAAATTCGGCCTCATGTCTGGCGAAGCGGTCAAGATACGGCTCTATCTAGAGCAGCCTTTGGGGGCGGGGCAAGGGTTGGACCTGTCCCGCGACCATGCGCATTACCTGTTCAACGTCATGCGGCTGGGGCCGGGGGGCTTTGTGGCCGTGTTCAACGGGCGCGATGGCGCTTGGATGGCAGAAGTGGCAGAGGCCGGCAAACGCGGTGGAACGCTGATTTGCCAGCACCAGATTGCCCCGCAGCGCAACCCGCCCGACCTGTGGCTGATCTTTGCGCCGATCAAGAAAGCGCGCACCGATTTCATCGTGGAAAAGGCGGCAGAAATGGGCGCCGCGCGTATTCTGCCGGTGCAGACCGATTTCACCAATTCCGACCGTATCCGGCAAGACCGGCTGCAAGCCCATGCGATTGAGGCCGCAGAGCAATGCGGCGGCACCTTCGTGCCGGTGGTGGATGACCTGCAACCCCTCTCGCGCCTGTTGGCTGCGTGGCCCGAAGGGCGCGCGCTGATCTGGGCGGATGAAGGGCTGGCAGACAGTGCCCCCCCGTGCCCGCCGCCGCCGGCCCCCGCCGCGCTGCTGATCGGTCCCGAGGGCGGGTTTTCAGCGTCCGAACGCGACCGACTCCGGCGCTTGCCGATGGTGCATCCCATCTCGCTTGGTCCGCGCATTTTGCGCGCCGATACCGCCGCCGTCGCGGCCCTGACCTTGTGGCAATCCACGGCCGGAGATTGGCAATGATCCGCAAAGCTGGCCCCAAGGACACTGCCGCGCTTGGCGCGTTTCTCGAAGCGCATATCGACAGCTCGATGTTCCTGTTGGGCAATCTGGACGCTTATGGCACAGACAACACTGACCACCCGTATGGCACGACTTTCTTCCTGCAAGAAACTGGCGATGGGATAATCGGCGTGTTCGGGGCCACCAATGGCGGGTTGCTGATGTGTCAGATCCCGCGCCTTACCGCGTTGGAAGCGCAGACCTATTCCCATCTGCTGAAGGGCTACACCTTGCGCGGTATGACCGGCGCGACAGAGCAGGTGGCGCTTATCCTGAACGCGCTGCCGCTGACCGGCGCGGTTTGGCAGATCAACCATGACGAGCCGCTTTGTGCGTTGGACCTTGCCGCGCTGGCTGCGCCAGATGCCACCCTGCGCGCGCCCGCAGACCATGACCGCGACACGCTGACCGGCTGGTTTGACGCCTATATGACCGAAACACGCACCCATCCGGGGGGCGATGCCGCGCAACACCGGGCGGCGACTGCCATCACCTCTGGCCGGGTGCGCCTGTTGGTGGAACACGGGCAGATCACCGCCATGACCGGGCTGAACAGCGCCACGCGCGGCGTGGTGCAGATTGGCGGTGTATTCGTGCCGCCAGAGTTGCGCGGGCAGGGCCGGGCGGGCCGTGTTATCGCCGCACATCTGGCCGAGCTACGCGAACAGGGCGCACAGCGTGCCATCCTGTTCGCCAATTCCGACCATGCCGCGCGCGCCTATGCGCGGATCGGGTTTGCACAGATCGGCCAATACCGCGTCGCGCTGCTGCAAGCGCCGCTGACCTTGGGCAATCCAGCATGAGGCTGATCCGCCCCGAATTGACCGACGCCTTGCGCCGCTGGTCAGAGGTTCTGGCCAGCCTTGGCCTGTCTGGGTTTGGCCTGTGGATGCTGCAAAGCCATGACCGGTTCATCCAGATCCTTGGCACCGCGATCATTGCCACGGGTCTGGGGCTGGCACTGGTGGCTTGGCGGCGGATGCGCTTTCACCGTGATACCGATGCACCGGGCATCGTGCAGGTGGTTGAAGGGCAGATCAGCTATTTTGGGCCGGAAACCGGCGGCTTTGTCGGGATCGGGCAGGTCGTGGAATTGCATCTGGTCGACCATGGCCAGACATGGCGGCTTGTCACGCCGGACGAAAGCTTGCATATCCCGGTCGCGGCGCAGGGCAGCGACGCACTGTTTGATGCCTTTGCCCAGTTTGCGGGCCTTCGCATGGTCGATGTTCTGAGCGCGCTGGACCACCCACAGCCCGCGCGTGTGCTATGGTTGCATCCCAGCCGACGGCCCAGCCGTCTTGCCAAGGCTTGACTTGGCCGCACGCCCGGCCCAAGTCTGCCCGCAACACGAACAAGGAAATGCCAGATGTCCATTCCCCAAAGCGGCGGCGGCCCGATCGAAAGCAAGGCCCAACTGGCCGAATACCTGGCCGCAGGCTGCAAGCCCAAGAACCAGTGGCGCATCGGCACGGAACATGAGAAATTCGGCTATTGCCGCGACACGCTGAACCCGCTGCCCTATGATGGCCCGCGCTCCATTCGCGCCGTGCTGGAAGGCTTGCGCGACCGCTACGGCTGGGCACCAGTTCTGGAAGCCGGCCATATCATCGGGCTGGAAAAGGATGGCGCGAATGTGTCCTTGGAACCCGGCGGGCAGTTGGAACTGTCAGGCGCGCCCTTGGACAATATTCACCAGACCTGCGACGAGGTGAACCAACATCTGCGCGAAGTGCGCTCTGTGGCCGAAGGTATCGGGGTAGAGTTCATCGGGCTGGGGGCCGCACCGATCTGGTCGCACGACCAGATGCCCGTCATGCCCAAGGGCCGCTACAAGCTGATGACCGATTACATGGACCGCGTGGGCACCATGGGGAAAACCATGATGTATCGCACCTGCACGGTTCAGGTGAATCTCGATTTCGGGTCAGAGGCCGACATGGTGCAAAAGCTGCGCGTCGCGCTGGCGCTGCAACCCGTGGCCACCGCGCTGTTTGCGAATTCGCCCTTTTTGGATGGCAAACCCAACGGCCATAAAAGCTGGCGCGCGCGGGTCTGGCGCGATCTGGACGCGTCGCGCACCGGCATGTTGCCCTTCGTGTTTGAAGACGGTTTTGGGTTCGAGCCTTGGGTGGAATACGCGCTCGATGTGCCGATGTATTTCGTCTACCGCGATGGCAAATATATTGACGCGCTGGGGCAGTCCTTCCGCGATTTCATGCGCGGAGAGTTGCCCGCGCTTCCCGGCGAAATCCCGACGCTGTCGGATTGGGCCGACCATCTGACGACCATTTTCCCCGAAGCACGGCTGAAGAAATTCATCGAGATGCGCGGGGCCGATGGTGGGCCGTGGCGCAGGCTTTGCGCGCTGCCCGCTTTGTGGGTCGGGCTGTGCTACGACCAAGCCGCGCTGGATGCGGCATGGGACATTGCCAAGGGCTGGGACGCGGAAACGCGTGACGGTTTGCGCGTGGCGGCCTCTGTCGACGGGCTGGCAGGCGAAGCGGGCGGCGTGAAGCTGGCCCAGATCGCGCAAGAGGTGGTCGCGATTGCCGAAGCGGGCCTGAAAGCGCGCGCACGCCCCGGTGCGGGCGGTATGTTGCCCGATGAAACCCATTTCCTGAATGCGCTGAAAGAAACGCTGGAAACCGGCCAGACCCCGGCAGACGAATTGCTGGCCCGCTACCATGGCGACTGGCAAGGCGATCTGTCGCGCATTTACGCCGATTACAGTTATTGATGGCTAAACCCCGCCGGATAAGCCTGCGCCACCGCGCCCAAGACATGGTCGCGGGCGCGCTTTTGGAAGGGTTGCGGCCCCTGCCCTATCGCTGGCGCATTCCCTTGCTGGGCTGGCTGGGCGCGCATCTGGTCGGCCCGGTTGCGGGGCTGCGCAAACGCGTGCGGCGCAACCTTGACCTAGTGGCCCCCGACCTGCCCCCGGCAGAACGCGCGCGGCTGGCCCGGCATGTGCCCGGCAACATGGCCCGCACCATGGCCGAAATCTTTTCGGGCCGCGAATTCGTTGCCCATGCGGCCCGGTCGCAGATCGAAGGCACTGGGCTTGACGCCCTGCGCCAAGCCCATGCCACGGGCCAGCCCGTCATTCTTGTGACCGGGCATCTGGGCAACTACGATGCCGCCCGCGCGCTTCTGCTGGCGCAGGGTTTCAAAGTTGCCGGGTTCTACATGCCCATGCGCAACCCGGCCTTCAACACGCGCTATGTCGCCGCGATTTCACGCATCGGCACGCCTGTTTTCGCGCGTGGGCGCGACGGATTGGTCGCAATGCTACGCTTCTTGCGCCAAGGCGGCATGGTCGGGCTGGTCGCCGATCACTACATGCAACACGGAGAGCTTCTGGATTTCATGGGCCAGCCCGCGCGCACAGCGCTTTCTGCCGCCGAAATGGCCCTGAAATACAAGGCACTTCTGGTGCCGGTTTATGGTATCCGCCAACCGGACGGACTGAATTTCAGTGTGCGCATCGAAGCCCCGATCCCGCATAGCGACCCGCTGACGATGACGAAAGCGCTCAACAAGTCGCTGGAAACGCTTGTGCGCCAGCATATGGACCAATGGATGTGGACACATCGGCGCTGGAAGAAAAACCGCCCCGAGGATGTCGCCTGACTACCCGTTCTTGTCCACGGGTTTGGGTTTGTCATCATATTCATCGGTCAAGATGCGCTGGCTGTCGCCGTCCGGGTCATCATACATGCCCTTGCGCAGGGTCCAGATGAAGGCCCCCAGGCCCAGCAGGCCAAGGATCAGCGAGACCGGGATCAGAATGGTCAGAACTTCCATGAATGTCTTTACTTCAGCCGCAGCGCGTTCAACGTGACCGTTATGGACGACACCGACATGATCGCCGCCGCGATCAGCGGTGTCGCAAGGCCGAAAAGCGCAATCGGCACGAATATCGCATTATAAATGCCCGATTGCCAGAAATTCTCGCGGATGCGGCGCTTGGCCTGACCAGCCATACGCAACGCGTCGGCAATCGGGGCAATGTCGCGGCCAAGCAGCACCATGTCGGACGCCGCGCGTGCGGCATCTAGCGCGCTGGCGGGCGAGATGGACACATGCGCGGCGCTCAGCGCTACGGTGTCGTTCAAGCCGTCGCCGACCATCAGCACCCGTGCCCCATCGGCTTGCAACGCTGCGACCTGTGCGGCCTTGTCCTGCGGCAGCGCCTCGGCCTGCCAGCGGTCAATGTCCAGACGTTGCGCCAGTGACTGCACGGCACCCGGCACATCGCCCGAGATCAGCCAGACCTGCTTACCCTGCCGGTGCAGGGCGCGCACCACATCCTCTGCGCCGGGTCGCAATTGGTCGGTGAAGGTGAAAGCATGAGTGGCATCGCCCAGCGACAGGTATGCCGCCGTCGAGTCTAGCGGGTCTGCCCCCACCCAAGCCGGACGGCCCAAGCGAACGCGCGCGCCATGCCATTGGCCCTCCACGCCATAACCCGGCACTTCAGCCAAGTTGGCGATGGGCGCCGGGCGCACGCCCATGTCGCGCAACCCCTTGGCCAGCGACGCGGCCAGCGGATGGCTTGATGCTTCGGCCAAGGCCAGCGCCACGCGGCGTGCATCATCCGGGGCGGACTCTAGGTTTGTCGGCGCGGGTGTGCCCATAGTCAGCGTGCCGGTCTTGTCAAAGACAACCGTGTCCACCTCTGCCAAGCGTTCCAGCGCGGTGCCATCCTTTATCAGCAATCCCTTGCGAAACAGTTTGCCGCTGGCCGCGGTCACAACCGCGGGCACGGCCAAACCCAGCGCACAAGGGCAAGTGATGATAAGCGTTGTCACCGCCACATTGATCGCCACGCGCAGATCGCCGCCGGTCAGATACATCCAGACAAAGAACGCGCCCAGCGACAGAATTGGAATGCTGGGGGCATAGGCCCGCGCCGCGCGTTCTGCCAGCGTGGTATATTTGGTGCGCGCGGATTCGGCATTGGCAACAAGGTCTGCCATGCGATGAAGCGAACTGTCCTTGCCCGCCGCCGTGACGCGCACGGTCAAGGGGCCGGTCAGGTTCACCTCGCCGGCACTGACAAAGCTGCCTTCGCCCGCGAAAACCGGCAGGGTTTCGCCCGTCAGAAGCGCGCGGTCCAGTTCCGACTGGCCAGAGACGACCACGCCATCGACCGGCATCCGCCCGCCGGGGCGCACCAGAACCAGATCGCCCACGGCCAGTTCAGCCACATTGACGGTGCGTTCCACCCCATCCACAACCCGAATGGCGCGCGGCACTTCCAGCGCAGCCAATTCCTGCGCGGCAGAGCGCGCGACAGCACGCGCGCGGAAATCCAGATACCGCCCCGCCAGCAGGAAAAAGATCAGCATCACGACCGAATCGAAATAGGCATGGGCGCCCGATTGCAACGTCTCGAATATCGACAGGCCCAAGGTTAGCAGAATGGCAAAGCTGATTGGCGCGTCCATATCCATCCGGCCTGCGCGCAGGGCCTTCCACGCGTTGCGGAAAAACGGCTGGCCCGCAAAGCCCACGGTCGGAATGGCGATGACGGCCGATATAAGGTGGAACATGTCACGGGTTGGGCCGTCTGCCCCGGACCAGACCGCGACCGACAAAAGCATGATGTTCATCATGGCAAAGCCAGCCACGCCCAGCCGCATCAGCAATTCGCGGCCTTGGCGTTCGGTTTCGGTCATGGACAGGGTGCCTGCGTCCAGCTCATGCGCTTCGTAGCCCAAGGCATCCAGCCGCGCGATCACATCGGCGGGTTCAACGCCCGCCTCGGCATCCACGCTTAGGCGTTTCAGCGTCAGGTTCAACCGCGAGGATTTGACCCCCGGCATTCGTGCCAGATCCCGCTCGATGGTCGAGATACAGGCCGCGCAATGCACTTCAGGCACCGACAGCAAAACGCGCGCTTGGGGCAACTCTGCCCGGGCCAGGTTTTCCGCAGCAGGTCCCGCCGCACAGGCCGGGCAGGCAGAGGCGCGCACCGTGCTCATGCGTTACCCATCCACATGCAGCACGACGCGCTGCTGAAACAATGTGCCATCCGCCGCCGTTGCCCGCAGGCGAATATTCCAGTTGCCCGGCGCAATATCCACGGGCGCGCGGAACGCCCCGTCCAGAAACACGAATTCGGGGCGCTGGTCATCGCGTACATGGGTTGCCGCGCCAAGAAGCGCGTCAAGCGTGGCCACTTGCGCGGGCGATCCATCGGGGCCGGTGATCTTCAAGATCAACTCGTTTCCTGAAACATCCGCCGACACATCCCAACCCAAGGCTTGTTGGGCCGAAAGATCTTCGTTGAAATTTTGGCTGGCGATGTAGGAATTCTGTACCTCCAGCCCCGGAAAGGTGCTGACCGCAGAATAGGCCAAGGTCAAGTTCACGGCAATGATCGTCCCGAATGCTGTTACCATAATGGCCAGCACCTTCGGCCCCGTCATGCGAAAGCCCTTGGCGTCGTTATCCTTGGTCATTGACCTCTCCCGTTAAACACAGTTTCTGAATAAACCCTGTCTTGCGTTCCGGCAATAGTGGCCCAAAGTCGCACCGTGCTGCGCGCCTCAAGCGCCGAGGGCGTGCCATTTGGCGCTTCCAGATAAACACGGACCTGCGCCATCTCATCAGGGGCCAACGTGACGCTGGTTGCGGCCTCCCCTTCCAGCGACAGGCGCAAATCGGGGTTTTCCGTAATCGACAGCACGAATTCGCGTTCTTCATTGGCCATGTTGCGCAAGCGCACATCATAGATGTTCCGCACCGTGCCATCGGACAACACGATATGGGTCGGGTTGCGCACGGGCGACACGCTCATATCCAGATCGGCGCGGATGAACAGGGCCACTATCAGGCCAATGCCCACCGCCGACCAGATCGCCGTGTAGACGATTGTGCGCGCGCGAAAGACATGTTTCCAGACCGATTTGGGCGCTTTGCCCGCGCGCTCGTTTTCATGGTCGGACAGCGCCATGTAACCGATCAACCCGCGCGGTTTGCCGATACGGTCCATCACCTCGTCGCAGGCATCAATGCACAGGCCACAGGTGATACAGGCCATTTGCTGACCATCGCGGATGTCGATGCCCATGGGGCACACGTTGACGCAAGCCATGCAGTCGATGCAATCGCCCAACTGCTCGGCCCCTTCGGCCTTGCGGTGCTTGCCGCGCGGTTCGCCGCGCCAGTCGCGATAGTCGATGGTCAGCGTGTCCTCGTCCATCATCGCGGCCTGAATGCGCGGCCATGGGCAGGCATAGATGCAGATCTGCTCGCGGAAGAACCCGCCAAACAGGAAGGTGGTCATCGTCAGGATCAGGATGGTGATATAGGCGATCATCGGGGCTTCCCCCGTGACAAGATTGACCGCCAGCGTCGGCGCATCGGCAAAGTAGAAGACCCATGCACCGCCGGTCGCCATGCCGATCAGGAACCATAGCGCCCATTTCAGCCCATATTTGCGGATTTTCTCGAAATCCCAGCCCTTGCGGTGCAGGCGCAGGCGCGCGTTGCGGTCGCCTTCAACCCAGCGCTCGACCAGAATGAACAAGTCGGTCCAGACGGTTTGCGGGCAGGCATAGCCGCACCACACCCGGCCAAGGGCAGAGGTGAACAGGAACAGCCCGATCCCCGCCATGATAAGCAGACCCGCCACAAAGTAAAATTCGTGCGGCCAGATTTCGATCATGAAGAAGAAAAACCGCCGGCCTTGCAGGTCCAGCAACACGGCTTGGTCCGGCATTTCCGGGCCACGGTCCCAACGTATCCATGGCAACAGGTAATACAGCCCCAGCATACCCGCCAGAAGCCACCATTTCATGGTGCGGAAATTGCCCTTCACACGGCGCGGAAAAATCGGCTCGCGTTTGGCATAAAGCGACGGGGGGCTTTGATCTGACGAACTCACGCTTGGCTCCTGGCTGTGGCTTGCTGTGCTTTTGTCACGCGCATACACATACGTCCTTGACCTACGTCAAAAGCCGCAGGCAGCATTCAAGTTTTCGAAACTGGGGGTGGGTCAGGCTAGGCATGATAGCGCCGGTCTCCGGTAACACGCGCGAACAGGAAAACAGAGACCGGCGCGGCAAGCCTGTAGCAAGCCTATGATTTCCATACCGCCCCTACATGGCTGTTGCATTGACCCAGATCAAACCCCTAGCGCTGCGGCATTCAGTCCCGGTTCGCGTTTGGCTTCGGCAGTCAACCAACGGCAAAAGGCGCGCAAAGCCGGGCGCTGCACGCCGGGCCGCGTTACAAGGTAATACCCCCGGTCCGTCTGGTCACGCAGAACCACCCGCAGGTTTCCGCTGGCGATATCGGCGGCGACCAGAACTTCGGTTACCACTGCCAGCCCGTAGCCATTGCGGGCCGCATCCAGCACCAGATTTCCGGGCAGGTGGATGACCCCACCGCTCAGCGCCTTGGCAACCCCCTGACGCGACAGGAATAACGACGCCTCGTTCTGCTCCAACTCGCTCAGCCATGGCAGCCCGGCCAAAGCGTCGGGACCGCCATCCAGCGGACCGTTCAGCAAATCGGGCGCGGCCACGACGACAAGCGGCGCGTCCATCAGCTTGCGGGCGTCGAGGCCGGGAAAATCGCCGGTGCCGTGGCGAATCGCAACATCGAAGCCGCCCGGTTCCAGCGGACGCAGCACAGGCGACGGGTCCAGCACAAGATCGACACCCGGATTGGCCATCCGGAAAGAGCCTAGCCGCGGCACCAGCCATGTGCTGGCGAACATCGCGGTTGTGGTCACTTGCAGCGGGCGCGTGCGCTGCGCTTCGGTCAGGGCGCTGACGCTGCGCAAGATTTCGGCAAACCCCAGCCCCAGCCCGTGCGCAAGTTGGCGGCCATCCTCGGTCAGCTCTATCTTGCGGCCAGCGCGGCTGACCAAGGGCAGATCCAGCGCCTTTTCCAAAACTCTGATCTGTTGGCTGATCGCCGCATGGGTCACCCCCAACCGTGCGGCGGCGGCGACCACAGACCCGGATTCGGCGACGGCAGAAAACGCACGCAACGCGGAAAGCGGGGGCATGTCGCGCCAATCCATCATGTAAGCTCAGCTTTCATATTGTATGAATTCCAGAGTCGCATTTCTCGCTTAAACCATACAAATTTAGGCATGCAGCACGCAACCCCGGAGGCTTCTATGTTAGATATTCATGCAAATATGCTGTTCGTCGCCAGCCGGTTGGAAACCGCCACGCGCGTAGCCCCAAGGCCAATGGGCGCGACACCGCCCAACAGCCGGGTCAACCACAAAGCCGATCATGTGCGGCTGATAACACCGGGCAAACCCCGCTGAATGGCGCATGGAAAACCCGGCCTGCAAGGCAGGCCGGGCCAGATGTTGCTACCGAATTGCAGGTTACTCGCCGCCGCCCAATTGGTGGACATAGGCCGCAACAGCGCGGATTTCGGCTTCGCGCAAGCGACCGTCAAAACCCGGCATAACGCCGAAACGTGACGAGTAGATCGATTCGTAGATGGTTTCTTCCGAACCACCATAGAGCCAGATCTGGTCGTTCAGCGCGGGGGCACCCATGAAAGGATCGCCATTGCCTTCGACCCCGTGGCAGGACGAACAGTTGTAATCATAGACTTCCGCCCCGGCGCTTGCCAGTTCGGCGTCATGATCCGAGCCCGACAAAGACAGCACGAAATGCGTGGCTTGCTGGATTTCCTCTTCACTCAGCAATTCGTCACGCCCAAAGGCGGGCATTTCCGAATAGCGCGCATCTGGGTAATCTTCGTTGCGAATACCGTAGGCCACGGTCTGCACGATATCGTCTTTCGTGCCGCCCCAAAGCCAGTCGTCATCCAGCAGGTTCGGGAAGCCGCCGGCCTGAACGCCGGCACCACCGGCACCGTGGCACTGCGAACACTGCGCCGCAAAGACCGATGCGCCAGCGTTCACGGCAAAGCGGTGCAGGTCTTCGTTATCGGCCAGATCGGCAGGTTCAGTTTCCAGAATCTGCGCGAACAGCGCGTCATGGCGCGATTCGAATTGGGCAATCTCATCGGCCACATCCCCGCGCGACGAATACCCCAGCACACCGCTGGTCGCCTTGCTTATGCCTGGCCATGCCGGAAAGGCAACCCAGTAGCCAAAGGACCAGATCACACACAGGATGAAGATCCAGACCCACCAGCGGGGCATCGGGTTGTCAAATTCCTCGATCCCGTCCCAGCTATGGCCGGTGGTATTCGGGTCGCCCTTTTGGTGGTTGGCGCTCTTTTTTGAATTGTCAGCCATCACTCGGCCTCTCTCAAATCGGCGTGACCGGCGTGCCGCTGGCGGTTATCCGGCGCGGCAGGCTTGTCATCGTTGCGGAAAATCATGTTCGCCGTGTCCCGATGGACCTTCTTTCCACCGGGGCGCAGGATGTAGACGAACACCCCGATGAAGAAGCAGAACATGAACAGCAGGTGCCAGCTATCGGCGAAGGCACGCAGCAGGGTATAGGTTTCCATTGCGTTTCCTCCTGTCGTCAGCGTGATGCGTCGGGAACGAAGGTGTCGAAATCGACAAGCGTGCCCAGCATTTGCAAGTAGGCGATCATGGCATCCATTTCGGTGACAGCTTCCTGCCCGTCGAAATTGCGCTGCTGCGCGCCGGGGTAGCGATCGGCAACCGGGTCACCCCATGGATCGACCTGCGCGAAAAAGTCATCGACAGCCGCATCCATCATCTCATCCGTGTAAGGATGGCCCAGCATGCGGTAGACGCCCATGATGTCTTTTACCTTCTCGGCATCCGAACGGTCCAGTTCGCGGTTCATCATGTAGCCGTAGGATGGCATGATCGATTCCGGCACAACGCTTTGCGGTTTAATCATGTGCTGCACATGCCAATCGTCGGAGTAGCGGCCGCCGACGCGCGCCAAGTCCGGCCCGGTCCGCTTGGACCCCCACTGGAACGGGTGGTCATACATCGATTCAGCCGCAAGGCTGTAATGGCCGTAGCGTTCCACCTCGTCGCGCATGGGGCGCACCATCTGGCTGTGGCAGACATAGCACCCCTCGCGCCGGTAGATCTCGCGTCCTGCGATTTCCAGCGGCGAATAGGGGCGCATTCCCTCTACCTTTTCGATGGTGTTGTCGAGGTAGAACAGGGGCACGATCTGCACGATCCCGCCAATGCTGACCACCAGGAAGCTGAGAACCAGCAACAGCGTGGCGTGGCGTTCAATCGCGCCGTGTTTGTCAAGAAGTCCCATTTCCGTGCCCTTTCGTTATTCAGCGGGCACTGCGGAGCCAGCAGTGGCAGGCTTGCGCTCTGCCGTGCTGGTCACAGTTTTCCACAGGTTGTAGCACATGATGATCGCACCGGCGAGGAACAGCGTTCCGCCCAAGCCACGCACCACATACATCGGGAATTTCGCGGCAACCGTGTCTGCGAAAGAGTTCACGAGGAAACCCTGCGCATCGACTTCGCGCCACATCAGGCCTTCCATGATGCCGGTCACCCACATGGACGCCGCATAAAGCACGATGCCGATGGTTGCCAACCAGAAGTGCCAGCTGACCAGACGCAGGCTATACAGCCCTTCGCGCTGCCACAGCTTTGGCACCAGATAGTAAAGTGCGCCGAAAGTAATCATGCCGTTCCAGCCCAGCGCGCCGGAATGCACATGGCCAATGGTCCAGTCGGTGTAATGCGACAGGCTGTTCACGGCCTTGATGGACATCATCGGCCCTTCGAACGTGGCCATACCGTAGAAACCCACGGCCACAACCATCATGCGGATGATCGGGTCGGTGCGCAGCTTGTCCCATGCGCCCGACAGCGTCATCAGACCGTTAATCATGCCGCCCCAGCTTGGCATCCACAGCATGATGGAAAAGGTCATGCCCAGAGTCTGCGCCCAGTCGGGAAGTGCCGTGTAATGCAGGTGGTGCGGACCCGCCCAGATATACAGGAAGATCAGCGCCCAGAAGTGCATGATCGACAGCTTGTAGCTATAAACCGGGCGCTCTGCCTGCTTGGGGATGAAGTAATACATCATGCCCAAGAAGCCTGCCGTCAGGAAGAAGCCCACCGCGTTGTGGCCATACCACCACTGGATCATGGCCGACTGCACCCCCGACCAGACCGGGATAGAGGTCGAGCCAAGGAACGACACAGGGATCTGCACGTTGTTGATAAGGTGCAGCATTGCCACGGTCACGATGAAGGCAAGGTAGAACCAGTTGGCCACATAGATATGCGGCTCGCGCCGCTTGATGAGCGTGCCCATGTAAATGGCCAAGAACGCGACCCAGACGATTGTCAGCCACAGGTCAGCCAACCATTCGGGTTCGGCATATTCATTGCCTTGGGTAGACCCGGTGACATAGCCGGTCGCGGCCAGCAGGATAAACACCTGATACCCCCAGAACACAAACCATGCGAGGCTACCGCCCCACAGCCGCGCTGCCGATGTACGCTGCACGACATAGAACGCCGTTGCGATCAGCGCGTTGCCCCCGAACGCAAAAATCACCGCAGAGGTGTGCAGCGGACGCAGACGGCCAAAATTCAGGAAGCCTTGGGCCCATTCGAAATTCAGATACGGGAACGCAAGCTGGAATGCGATAACCACGCCTACCAAAAAGCCCACCACACCCCAAAAGGCGGTCGCGATCACGCCGTAGCGCACCGGCCCGTCCATATAGGTGTTCGGGTCGACCACCGGTGCGGGTTCGCCCACACGACGGATCAGCCAGAAGAATGCGATGGCTGCCGATACCATAAAGATCAAAGCGTGGATCTGGTATGACAGGTCGCGTGCCAGTCCTGCGGCCACTGCGGCAATAATTACTGCCAGGCCCAGAACGGCGAGCTTTATGTATCCCAACATAATCTGCGTCCCTTTTTTCTGTTCGCGCCCCCGATCTAACGTCAGGAAACACATTTTTGGATGATGCCTTTTGTCACGGGTCACGCATAGCGACCTTGACCTAGGTCAAGAAATTAATCGTGATCATCTGCGACGGATCAAGGTAGACGACGCGTGTTCCTGCGATATTGGCCTCGGAACTAGCAGGAATGGACCTATGGCCTACAAGTCAATCATCAGCTTCGTGACAACAACGACAGGGCTGGACGAATTTCTGGATGCGACGAGCACGATGGCGCAACGCTCGGACGCGCATCTGGAAGTGTGCTGTCTTGCAGTCGATTCGGCACAACCGACCGGGCTATTTGCCGGGGCACCCACCGTGGTCTTTCAGGAAACGCTGGAACAGTTGCAAACCCAAGCCGAAATGTTGCGCGACAAAGTGCGCGAAAAGCTGAACGGGTTGCCCATTCGCTGGAGCACCGAAGATGCCGTCGTGCCAGTGGGCGCGATCGGGTCTTATGTCGGGCTGAAATCGCGGTTCTCGGACCTTGTGTTGCTGCCTTGCCCTTATGGTGCCGGGCGCGGACCACAAGATGAACTGGTCACCGAAGCCGCTTTGTTCGACGGCAGTGCCGCCGTCATCGTCTTGCCGCAAAGCCTGCATCCCCTGCCGGAATTCCGCCGGATCGTGCTGGCATGGAACCAGAGCGAAGAGGCGCTGCATGCCGCGCGCGCAGCCATGCCGCTGATGATTGCCGCGGATTTGGTCAATGTCGTGGTCATAGACCCCCCGGCGCATGGTCAGGAACGCTCGGACCCCGGCGGATTGCTGACCACGATGCTTGCGCGGCAAGGGGTCAAGGCAGAGGTCGCCGTCATTGCCAGCGCAGGCGCGGGCATTGCACATACGCTTCAACGCCACATGCGCGACAAAGCGGGTGATCTGCTGGTTATGGGCGCCTACAGCCATTCTCGGTTGCGTCAGGCAATTCTGGGCGGCACCACGCGCAGCTTGCTGGCCGACACCACAACACCGATCTTCATGATGCACTGACAAGCGCGGCGCGCGTCAGCCGCCCCGCTGCGCCAGTTCCGACAGGACAAGGGTTTTGGCATCGCGCAAGAACGGGGCCAATAGCGGGTCGGCTTGCACCAGATCTGACTGCAAGCGCGCGGCGTATCCGTGCAGCGTGGCCGTATCCGCCAGCCGCAAACCGCGCAGATACCGGCGCGCCTGTGCATTGTCATAGGCCAAAAGCCCCTCTGGCAAGGCATCTTGCAACGGGGCCGAGGCCGCCTGGCCGAACATGCCCAGCGCAAAGGTTGACCCAGCGCGCGTTTGCAAAAGCATGTCCTTTTCATAGGCAAAGCCCAGCACAATCACTGCGCCCAACAGGCCAAAGCCCAGCTTGCTGCGCAGCCCTGACTGGCGGGACTGCGTGCCTACAGCGGGTGGTTTGTTGCCAATACCGACCAGGTCTTCCTGATCCTTGTCCCAATCGAACACGCCGAACCCCTACGCTGCGCTGTCACTCAACGACAGGTTGCCGACTGAATGTGCCGCGAATAGGGCCGCGACACGTCAGGTTTACGGCACCGGCGGTTGCGGTCACATCAGGAAACCACCGTCCGAATCATCGCCGGTTTCTTCCAGCAGGCGGTCGAAATCTGGGATGGTGATGTGGCGCTTGCCCTCGGTCACAATCAGACCTTCCTTGCGCAGGCTCGACATCTGGCGGCTGACAGTTTCCAGCGTCAGGCCCAGATATTCGGACATCGCTTCGCGCGTCAGCGGCAGGTCGAAACTTAGCGCCCCATCAGCGGCGCTAAGTTGCAAGGATGCGTCACGCCGCGCGATGATCGTTAGCAGGCTGGCAATCTTCTCACGCGCAGTCTTGCGGCCCAGAAGCAGCATCCATTCGCGCGCGGCATCCAGTTCGTCCAGCGTCATTTCCAACAAACGCTGGCCGATATGGGGCGTGCGCAACATCATGTCTTCAAACGGTTTCTTGCGGAAACAGCACATGACCGTATCGGTCGCAGCGGTCACGTCATAGGCCGATGTCGCGCGCCCCGGACGGCCAATGAAATCCGATGGCAACAGCAGCCCGACCATCTGGCGGCGACCGTCTTCCATCGTTTGGGACAAGGTCGCAATGCCGGTCACAACAGAGGCGACGAAATCCATGCTGTCACCAGCCCAGACAACGGCCTGACCAGCCTCGAAGCTTCGGTAATACTTGATCTGCTCTAGCTGCTCCAACTCGTCAGATTCACAGCGCGCGCACACGGCGCGGTGCCGTATCGGGCAATCCGCACAATCCTGATTGAAGGTTTTGATTGTCGTCGAGGCGCGTGTCATCAGGATTGATCTGTATCAAGGAACTGCCAGTAGTGTCGTGTACTCTAGACACATGAAACATGTTTCGCAACTTTCAAAGCTTGGTTTGTTTGACGCACGTGTGCCGCGGTATACGAGTTACCCCACCGCGCCCCAATTTAGCCCCGGTTTGACGGGTCAAACCTTTGCGGATTGGGTGTCGCAAATCGCCCCCGGTTCGCAGGTTTCGTTATATCTGCATGTGCCTTTCTGCCGCAGACTGTGCTGGTTTTGCGCCTGCCGCACGCAAGGCACCAGTTCCGATGCGCCCGTGATCGCCTATGCGCAAACACTTAAGGCAGAACTGGAGATGTTGCGCCGCGTGCTGCCCGAGGGGGTGACTCTGTCACGTCTGCACTGGGGCGGCGGGACGCCCACGATGTTGCCACCAGATGAAATGCGCAGCATTGCCGGGCTGGTATTTGACATCGCGCCCTTGGCCGAGGGCGGCGAATTCTCGGTAGAGATTGACCCGAATGAAATTGACGGTGCCCGGCTGGATGCCCTTGCCGAAGCCGGGATGACCCGCGCCTCTATCGGGGTGCAAGATTTCGATGCTGAAATTCAGTCGGTTATCGGGCGCGACCAAAGTTTCGAGATCACGAAGAACACGGTCGATGCGATCCGTGCGCGCGGCATTGCAAGCCTGAACGCCGATATTCTGTATGGCCTGCCGCATCAGACGCCGAAACGGATTGCCGACTCGGTTCAAAAACTGCTGACACTTAGCCCAGACCGCGTGGCCCTCTATGGCTATGCGCATGTGCCGTGGATGGCGCGGCGCCAGCAGATGATCCCCTCCGACACCCTGCCGCGCCCCGAAGAGCGGTTGGACCTGTTCGATACCGCCCGCCGCCTGTTCATGTGGGATGGCTATGACGAAATCGGGATCGACCATTTCGCCCGCCCGCATGACAGTATGGCCAAGGCCGCGAAAGCCGGGCTGCTGCGGCGCAATTTCCAAGGCTATACCGACGATCTTGCGCCGGTTCTGATCGGGTTGGGGGCGTCGTCGATCTCTCGCTTTCCGCAGGGCTACACGCAGAACGCTCCGGCGACGGCAACGTGGAAGAAATCCGTTCAGGCTGGTGAGTTTTCAACCGTGCGCGGCCATGTCTTTACGCCAGAAGACATCTGGCGTGGACGTGCAATAGAGGCGCTTATGTGCGACTTTCGGGTGTCGCTGACAGAGCTTGTCAAGAATTTCGGTGCGCCCGCCGCAGAGGTTCAGGCGCTGTTCGACAAGGTGGCCCTGAAATTCGGGCAATTCGTGGTCCGGGATGCTGACACGCTGCGCATCCCGCCAGAGGGACGGCCCTTGACGCGCATGATCGCGACCATGTTCGATTCTTATTCGATGGAAAAGACCGGGCACAGTTCGGCCGTCTGATCGCAGGTTACGGCAGGGTTTGATTATTCCGGCTTTGCCGATAGCGCGACACCTTGCGGCGCATGGGTTTGCAAGGCGTCGAGCAGAACGGCTTTGCGCAGCGGTTTGGTCAATGTCGCATTCATGCCAGCGGCCATGATCTTGTCAATCTCATCTCGCAGGGCATGGGCGGTCAAGGCAATGATCGGAATGTCCTGCCCGCCTTTCAGTTGCCGTATCCGGCGCGTCGCCTCGCGCCCGTCCATTTCGGGCATGGATATATCCATGAAAATCAGATCCGGTGGCGAGTGCATGACGCATTCCACCGCTTCGCGCCCGTTTTCCGCATAGGTAAGGTCCAAAGGCAGGTCACGCACCATCTTGCCAAACACAAGGCGGTTCGTGGCGTTATCTTCCGCATATAGCACGCGAAGCTTGCGGTGTGACACCGCGGGCGGACCTTTGGTCTTGTCCGGCGGTTCGCCCAAGGGGGGCGCATGGTCGTTCAACCGTTCCAACACGGAACACAGATCGCGCCACAGAAGCGGTTTCGACAGGGTGGCCAGATTTGTGTTCTGGGCCGCAAGCTGCGTCGCGTCTGCTACACTGGCACATAACAAAACCACGGGACATGTTGGCAGAACCTGCCGCAAGGCTGCCAGCACCGTGACCGCGTCTGCCTCTGACAGGTCGTGATCCAAAACAACAAGATCGGGGGCGAACTGCCGGGCCAGTTTTGTAGCGGTTTGCGCCTGTGTGGCGGTCATGGTCTTGACCTGCGCGGCGTGTAGCTGCCGTTCTATGATGCCACGGCTGATTAGATGGTCGCTAACAAGCAAGGCCCGCGCAATGCGTTTGGGCAAGGCAGACGGCGCCGCTTGAACATCTGCACCCGGCAAGGCCAGCGACACGCCAAAGCACGACCCCACACCCAATTCCGATTCCACCCACATCTTGCCCCCCATCAGGGAAATGATGCGCCGTGTGATCGCAAGGCCCAGCCCGGTCCCCTCGAACCGGCGATTGGCCGCTTCTTCAACCTGCCGGAATTCCGCAAAAACATGTTCTTGGTTTTCCGGCGCGATCCCGATGCCGGTATCCTCGACCGTCAGATGCACGACATGCCCTTCGGCCGAAACCCCGACACCGACGGCGCGCACCAGCACATAGCCGGTATCGGTGAATTTCACCGCGTTGCCCACCAAGTTGGTCAGCACTTGGCGCAAGCGCCCCGGATCAGCCACCAAATTGCGTGCAAGGAACATATCGTAGTCAAGGATCAGCTCTATCCCTTTGGCACGGGCAGAGGGTGCAAGCAGGGTCAGCACCTCGTGAATGGTCTTTTCCAAATCGAATGGTTCGGGATGCAGTTCCATGCGCCCCGCATCCATTTTCGAGAAATCGAGAATGTCGTTGATAATGGTGACCAGCGCTTGCCCGCTAGAGCGGATGGTGTCGGTGAACATGCGCTGTTCGCTGTCCAGATGGGTTTCCGCAAGCAGGTCGGCCATGCCCACAACACCGTTCATGGGCGTGCGGATTTCGTGGCTCATATTGGCAAGGAAGGCGGATTTGGCCTGCGCTGCCGCTTCGGCGCGTTCCTGCGCCTCTATCAACTCTGCCTGGTAGCGCAAGGCTTCGGTAATGTTGCGCACAAGCGAGACATAGTCGCCATTGGGCACACGCCGATCCATCAAGCGCACGCTCATCCCGTTGGTGAAATGCAGTTCCCGCGGGGAAATATGCTTGCCCGCCCACCGCGCCAGCATGGTGTCCACCCAGATTTCCGGGTCTTCCCCCTCTAGCAGCACCAGCCCTTCATAGGCGCAGATTTCAAGAATGCGCTGGTAGCGTATGCCGTGTTCAACTTCAGGAAAGTCATGGAACACACCCAGATAAGCCTGATTGGCCATGACAAGGCATTGGTCCGAATTGAATACGGCGAACCCATCCGGCATGGTTTCGATCGCTTCGCGCAAGCGCAGATTCGCAAGGTCCACTTCGGAATTGGCGACCTGAAGGTCCTGCGCCGCCTTTTCGTTCACATCTTTCAGCGCAACAGCGTGTTTGCGCACCATATCCAGTTCGTGCCGCTGCACCATGATCTGTTCGGACAGTGCAAAGGCATGACCGCGCAGCTGTTCATTCGCGGCTTTCAGTTCTTGGCGCAACTGCTCATACAAGCGTTCCGCGCGCAGCCGGGCGCGGCGTTCTTTTGTTAGCAAATCTGCGAAACGAACCGGAACTGTCATACGGCCAGCACTGAACCAAAGCGTGGGCCGCAGTATTGGCGAGAGGCGTGAAGAAGCTCTTAAAGCACTGCCAAGATATACGCCAAATTTGGCCCCGGGCTGCCAGGGCGGAAATGCTAGCCTGCTTCCTTCTGGATAGTTCCGTCCGGGTGAAGGTTATCTGCCTTCAGCGCCTGAAGGTCACGGGCGATCCAATGCATCAGAACCTTGCGGGCCATTGCGGTGTCGCCCTTGGCGACTGCTTTGCGCAACTGCCCCAGCGCTTCTGCAATCTGGACCGGGGACAGGCCAAGCTCCTCGGCCACGAATATCTTGGGATGCGCGGTGGGCCGCCGGCACTGGGTAATCAAAACCTGTTCTTCCAGCTTCTCGCCCGGGCGCAAATCTGTCACCGCGATCTCTATATCCCCGGATGGGTTGTCGGCGTCGCGCACCGTGTAGCCTGCGGCGGCGATCATCCGTCGCGCCAAATCTGCAATGCGGACACGCTCTCCCATGTCCAGCAAGAACACCTCTCCGCCCTGCCCCATCGCGCCCGCGCGAAGCACAAGTTGCGTCGCTTCCTGTATGGTCATGAAATATCGGGTCACGTCAGGATGGGTCAGGGTTACCGGCCCGCCCATTGTGATCTGCTCCTGAAACCGCGGAATGACAGAACCGGACGACCCCAACACATTGCCGAAACGAACCATGCAGAACACTGTTTGCGACGGTGTTGCCAAACGACGCGCCGTTCGCGCCCAATCGGCAACGATCATTTCGGCCATGCGTTTCGTGGCCCCCATCACGCCCACTGGACGCACGGCCTTGTCTGTCGAAACAAGCACGAAACGTTCGACCCCCGACAAGGCGGCAGCCTGCGCAAGGGTTGCGGTGCCAATGACATTGTTGAAAATCCCGGCCAGCACGTTTCTCTCGACAAGCGGGACATGCTTGTAAGCCGCAGCATGTAATACGATCTGCACGTCATGCTGTGCGAATGCAGCGATCATAGAACGCCGATCGGTGACACTGCCCAGAAGCGGGATAATCTGGGTGGCGTCCTCGGGCAACATGTCCGACAATTCGCTGTAAATCTGATAAAGCGCATATTCGCTGACATCCAGCAACACCAACTTTGACGGTTTGCACTGCAACACCTGTCGGCACAGCTCCGACCCGATGGACCCCCCGGCCCCGGACACCAGAACCGTTCTGCCAAAGTATTCATCATACGCAGCCCTAAGGTTGCCATCCACTGACTTGCGGCTGAGAAAGTCGTCAGGCAGCATTGTGCGGAGCGCGTCAAGCGGCTGCTTTTCGCCTAGTAGCTGCGATAGGGACGGCATGCTTTGCACGGTCAGCCCAAGATCGCTGAGCTTGCGGGCAATACGCGCCAGTTTCGGTTGCCCGATAGACGGCATGGCCAGCAAAACATGGCGCACGTCATTCTTCCTTGCGACGGTTGCGACCGTACTGGGCGGGAATACCGGCACGCCCGCCACTGTGACACTTTGCAAGGCTTTGTTGTCGTCCACGAAACCAACGACTCGCGTGGAACGATCCGCCCGCAAAGCAAGGGCAAGCTGTAACCCGGCTGTCCCAGCCCCATAAATCAGCACATTCCGCACCGTGATGTCGATGCGATATAACTTCAGCAACAGGTTCAGCATCAGCATCCGCATCAGCACCGAACCGATCACGAACAGGCTGGCGAACAGAACCACGCCGGAAACGCTAATGATGGGACCGATCACAGCATTCAAGGCCCAGACAATCGCGCCCAAGATTGCCCCCAGAACGCCGCTCAGCGCCATGCCGTGCGATTCGTAGGATTTGAGCTGCACCTTTGGCAAACCCAGCGCCGAAGACAGGATTGCGGTGGCGGATATCAGCAGCCCCATCGCCATCAGATACCGAACGACATCAGGTTGCTCAGCACCGGTCGGAACGTCGAGCAGAATCGCCGCTGCGAAAGCGACGGCGGCGATCGCAAGGTCGACGATCAGCAGCAGGCGCTGCTTATGTCCACGCTGCATATTCCGAATCACGAAAAGGGTGCGGGTCAGGGTTTCGTTAATCCGCAAACGATCAAAGAACATCTAATATATGAACTCCGAATACTGGCACATACTGTTGTCTTGGACCCCAGACAGGCCATGACGGGCATTTTTTACTAAAGGCTTTATCAAGGTTAATTTTATACGACGACGATGCACCATCAGAGGTTGCATTGCAAGACGTGACTGCCGAGCGCACAATTGAATGACAAATTTATGTAACCGCTCGTCTTTCGAGCGTTTTTTGGCGATAATCGCGAATTTCTCACATGCACCTTGCAAGCGTGCACGTCTTCTGTGTAGGTGATTTCGACCTTTTTAAGCAGCTTGATGAGAGTTTTGATGACCAAGATAACCAAGGCAGTGTTTCCAGTAGCTGGTTTAGGGACACGTTTTTTGCCCGCCACCAAGGCAATGCCAAAGGAATTGTTGCCAATCATCGATAAGCCCATCGTGCAATTCGCAGTGGAAGAGGCCATTGCCGCAGGCATAACCGAATTGATCTTCGTGACAGGGCGCAACAAGCGTGCGGTAGGCGATCATTTCGACGCCAATCTAGAGCTTGAGGCCCAGTTGAAAGCCAAAGGCAAAACCGATTTGCGCGACATGGTGCGCAACATCGTGCCCGACGGCGTTTCGTGCATTTTCGTGCGCCAACCCGAGCCGCTGGGTCTGGGCCATGCCGTGCTATGTGCCGCACCGGCGGTGGGTGACAACCCGTTCGTGGTGTTGCTGGCGGATGACCTGATGCAAGGCACGGAACTGCCAACCGCCGCATTGGTGCGGGCCTATGCCAAAAAGGCTCAAACCATTTTGTCCGTGTCCGAAGTTGACCCGAAAGATACGTCGAAATACGGCATCCTGAGACCGGGCGCGACCGATGCAGACGGTGTTATCACCGTCGATGGCGTGGTCGAGAAACCATCTGCGGGTCAAGCGCCGTCGAATCTTGCCTCTTTCGGGCGCTATGTGTTCACGTCCGAGGTGTTTCAGGTGTTGCGTGGCCTGAAACCCGGGGCCGGCGGCGAAATACAGCTTGCCGACGCGATCGACCAGCTTGCACAAGCTGGCAAAGTCGCAGCCATCACCAACCCGTCGCGCCGCTATGATTGCGGCGACAAATTCGGCTACTTGACCGCGATTGTTGATGTCGCGTTGGGTGATCCAGAATATCGGGATCGGTTCCTTGACCTGTTGCGCGACCGGATCGCACAAACGGCGCATTGATACGGCGAGGGGCTTGACGTGACTGGCACACTCGACACTACTTCGCCCAACCGCGTTGTTCTTGTTACGGGGGGGGCCGGATATATCGGCTCTCATGCGTGCAAGCTGTTGGCGCAGCAAGGGTTCACCCCTGTTACATTTGACAGCCTGACGACCGGCTGGGCGCAAGCGGTCAAATTCGGGCCGCTGGTGCAGGCCGATTTGTTGGACCGCGCCGCGCTGGATGCGGCTTTTGCCGAATACCAACCTTGCGCGGTCATGCATTTTGCCGCCCTTAGCCAAGTTGGCGAAGCGACACGCGATCCGGGCCTGTATTGGCGCAACAATGTCTGCGGCTCGCTGAACCTGATCGAGGCGATGACCGCAGCCGGATGCCGCAATATCGTGTTTTCATCGACCTGCGCGACCTATGGCGATCAGGACGGGGTTGTCTTGGATGAGGACAGCCCGCAGCGCCCCTTGAACGCCTATGGCGCGTCGAAACTGGCGGTGGAAGGCATCTTGCGTGATTTCGGTGTCAGCCACGGTCTGAACTCTGTCATCTTCCGGTATTTCAACGTGGCAGGTGCAGACCCCGAGGCAGAGGTCGGCGAATGGCACCAACCCGAAACCCACCTGATCCCGGTCATGATAGAGGCCGTGGCAGGTGCCCGCCCGGCGCTGACAATCCATGGTAACGACTATCCAACCCATGACGGCACCTGCATCCGCGATTATGTGCATGTCATGGACCTTGCCCGCGCGCATGTGCTGGGGCTGGATTGGCTGCTGAACGCACGCGGAAGCCGCGTGTTCAATCTGGGCACCGGCGTCGGCTTTTCGGTGGCAGAGGTGATCGCGCAATGCCGCGCGGGCACCGGGCATCGTGTGCCGCATAGTTTCGGGCCACGCCGCGCGGGTGATGCTGCGGCGCTTGTGTCGGGCAGCCGACGTGCCGTCGAAGAACTGGGCTGGACACAAGAACGTTCATCGCTGAAGCTGATGATCGAAGACGCTTGGCGTTGGTATAAGCTGGGTGGCTACTCGGGCTAACCACGCAGATTGCGGAGACCATCCGCGCAGTTATTGGTGCCGCTCATGCGCAAATCGCTTCTAATGGTTGGGGCCGGGCTGTCAGGGGCGGTTCTGGCCAGACAGCTTGCCGAAGCCGGACATGATGTGACGGTTCTGGACACGCGCAGCCATGTCGGCGGAAATTGTCATACCCAGAGAGACCCAGAAACCGGCGTTTTGGTCCATGTCTATGGCCCGCATATCTTTCACACCGATGACGCTGAGGTGTGGGATTACATCAACAGGTTCGGGCGTATTCGGCCCTATACGCACAGGGTCAAAACAACCAGCGGCGGGCGGGTTTACACGCTGCCCATGAACCTGCACAGCATCAACCAGTTCTTCGATGCCGCGATGCCCCCGGCAGAGGCACGCGCCTTTGTTGCCGCCAAGGCTGTCACGCTGCCCTATACCCCGCGCAATTTCGAAGAACAGGCGCTGTCCATGCTGGGGCACGAGCTGTATGAGGCGTTCTTCAAAGGGTATACAGCCAAACAATGGGGCTGCGAGCCAACAGAACTGCCAGCCGCCATCCTGAAACGATTGCCGCTGCGCTTTACCTATGACGACAATTACTTCTTTCACACCTATCAGGGCATGCCCGAAGATGGCTACACGCCTATCATTGCGGCGATGCTGGATCATCCGTGCATTTCGCTGTCGCTGAACACGCAGTTTGACCGCCCGTTGGCGCAGGGGTTCGACCATGTGTTCTATTCCGGCCCGCTGGATAGCTGGTTCGGGCAGGATGCGGGCGCGCTGGGCTACCGCACGCTGGATTTCGCACGGCTGGTTCATGACGGCGACTATCAGGGCTGCGCGGTCATGAACTACGCAGATGCCGAAATTCCGTATACTCGCGTTACTGAGCATAAGTATTTCGCCCCTTGGGAACATCACGCGCGGTCGGTCTGCTACCGCGAGACCTCTCGCGCTTGTGGCCCGGGCGACATTCCCTATTACCCGATCCGCTTGGCCAAGGACAAAGCCCTGCTGACAGATTACATCGCCCGCGCGCACTGCGAAACCGGTGTGACATTTGTCGGCAGGCTGGGCACCTACCGTTATCTGGACATGGATGTCACCATCCGCGAGGCGTTGGATTGCGCCGCGCTCTACTTGGAAAGCCTTGCGCATGACCGCCCCATGCCCGCTTTCGCGGTGGCGCCATGACACGCGCACGGGTGTGCGCCGTGGTCGTGACCTTCGACCGGCTGGACAAGCTGAACATTGCGCTGGACCGGCTTTTGGCGGAACCTCTGGACCATATCGTGGTGGTGGACAATGCCAGCACTGACGGCACCGACGCGTTTCTGCGCGGGCTAAACGATCCAAGGCTGGATTGCTTGCGGCTAAAGCACAACCTTGGTGGCGCAGGCGGGTTCGAGACCGGGATGCGCCATGCCATCGCCCGATATGACCCCGACTGGCTGCTGTTGCAAGATGATGACGCATGGCCCGCCCCGGGCCTAGTGAACCGCTTTCACAGCGCCAACACCGCGACAGCCGACGCGATCGTCACCGCCGTACGCACGCCCGAGGGCGCGATCTGCGACATGAATCGTCCGCTGCTCAACCCGTTCCGCGACTGGCGGGTCTTGCTGCGCACCGCACTTGGCGGCGGGCGTGATGCCTTTCATCTGGGCGAGGAAAGCTATGCCAGCATAACCCAACTGCCCGTCGATGGCGGGTCGTTCGTTGGGCTGTTCGTGTCGCGGCGGGCGATCACGCTTGCGGGCTATCCCGACGGGCGGCTGTTCCTATATGCAGATGACGCGCTGTTCTGTCACCAGCTGCGCGCTGCGGGTGGCCAGATCCTGTTCAGGCCGGACCTACACTATACGCATGATTCCGACAGCTTCGATGCTGGCGGCGCGCTGGTCCCGGATTGGAAACTGTATTTCTACCATCGCAACCTGCTGATTCTGTATCGGGCGGCGGCGGGAATGCTGTTTTGGCCCGCGATGCTGATGATCCTGCCGAAATGGGCCTTGCGGCTGAGAACAGGCGAAAACCGACGCCGCCGCGCAAGGCTTATGCTATGGGCCCTGCGCGACGGGCTGCGCCGTGACACGCGAATGTCACTCCCGGATCTGCGCGCCGCGATCGCACGGCAGGGGCTGTAGGCGGGGCTGGCGGCGCGTCGGGCGGCGGCGTGGCAAGCGCCTGCCCCGCGCCCAACCTGCCGACCGTGCCACCGTCAGCGCGATGATCCACAAATCCAGCCCCAGCCCGGCACGGTTCTGATACAACAGGTCAATCCGTGCCTTGCGCGGCACGCAGCGGCGCGCATAAACTTCGTCGGTTTCCTGTGCCGAGGTGCAGCGGCGCAATATCGCCTCTTCATGGCGGGCGAATACCAATGATGCCAGCCCGGTCACACCGGGCCGTGAGCGCAGGACACGGGCGTAAAGCTCTGGAAACCGCTCGACATATTGGCGCAAAGGTGGGCGCGGCCCGACAAAGCTGATATCGCCACGCAAGATGTTCAAAAATTGCGGCAATTCATCCATCCGCAGACGCCGCAACTTGCGCCCAAAAGGTGTGATCCGGTCCGATTTATCGCCCCCAGACACGCCCGAATCCTTGGCCGCAAGGCGCATGGTGCGGAATTTCCACAATGTGAAGGGCTGGCCGGGCCGGTGCATCCGTTCAGACCCGTAAAATAGTGGCCGCCCATCGTGCCACCACAGCAGCACGACAAGGCACATAAAGACCGCCAAAGCCGCAGGGGCCAGCAAGATCGTGAAACCAATGTCGAAAGCGCGTTTTCGCCACGTCATAGGCACTCGTTTGCCCCATGTCCGGCCCATGTCAAGCGCCATTCGGCGATCAATGCATCGGGTGTGGCTGGCTTAACAGGCACGAGCCGTTGCAACCGGTCCAACCGCATGCCCAGTTCGGCAAGCGCAGCGGCGGGCGCGGGTTGCCAGACCCAAGGCACGCCTGCGGCACGCAACAAGCTGTCCATGCAAATCAGCCCCGGTTGCGCCAAGTTTAGCACCCGTGGCAAGCGGTCGGGATGGCCGCACAGTTGCGCCAACACCCGCGCCAAAGTCAGCGGGCCAATATAGCAGCGGCGCGGCGCGCGCCCATCCGCGAAACGATCCAGACGCGGCACGCGACCCGGCACCAGACCACCCAGCAACGCATCTGCACCAGCGACATTGCCAACGCGCAGGCACGTTACGTTCAGCGCGTCCGCTTGGCTCAAAACCGCCTGCTCCATCCCCAGCTTAGCTGCGCCATAGGCGCTGGCGGGCTGGCATGGTCCGGCTTCGTCATGGGGACCGGGGCTTGTGCCATAGACCGCAGAGCTGGACGCCAGCAGCACGCGCCCTGCACCAAGCCTTCGGGCAGCGGACAAGGCCGCCAATGCCAGATCGGTAGTGTGCGCCAGCCCCTCGCCAGATGCCCCGCCCGACAGGCACAGAACCGCATCGACCGGACCGCAATCTGGCACAGGCCCGCATAGAGGCGACCAAAGGAAGCCGCCATCGGGCGCATTCGCGCGGTATTGCCAAACAGCATGAACGGCCAAACCGGGCCAGACTCGCCGCAAATACGCGCCAATGCGCCCGCTGGCCCCCATGACCAGAACCCGGCTCATCGCAGGCTGCGCCCCTTGATGACCGCATCCGGACCAAACCGGGCGCGCAGGCTGTCCATGGTGCGTTCGGCGGTGGCGCGTTTCGCGGCATCCCGGTCCAACAGGTCCAGCGCAAAGCCTGTGCCGTCATCTGCGGTCAGGTCTGAAATACCCACCCCGATCAGCCGGAATGGTCCCTGCGCCAATGCGCCCGCCAGCAGGGGTCGCGCGCTGCGCCAGATGGTATCTGCCAGCGTGGTCGGCGTATCAAGCGATTGCCGCCGCGTCAGGCTGCGATGGTCGGCGCGTTTCAGCTTGACCGTCACGACCCGCCCGGCCAGCCCGCGCGCCTTCGCACGGCTAGAGACCTGTTCGGCCAGCCGCCACAGGTGCGCTTCCAGCAGGTCGGGGTCGGACAGGTCGGCCCCGAAGGTGGTTTCCTTGGAAATAGACTTCACCGCCCGGTCGGGGCTGACCGGGCGCGTATCTTGCCCGCGCGCCAGATCGTACAGGCGCAACCCCATCGACCCGAATCGCGCGACCAGATCGGTCTGGTCCCAGCGCAGCAAATCATCAATCGTGCTGATGCCCGCGCGTTCCAGTTGCGCGCGGGTGGCAGCCCCCACACCCCAGATAATGCCCACAGGCTTGCCGCGCAGGAAAGCGTCGGTGTCGGCCTTTGCGATAACCGAGAACCCGCGCGGCTTGTCCAGATCGGACGCGATTTTGGCCAGAAACTTGTTATGCGACAGCCCGATGGACCCGGACAGGCGCAGCTCGCGTTCCATCCGGCGCACCAACCCAGCAAGCATGACCGCAGGCGGCGCGCCGTGCAGGGTCTGTGTGCCCGACAGGTCCAAAAACGCCTCATCCAGCGACAGGGGTTCGATGGCGGGTGTCAGGTCTTCCATCATGGCGCGTATCTCGCGCGAGGCGGTCACATAGGCCTCGAACCGGGGTTTTACGACCACCGCTTCGGGGCACAGCTGCAAGGCTTTGAACATGGGCATGGCAGAACGCACGCCGTGGATGCGCGCGATATAGCACGCGGTCGTCACCACGCCGCGCTGGCCGCCGCCCACGATCACCGGCTTATCACGCAAGGCCGGGTTGTCGCGCTTTTCCACGCTGGCATAGAACGCGTCGCAATCCATGTGGGCGATACTGAGGTCGAACAATTCCGCGCCCGCCACAACCCTGCGGCTATGGCAGGCCGGGCAACGCGGCCCGGCGGGGAATTGGGTCAGACAGTCACGGCACAGGGCAGGCATGGGCACAGAGTAGCGCGGGTGCGCCGGCAACGCGAGCGGGATTGCACCCTCTGGACCATTGCGCGCACGGCTTCTAGGGTCTGGCCCAAAAGGAGAGGACACATATGCGTATTCTGGATATTTGCGAGGTGACGAAGCCCATCGCGTCGCCCATCCGCAACGCTTACATTGATTTCAGCAAGATGACGGCAAGCCTCGTTGCGGTTGTGACCGATGTGGTGCGCGATGGGCGGCGGGTGGTTGGCTATGGCTTCAACTCAAACGGTCGGTATGGGCAAGGCGGGCTGATCCGCGAGCGCTTCCGCGACCGGGTGTTGCAGGCCGACCCCGCGACGCTGCTGGACGCGACCGGCGACAATCTGGACCCGCACCGCATATGGGCCGCGATGATGGCCAATGAAAAGCCCGGCGGGCATGGGGAGCGGTCCGTCGCGGTGGGCACGATCGACATGGCCGTGTGGGACGCAGTCGCCAAGATCGCGGGCAAGCCGTTGTTCCGGTTGCTGGCAGAGCGATATGGCGCGCAGGCGGACCCGCGTGTTTTTGTCTACGCGGCGGGCGGGTATTATTACCCCGGCAAGGATGACACCCAGTTGCGCGCCGAGATGCGCAGCTATCTGGACCGGGGCTACACGGTCGTGAAAATGAAAATCGGCGGCGCGCCCTTGGCCGAAGACCAGCGCCGAATAGAGGCCGTGCTGAATGAGATCGGGACGCAAGCGCAACTGGCGGTCGATGCCAATGGCCGCTTCGATCTGGAAACCGCCATCGCCTATGCCAAGATGCTGCGGCAATATCCGCTGTTCTGGTATGAAGAAATTGGCGACCCGCTGGATTACCAGCTTCAGGCCGCCATGCCCGAATTCTACCCCGGCCCCATGGCCACGGGCGAAAACCTGTTCTCGCACCACGACGCGCGCAATCTGCTGCGCTATGGCGGTATGCGGCCCGACCGCGACTGGCTGCAATTTGACTGCGCGCTGTCTTACGGTCTTGTGGAATATCTGCGCACGCTGGATGTGCTGGACCAGTTGGGCTGGTCGCGCCGTCGCTGCATTCCGCATGGTGGGCACCAGATGTCACTGAACATTGCAGCCGGTCTGGGGCTGGGCGGGAATGAAAGCTACCCCGACCTGTTCCAGCCCTATGGCGGCTTTCCCGATGGGGTGCGGGTCGAGGACGGCTATATCACCATGCCCGACCTGCCCGGCATCGGGTTTGAAGGGAAATCGGACCTGATCGCGGTCATGCGCGCGCTGGCAGAGTAAGCGCCTTTCGCTTGGCCCGCCCGCGCCTTGCAGTTAGAACAGGGCAAGATAACAAAAGGACGCGCGCCATGGCCCGCCTGATCTACATTCTGAACGGCCCCAACCTGAACCTTCTGGGCCAGCGCGAACCAGAGATTTACGGCCACACCACGCTGGCCGATGTGGAAGGCGCATGCGCCGCTCTGGCAAAGGATCTGGGGCTTGACCTGCGCTTCTTGCAATCAAACCATGAAGGGCAGATCGTGGATTGGGTGCAAGAGGCCCGCGGCACGGCGGCAGGCATCATCATAAACCCCGCCGCGCTGACCCATACATCCATTGCCATTCTAGACGCGCTCAATGCCTTCGACGGCCCGGTGATAGAGTTGCATATCAGTCAGGTCCACAAGCGCGAGGCGTTCCGCCAGCATTCTTATGTCAGCCAGCGGGCCGATGCGGTGATGGCAGGCTTTGGCACGCATGGCTACAATCTTGCGCTGCGCCAGATGGCGCATCTGCTGGGCTAGCTATGCGCTAGCCTTGCGCGGCCCAGACAAAACCCGCATAGGCCAGCAACAGAACCGCACCCGCCCTGCGCCCAAGGCCCTCGCGCATCAGCAGCATCAGCGCCAGAACGACAGAGGCCGCGATCATCACCGGCAGGTCAAACCGCAGGAAACGATCGGCCACGGGGATGGGTGCAATCAGTGCCGTAATGCCCAATATACCCAGCACGTTAAAGATATTGGACCCCACAATATTGCCAATGGCGATGGCAGATTGTTTGCGGCGTGCGGCCATGACAGAGGTCGCAAGTTCCGGCAGCGAGGTTCCGACCGCCACGATTGTCAGGCCGATAAACGCCTCTGACAGGCCCAGCGCATGGGCGATGCTGACAGCACCATCCACCAGCAGGCGCGCGCCCAGCATTAACGCGCACAAACCCGCCACCAACCAGCCCAACGCCTGCCAGAGCGGTTGCGCGGGCGTATGTTCAGTGTCCAGCGCTGCGCCCTGCGGGTTCAGATAGGCCCAGACCAGATACGCGATCAGACCCAGAAAAAGGGCCGCCCCGGCAAGCCGCCCAACCTCGGCCAGCCAGAACAAGGGCACAAGCGCAATCGCAGCCAGGACCATAACGGCCAGATCACGGCGAACGCTGCGCCCCGCCACATGGACCGGCCAGACCAGCGCCGTCACGCCCAAGATCAGCAGGATATTCCCGATATTGGAGCCGACCACGTTGCCGATGGCAATATCGGGCACGCCGCGCCACGCGGCATCCGCAGAAACCAACAGTTCCGGCATGGACGTGCCGAACCCCACAACCGTCAGCCCGATCAACAGGGGCGGCATTGCGAACCGATGCGCAATGGCAACCGCGCCGCGAACCAAGCCTTCACCGCCCAGCAATAGCGCCAGCAAGCCCAGACACACCAGAACCCAATCCATCACGAAACGCCCTCTCACAGCCGAATCCATCGACCGAACGGGCCGAAGCCTTGCGCAAATGGGAAGCGCATGGGCGCAAACAAGGGGTTTGCCGCAAGTCGCTTTTTCTGCCTTGGCAGCAAGACTGGAAAGCTGTCTGCCCGTTTCGAGCAGCCTTGGACTTTTTTCGAACTTTGGGCAAAATGTGGGAATATTTTTCCCTTTTTTTTACTCTATGTGGCGCTTTACGGGAAAGTATTTCATATAGGGGGCAAGAGATCCAAAAGGTGGCTCATGCAGCATTTCCCCATTTTCCTGAACCTGCGCGGCGCGCATGTCGTCATTGGCGGTGGCGGCGATGCGGCCTTGGCCAAGTTGCGATTGTTGCTAAAGACCGATGCGATCATCACGCTATGCGCTCCCGCCTTCCTGCCCCAGATCATTGCCCTGCGTCCACGCGTGACGCTGGTGCACCGCCCGCTTCTGGGCTGCGACCTACAGCGCGCGCGGCTGGTCTATGCCGCGACCGAGGATGACAGGCAGGATGCCCGCATCCGCGCTATCGCACAGAAGGCAGGTGTGCTGGTCAACGTGGTCGATAATCTGGAGGCGTCCGATTTTATCACCCCCGCAATTGTCGACCGCGACCCTGTTGTGGTGGCCATCGGCACCGAAGGTGCGGCCCCTGTTCTGGCGCGCAAGATAAAGGCCGGGCTGGAAGGCGAATTGCCCACCGGACTGGGCAAGCTGGCGCGCATTGGCAAGGCGTTCCGCGCCATGGCAGAGCGGTTGCCCAAAGGTGCCCCGCGGCGCGACTTCTGGGCGGAATTCTACGATCATGCCGGGCCAGCGGCACTGGCAACCGGCGAAGGGGCCGTGCAACACGCGCTCAACGCACTGCTGGCCCGGCATCTGGCGCGCAAACCCGCGCCGGGCCGGGTGGACTTTGTCAGCGCCGGGCCGGGCGATCCGGAACTGTTGACGCTAAAAGCCCGCAAGCTGCTGGATCGCGCCGATGTGGTTGTCCATGACCGCTTGGTCAGCGGCGCAATTCTGGAACTGGTCCGGCGCGAAGCGCAAATCATCGCGGTCGGGAAAGAGGGCTATGGCCCTTCCGTGTCGCAAGACCATATCAACGCGCTGCTGGTCGAGCATGCCGCGCAAGGCGCGCATGTTGTGCGGCTGAAAGGCGGAGATGCCAGCATTTTCGGGCGGCTGGATGAGGAAACCGACGCTTTGGACAGCGCCGGTCTGGATTGGCAGGTCATCCCCGGTGTGACCAGCGCCAGCGCCGCCGCCGCCAGCCTTGGCCAAAGCCTGACCCGGCGCGGGCGCAACGGCGATCTGCGGCTGGTCACGGCACATGACATGCAGGGCTTTGCCGAAGCCGATTGGCGCGCGCTGGCCGCACCCGGTGCCGTGACAGCGCTTTACATGGGCAAGCGCGCCGCGCGTTTCGTGCAAGGGCGTTTGCTGATGCACGGCGCCAGCCCGGCGATGGATGTGGCCATCGTGGAAAACGCCTCTTGCCCCAATGAAACCCGGCTGTACACCCGCCTGTCCGACCTGCCACAAGCCACCGCTGCGCTGGACGGACCCGCCATTATCCTTCTGGGCCTGCCGCCGCGGCGTGCGGCGCAAAACCAACCCCAAACGGAGCTTGCGCTATGAGCCGTCATTTCACCCCGTCCGTTCTAACCGCGAATGACCTGCTGGAAGGCGACGTGATCTACCTGGCCGCTTCGGGCGATTGGGTGCGCGAGCTATCGCAAGCGCGCCTGTTCACCGATGCCCGCGAGGCCGCCGAGGCGCTGGATGCCGCCGAAGGCCAGCAGGACCGTCTTGTCGGCGCGTATCTGGCCCCCGCCCAAGCCAGCGCCGACGGTCCCAAACCCGGCCATTTCCGAGAGGCGTTCCGCGCCAAAGGCCCGTCCAATTACGCGCATGGCAAACAAGCCCATGCCTGACCCGGAGCAGCCAAGATGTATCGCTATACCGAATTCGACCACGATTTCCTGAAAACCCGCAACGCGCAGTTTCGCGCGCAAGTGGAACGCCGCCTCTCGGGTGCGCTGACCGAAGACGAATTCAAACCGCTGCGCCTGATGAACGGACTGTATCTGCAACTGCATGCCTATATGCTGCGCGTGGCCATTCCTTATGGCACGCTGTCGGCAGTGCAGATGCGCAAGCTGGCCGATGTGGCCGACCGCTGGGACAAGGGCTATGGCCATTTCACAACGCGCCAGAACATTCAGTTCAACTGGCCGCGCCTGCGCGACGTGCCCGATATGCTGGATGCGCTGGCCACGGTAGGGCTGCACGCGATCCAGACCTCTGGCAATTGCGTGCGCAACGTAACGGCGGATCACTTCGCGGGTGCCGCGGCCGATGAAATCGCAGACCCCCGCCCCGTGGCGGAATTGCTACGCCAATGGTCCACCGACCACCCGGAGTTTCAGTTCCTGCCGCGCAAGTTCAAGATTGCGATCACCGGCAGCCCGCGCGACCGCGCGGCAACGCGTGCGCATGACATCGGGCTGCGCATGGTCATGTGCGACGGCGCGCCGGGGTTCGAGGTCAGCGTGGGCGGCGGTCTGGGCCGCACGCCCATCATCGGACAGGTGCTGACGCCGTTTCTGCCACAGGCCGACCTGCTGCCCTATGTCGAAGCGATCCTGAGCGCCTATAACAGCTACGGGCGGCGCGATAACAAATATAAAGCGCGTATCAAGATCATGGTGCAAGAACTGGGCGTGGAAGAGGTTCGCGCCCGCGTAGACCGTCGTTTTTCGGCCTTGCGGGCAGAATGGCAGGGGGCCGATCGCGCGATATTGCGCGAATTGCAGGCCGCATTCGCGCCGCCCGCCTATCGCACCGCGCCGACAGATACCTATGCCCAAGCGCGCAATGCCGACCCGGTGTTCCGCGCGTGGTCCGATACCAACCTGCACCCGCATCGCGCGCCCGGATATGCCATTGTCACCATCAGCCTGAAAGCGCATGGCGCCACACCGGGCGACGCGACAAGCGCGCAAATGCGCGCGCTGGCCGATTTGGCCGAAACCTATGGCCATGGCGAGTTGCGCATCAGCCACGAGCAGAACGTGATCCTGCCGCATGTGCATGAATCCGACCTGCCTGCGTTGCACCAGCGTTTGCGCACCGAAGGGCTGGCCACGGCGAATATCGGGCTGATCTCGGACATCATCGCCTGCCCCGGCATGGATTATTGCGCCTTGGCCACCGCGCGTTCCATCCCCGTGGCGCAGGATATTGCGCAGCATTTCGCAGCACGAGAACTGGATATCGGCGCGATGAAGATCAAGATTTCAGGCTGCATCAACGCGTGCGGGCACCATCACCTTGGCCATATCGGCATTCTGGGGTTGGACCGCGCGGGCGTGGAGAATTACCAGATCACGCTGGGCGGGGACGCCACGGAAACGGCCGCCCTTGGCCAGCGCACCGGGCCGGGCTTTGCCCATGATCAGGTCATCCCGGCGCTGGACCGGCTGGTGAATACCTATCTGGCGCTGCGTTCCGGGCCGTCTGAATCCTTCATCGACACGCTGCGCCGCCTTGGGCACGACCCGTTCAAAGCCGCGCTGTATGAAAGGGATGCCGATGTCCGCGCCGCTTGACCCAGACCTGCTGGCCTTGGGCGCGCTGCCAGCGCCGGATTTCCTTGCCCGCGCCATTGAACGGGTGGGGCGGGTTGCCATGGTGTCGTCCTTCGGGGCAGATTCGGCGGTGTTGTTGCATATGGTGGCGCAGGTGGATCGCGCGCTGCCGGTGATCTTCATCGACACGCTGGCGCTATTTCCCGAAACGCTGGCCTATCAGCGCGACCTTGCGCAGCATCTGGGCTTGACCGACATTCGCCGCGTCACGCCGGACCGCGAAGCGTTGTTCACCCGCGACCCCGACGCGCTGTTGCACCTGTCGGACCGCGAGGGCTGCTGCGCCTTGCGCAAGGCCGAACCCCTGGCGCGCGCGTTGCACGGCTTTGACGGCTGGATCACCGGGCGCAAGCGCTTTCAGGCCGATACCCGCGCCAGCCTTGCCCCGGTCGAGCGTGAGCCGGACACTGGGCGCATTCGGCTGAACCCGCTTGCAGGCTGGAGCGCGGCAGAAATCGCCGCCTATCTGGACCGGCACGCGTTGCCACGCCATCCGCTGGTTGCGCGCGGCTACCCCTCTATCGGCTGCCAACCCTGCACCAGCCCGGTGCGCACGGGCGAAGACCCGCGCGCGGGGCGTTGGCGTGGGTCGGACAAGACCGAATGCGGGATTCACTTTATCGGCGGGATCGCCCATCCGAACCGAAAGGACAATGCCGCATGAATGTTCTTGTAACAGACGCGGGCTTTGCGCCCTTGGACCAACCGGACGACCCGGCCAAAGTGCTTACGCTTGCGCCAGACACGGACCCGGACGCCCTGCCCCTGCCCGGCAAAGAGATAACCCTGATCTGCGTGACCTTCCCCGGTGTGGCCGATGGACGCGGCTTTACGCTGGCGCGCAGCTTGCGGCGCAAGGGGTATACCGGGCGGCTGCGGGCTTGCGGGCAGATCATGCCCGATCAATACGCGATGGCCCGCCGCTCTGGCTTTGACGAGGTCGAGATTGAGGCCGCCCGCGCCGCGCTTCAGCCAGAGGCGGATTGGCAGGCGCGGGCAGACTGGCAGGCCACCAGCTACCTGTCCCGGCTGCAAGCCCAGCGCGCGAGCTGACAGGCAAACAGTCAACACAAACCCTTGGCGCGCGATCCACCAGGTCGCGCGCCGCACCATTTGCAGAACCATGTTGCCCTTTGGTGTTTTTGCGGTTACGCGGCACCGCAGCGAACATGGACCCGAACGACGGTTCGGGTGGCTCTTCCGGCCGCCGATCCGCCGGATAACGACAGATCTGCGCGCAGCGCGACTGCCGATCACGGAACTTGAACATATGATTTCACTCGACGCTTACCGCGCCCAATGGCTGGGCAATATTCGCGGCGACCTGCTGGCCGGGCTGGTGGTCGCGCTGGCGCTGATACCCGAAGCGATTGCCTTTTCCATCATCGCGGGCGTGGACCCAAAGGTGGGGCTGTATGCCAGTTTCTCGATTGCCGTGTTGGTGGCAATCACGGGCGGGCGGCCGGGCATGATTTCGGCTGCCACTGCTGCCACGGCGGTGCTGATGGTCACACTGGTGAAAGAACACGGGCTGCAATACCTGCTGGCCGCGACCGTTCTGGCCGGGCTGATCCAGATCGCAGCGGGGCTTCTGAAACTCGGCTTCGTGATGCGCTATGTCTCAAAATCGGTGATGACCGGCTTTGTAAACGCGCTGGCGATCCTGATTTTCATGGCGCAATTGCCGGAACTGGACCCGCGCAACGTGACATGGCTGACCTATGTGCTGGTGGCGCTAGGGCTGGCCATCATCTACCTGTTCCCGCTGCTGACCAAGGCCATCCCCTCCCCGCTTGTGACCATCGTGGTGCTAACCGCGCTGGCCCTTGCACTGGGACTGGATGTGCGCACCGTGGGCGATATGGGCGCATTGCCCGACACCCTGCCGGTGTTCCTGATCCCCGATATTCCGCTTACGCTGGATACGCTGCTTATTATCCTGCCCTATTCCATTGCGGTGGCCGTGGTCGGGTTGCTCGAAAGCCTGATGACCCAAAACATTGTCGATGACCTGACCGGCACCAAGTCGGACCGCAATCAGGAATGCATCGGTCAGGGCATAGCCAATACCGCGACCGGGTTTATCGGCGGCATGGCGGGCTGCGCGATGATCGGGCAGTCTATCATCAACGTCAAATCCGGCGGGCGGGGGCGGCTGTCCTGCTTTGCGGCAGGCGTGTTCCTGCTCTTCATGGTCGTGGTGCTGGGCGATCTGGTCAGCATCATCCCCATGGCGGCACTGGTCGCGATCATGATCATGGTATCCATCGGGACGTTCTCGTGGTCGTCCATCGGCAACCTGAAAACGCATCCGCGGTCATCCTCTATTGTCATGGTGGCGACGGTGGTGACGGTGGTTTACACGCATAACCTTGCCATTGGCGTGCTGGTGGGTGTGTTGTTGTCGGGTATCTTCTTTGCGGGCAAGATTGCGCAGCTTTTCAGTGTGCGGTCGGAAACCAGCCGCGATGGGCGCGAACGCACCTACCATATCGAAGGGCAGTTGTTCTACGGTTCGGTCGAGGATTTCATGAACGCGTTTGACTTCAAGGAAGCCCCAGAACGGGTGGTGATTGATGTCAGCCGCGCGCATATCTGGGACATTTCATCGGTGCAGGCGCTGGACATGGCCATTCTGAAATTCCGCCGTGATGGCGCAGAGGTCGAGGTGGTGGGCATGAACAAGGCCACCGAAACACTGGTGGACAAGCTGGCCATTCATGACAAGCCGGGTGCCATGGGCACGTTGATGGACCATTGAAAGGACCGACCATGACACAGAAGATCATCGCATTGGTCGATGGCTCGATCTATTCCGAAAGCGTCTGCCACCATGCCGCATGGATCGCCAAGGCCACGGGCGCGCCAGTGGGACTGATCCATGTTCTGGGCCGCCGCGACGTGTCAGAGGCGCGCGACCTGTCTGGCGCGATCCGGCTGGGCGCGCGCAGCGCCCTGATGGCGGAACTGGCCGATCTGGACGCGCAGCGTGCCAAGCTGATGAACCATCAGGGCCGCGCCATTCTGGACGATGCGCGCGCCCTTGTAGAGCAAGCCGGGGCGCAAGACGTGACCACCCGCCTGCGCCATGGCGACGTGGTCGAGGCGATTTCCGAAATCGAAGCTGACGCGCGCGTTATCATGGTCGGCAAACGCGGCGAGGCCGCCGATTTCGCCAAGGGGCATCTGGGATCGAACCTTGAGCGCATCGTGCGCACGGCGACCAAGCCCGTCTTTGTCGCCTCTCGCGCGTTCCGGCCGATTACGTCGGTGCTGGTGGCCTATGATGGCGGGCGCGCGGCCATGAAAGCGGTGGACCATATCGCGCGCAGCCCCCTGTTTACCGGGTTGGCCGTAACCGTTGTGACCGTCGGTGCCGAAACCGCAGAGGTCACAAAAGGGCTGGCCGATGCGCAGGCCCTGCTGAAAGCTGCGGGGATTGCCGTTGAAACCCGCGTCATCCCCGGCCAGCCGGAAACCGATCTGGGCAAGCTGGTAGAGGCCGAGGGCTTCGGCATGGTCGTCATGGGTGCTTACGGGCATTCGCGCATCCGCAGCCTTGTCATCGGGTCAAGCACGACGGAAATGGTGCGTAGTTGCAAAGTGCCGGTTGTGCTAATGCGCTAGGCCGCTTGCGCCCGGCACAGGGGTATGACACATGTTAAGCATTATTCCTTTTGCCCGGACATCTTGACCTGTCCGGCAGTCAGGCCCCGCCATGCAAAACGCCTTGCAGTTTTTGAAGACCAACCTGCGCTGGTTGGGCGTGGGGTTCTTGCTGACCTTCGCCTCTGCCTTTGGGCAGACGTGGTTCATCTCGCTCTTCGCGGGCGACATAAAGGCCGTGCATGGCCTAAGCGACGGCGCTTGGGGCAGCCTGTATACCGTGGCCACGCTGGCCTCTGCCGCGCTGATGTTCTGGCGCGGCTCGCTGGCCGACATCGTGCCACTATCCCGGCTAGCCCCGGCAATGACGCTGGTTTTCGCGCTGGCGGCGGTGCTGATGGCGACCGCGCAATCAGTCTGGCTGCTGGGTCTGACATTGTTCCTGCTGCGCTTTTGCGGTCAGGGCATGCTCATCCATATGGCGATGACGGCTATGGGCCGCTGGTTTGAGGCCACGCGCGGGCGCGCTGTGGCTTTCGCCAATCTGGGCCACCCGGCAAGCGAGGTGGTCATTCCGCTGCTTACGGTGCTGCTGATCGCCAGCATCGGCTGGCGCACGACATGGCTTGGCGTCGCGCTGGTGCTGGCGCTGGTCGTCGCGCCTGTGCTGTGGACCAGCCTGCGCCATGAACGCACCCCCCAAGGGATGGCCCATTCCGACAGCATGACCGGCCTTGGCGCACGGCACTGGAACCGGACCGACGCGCTGCGGCACTGGTTTTTCCCCGCGCTGGTGCCGGTGCTGCTGACACCGGGCTTTATCGGGACCGTGGTGTTCTTTCACCAAGTTCATATCGCAGAGGTCAAAGGCTGGACACTGGCGCAGATGGCGCCGGGCTATTCAGCTTTTGCATCGCTCACTGTGGCCGCGTCATTCCTCAGCGGATGGGCGGCGGACCGGTTCGGGCCACACCGGCTATTACCGCTGCTGCTGGTGCCGATGGGCGTCGGCGTGGCGCTGATCGGCCCGGCGGAGAACGTGGTCATGTGGTATGTGGCCTTGGCCATTGTCGGCCTTACCCAAGGCATGGCCAGCACGCTTTGGGGCGGGTTGTTCCCGGCGGTCTATGGCACACGGCATCTGGGCGCGATCCGGTCCTTGGGGACCACGATCATCGTGTTGTCAACCGCGATCGGGCCGGGCATTACCGGCATGCTGATCGATGCGGGCATCGACTTTCCGGCGCAAACACTGGCCATGGGCCTGTGGTGCCTGACGCTCGCGGCAGGCAGCATCTGGATGGCCCGGCGGCTGAACAGCGAATTAGCCCAAGGGGCGCTGTAAAAGCGCGACATCCTTGACAGGTATCTCGCAGCGCCAACCCCAAGTTTGGGCCAGATAGCGGAAGGTTGCGTCGCGGTAGAACACAACATGTGTCGGGTCCGCCCGATACTGCCAGCCCGCAAAGCGCGCGTCATCGGTCTGAAAGCTGGTCATCGCTGCCAGCCAACCACCGGGGCGCACCAAGCCGCGCAGCCGGGCAAATTCGGCGGCGGGGTGGTGGAAATGCTCAGCCACTTCGGTGCAGGTAATAAAATCGTAGACCTGCGCCAAGGGGGCCGGATCGGGCGCGAAAAACGGATCGTATAGCGCCACTTCATGCCCGGCCTCTGACA
Source organism: Roseibaca calidilacus (assembly GCF_001517585.1). Classification (NCBI taxonomy): domain Bacteria; kingdom Pseudomonadati; phylum Pseudomonadota; class Alphaproteobacteria; order Rhodobacterales; family Paracoccaceae; genus Roseinatronobacter; species Roseibaca calidilacus. The sequence continues at coordinate 186,144 of NZ_FBYC01000001.1, read as the reverse complement.
GCATTGCGGCCAGCGCGGGGCCGGGACCGCAGCCATAATCCAGCCCATGGGCACCGGGCGCCAGACGGGCCAATAGCGGCGCGGCCAGTTTCGATAAGAACCGCCGGTAGCCCGCATCATCAATGGCGTTTTCATGCGTCAGATACTGCGCGCGCTCTTCAGCCGGGGCAATGAAATGCGCAGGGTCCAGAAACCGCGCCTGACAGGTCGGGCACCGATGGTAGTGCCGCGCTGCAATGGTCAGGAAAGGCACTGCCGCGCCAAGGCATACGGGGCAGACCAGATCGGCCTGCCCCGGTGTCGTTTCATCATCCATTGCCGCCCCCTTGCTTGCCTTTGCCGTAGCGCGGCACGCGGCGCGCGGCAAGGCTCAGGCGGCCTTGGCCTGTGCGGCAATGCTGTCCCAGACCCGTCCGGGCCGATAGCGGCCTGCTACTTTGCCGCCCTCCAGCGCGAACAGGTGCAGCCAGCCATTGTCGAACAGCGCCTGCACATCGGGGTGCTTTTGCAAGATGTCCGACATCGCCTGCATCGGTGCTTCAATCATCACCGACAGGCGCAACGGGTCATGCGCCAGCGCGTCACCGTCATGGATGCTCTGCCATGGCAGACCGGGGCGCAATACCCCGCCATTGCCCTGCACCACGCCGATGCCCCCCACCACATTGTGGATCAGCTTGTTGCCGCCGCCAAAGGCATGGGGGGCCACGCTAGAGCCATAGTATTGCAAGCTGATCCAGCTTGCGACCACGACGGGCGCGGTCAGGATCAACTCCAGCGTGGCAAAGCCTGCATCATCCTGCCAGTCGTAGCTGTGCAGAAAGGCCCGGCCTTGCAGGTCCGCCTTGCGGGTCACACCGCGCGGGGCCGCGATAAACGCGGCGCAGCCTGCCAGCCCCCATTCGGGCCGAAGCTCTGCCCAGTTGGCGGCGCGCGCGGTCACGCTTTGCGCGGTCGCCCCCGGCAAGCGCATGGCACGTTCGACCCGCGCCTGCGCGCCTGCGGCCTTCAGCCAGCGGCGGGTTTGCGCCAACCGGTCCTTGTGCGTGGCCGCCGGGCAATCGTCGTAAAGCGTGATCTCGTCTGTTGTTGTATCATGCAGCCCGGCCACGAACAGCACGTCATCGGCCACGGTAATGCCATGCGCAGGCAGCCCGGCGCGCGTTTCGGGGTCATTCAGCAGAATGGCCAGCATCCGCGCCGAGATTTCGCCCGTCTGCCCCGCGCAGGCCCCGCAATGATAGGCACTTTCATGCGGGTTGTTGGTGACGCTTGCGCCATGGCCCAGCAGCAGCACCAAAGGCGCATGGCCCTTGGTCATGCTCATTGCGGTCAGCACCTTGGCGCCGATATCGGCCTTCTGCTCGGGCGTCAGCCCGCCCTCGATCTGCGGGGCCGGGGATTTGTCACGCTGCACCCCGTCCAACCCCAAGGCCCCCTTGACCAGCTTCCAGCCATAGAGCGGCCCTGCGGATTCGACGAAAGCGAAGGACGACACCGCCGCCTGCCGGAACCGGCCCCAGGCACGGGTGGCACGAGCCGCGATCCGCGCGTCTTGCTCTGCCTTGGGGGCCGCATGGCTGCACGCGGTCAGCGCGGGGTTCAGCAGCACCGGCAGGTGAATATCCGTCTGGTCCGCGCCATGGGGCCGGTGCGCCAAGGGCAGGCCAAAGAACCCAGCAAAGCCGATTGTTTCGATGGCGGCATCCTGTGCTTCAAACGCGCGGCGGAACACTTCGGACCGCACGTCGATGCAGAAGGCGGCTTGCACCTCTGGCCGCCCATCCGTGGCCGCTATCCCGGTCATGGCGGCGGTCAGGTCGCGCTGATGCGCGCGCTCTGCCGCCTCTTGCAGGACGGCATCGACCACTTGCGCGGGGCTTGGGGCCAAGGGGGCGGCATGGGCCGCGCGGGTCTGCGCCCAGGGTTTCGCGGCTTGCGGGGCAAGCTCCAACAATGCCTCTTCCCAGACCAGCCGGATCGCCAGAAGGTCGGTGATCGTGGCATCCGAACCGCCAGCAAGCTCTGCCTGCCACAGCAGCCAGCGCGCGTGTTGCGACCAGCCGCCAATATCCATCAGCAAGCGGTGAAAGACCGATTCCGCCATATCCTCGGTCAGCCCCAGCCGGTCGGCAGCGCGCAGGATGGCGCGTTCGGGCGTATCTGGCGCGCTGGCGACATGGGCGCAAAACCCGGTCAGCCCGGCAATTTCGGGCGTCAGGTCATGCGTGGCCCATTCGCGCCAGCCCGCGAATGCAGAATGGCCGGGCGCGGGTGTCCAGAGCGCTTGGCCCCGGTCGAAATACGCCGCCGCCCAGAGCCCGAAACACCGATCAATCAACGCAGGCCAGTCGGTGCCCGTGGCATGGGCGGCCAGATGCGCGACCGTGGGCAGCGCGCGCGGCGCGGGGCTGTCGGTGGCAAGCTGGCTTTTCAGGGCGTCAAGGTTGGCGGGCTTGGTGGAATGCGGGCAGGCGCCAAGCGCCTCTGTCAGATCGTCATCGGTGATCGTGCCCTCAGCCACGGCCCGCGCATACGCAGCCCGCTCGCGGGTGATGCGAACCCCGGCCACGCGGGCCAACCGCGCGCTGGCGGTGGCCAGATCTTCGCCCAACTGCCCCATGAACGGGTTCACAGCGACCGTGGCATCCAGCGGAAACGCGGGCGGGATGTCGCGCGCGGCAGCTTCGGCGGCTTTCAGAATGCCCGAGATATGCGCTGGCGTGAACTGGTCTTGCTTGTGGAACATCTGCTCTCTCCCTTACGCTTTGGTGGTGGTCCGCAGGCCGCCGATCAAGCGGTCCAACACGGCATTCAGATACAGGCCATTGGCGATATGCACCCGCAGCCCGGCGGTGGCCGGATGATGCGCCCAGAGCGGGAACAGCGCCTGCGCGACAGCGATCAACCCGAAAGAGGCCAGCGCCAGCACGATCAGCGCCCATTCCAGCGCGCCGGGCACGGGCGGCGCGGGCAGATACGGCCCCCACAAAGCGCCCGCCACCACATGCAGCGCGAAATAGGCGACGGCGGCAGCGAGCGAGGCCAGCGCCGTGCGCTGCGTCAGCGCACGCGGGGCGGCATCTGCCAGACCTTGGGCAACCAAATAGGCCACCCCGAAGATCAGGATCGCACCCAAGGCAAGCGCCTGCGCCGATTTCGCACCCGCCACCGCGCCAAAGCCCGTGGCCACAACAGCATAGATCGCCAATGCCAACAGGAATGCGCGCGTCACGGCCCCAAGGCCGGGCACCGCAACCGGGCCGGGCCGGGTAACCCCCGCAACCGCACGAACAGCGTTGCCAGAGGCAAGGAACGCATGCGCTTTATACATGGAATGCGCCACGATATGCAGCAGCGCCAGCGCCCACAGGCCCAGACCGCATTGCAAAAGCATAAAGCCCATCTGGCTAACCGTGGACCATGCCAGCGCGGTTTTCACGGCACTTTGCGTCAGCATTACCATGGCGCCGAACAGCGCGGTGAACCCGCCCAGCATGACCAGCGCGGCCAAGGCACCGGGGCTGGCCTGCACCAGTTCCGCATTGCGGATCAGCAGGAACCCGCCCGCGTTGATGATCCCTGCATGCAGCTGGGCAGAGACCGGCGTGGGTGCCTCCATCACTTCGGTCAGCCAGCCATGCAGCGGGAAAGCCGCCGTTTTCAGGGCAGCCGCCAGAACCAGAAGCGCGGCCCCCAAATGGCCCGCAAGCGGCAAGCCGCCCTGAGCTGCAATGCCCAGCGCCACCACATCGACCGTGCCAAAAGCTTGCCACAGCGCTAGCGCGGCCAGCACCAGCGCCAGATCGCCCGCGCCCCAGACTAGGGCGAACTTGGTCGCCGCGCGCCGGGCCTCTGCCCGGTCGCTATAGAACAGCAGCAATTGCCGCAACACCACGCCAATGGCGATGAAAGATGCGATCAGCACGGCCATGCTGCCCGATTGCACCAGCACCAGCACGGCGGCAAGCGCGGTCAGCATTAGGGCGTGAAAGCGGCCCTCTTGCGCCTCGCCATCCAGATAGCTGCGCGAGTAGCGCACCACGACCCAGCCCACGAAGGCGACAAGCAAGGTCATGGTTGCGCTTGCCGCGTCCAACCGCAGCAAAAACGCGCCAGAACCGGTGGTCAGGGCCGCGCCCATGACCAGTTGCAACGCACCGAAAACAGCAAGCACCAAGGCGCCAAGCGCGGCAGCTTCGGCCAGCAATGGCACATGGGCGGGGCGGCGGCCCGGGCGGGCATAGCCAAGGATAGCAGCCGCCAGAACAAGCAGCGGGGCAAAGTGGCCCAAGGGTAGCAGGGTGGTCATGTCGTCCCTCCGGTCTGGAAATGGTGCATCGCAGATATCACTTGCCAAACTTTCAAAAAATTACATATTATTTGGGTAATCGTTCTGTTTGGTAGAACTATGCTGAACCTGCACCATTTGCGGCTGTTCCGCGCCGTGGCGACCGACGGCACGCTGACCGGGGCGGCGGGCCGGCTGAACCTGTCGCAATCCGCACTTTCCACGCAGATCAAGGCGCTGGAAGCCGCGCTTGGCCATGACCTGTTCGAACGCCGCGGGCGTGGGCTGGTGCTGACAGAAGCCGGGCGCATTGCGCTGGAACATGCCGAAACCATCTTTCGCACCGCCGAGGATTTGTCGGCCACGCTGCGTGAACGCGGTCAGGTGCGGCGCGCGCTGCGCGTCGGCGCTTTGGCAACACTATCACGCAATTTCCAGATGCAGTTTTTGGAACCGCTGGTCGGGCGTTCGGATGTCGAGGTGATCTTGCGGTCGGGCAATCAGGCCGACCTGCTGCGCGGCCTTGATGCCATGGCCTATGATGTGGTGCTGACCAATCTTGCGCCTGCGCGCGATGCGGCCAGCCCGTGGCGCGTGCAGCGTCTGGCCTCGCAACCCGTCAGCCTGATCGGCACCCCCCTGCGCGCCGCGCGCGCGCCTTTGGCCTTGCCCGAGTTGTTGAGCTTTGCGCCGCTTGTCCTGCCTACCCCGGAAACCGCCTTGCGCGCTGCCTTTGACGGGCTGATTGACCAGCTTGGCATTACCCCCAACATCGCCGCCGAAGCCGATGACATGGCCATGCTGCGCCTACTGGCACGCGCCGATGCAGGCTTTGCCGTGCTACCGCCCATTGCGGTGAAGGACGAACTGCGCCAAGGCGTTCTGGTCGAGTTGAAACAACTTGACGGAATTGACGAAACCTTTCTGGCCATCACCCGCACCCGGCGTTTTCCAAACCCGCTGCTGACAGAGCTGCTGGCGGGATAACGCGTCTTGCACAGGGCTTGGAAAGCGTTTATCTGGCGCTTTGTCGGGTGATTAGCTCAGTTGGTAGAGCGCTTCGTTTACACCGAAGATGTCGGGAGTTCGAGTCTCTCATCACCCACCATTCACGCTGCATCGCTGTCCCGCGACAAGATGATCTCGCGAGAGGCAGAGGCGAATTCCCGGCTCCAGACGACCCAAGCCGTGACGGCTATACCCACCAGCAAAACCCATGCGCCCGCAAGCCAAGCGAGCGCACAAAGCGCGAAATACATAGAGCGCAACCCGGCATTGAAATTCAAAGCCGCGCGCGCGTTCAGGTGCCCGGCTTTCAGGGCCATGGGCAAGGTCTGCGGGTGGTCCGGGTCATTCGGCACCGCCCCCATGATGACAGAGCAATAACCGAACACCCGGTTTGACCAGACAAATTTCAAGAACGCATTGCCCAGCATGAACAGCGGCAGGAACAGCTTGACCTGAAGCACCGCGCTGACACTTTCCATATTGGTCAGGCGCGTCGCGACACCTTGAAGCGGTTCGACATTGCCGATCAAGGCCAGAAGCCCGCCCATCGCCAACAGGCAGGTCGAGGCAAAGAAAGACGTGCTCTGACGCAGGCTCATCATGATTTGCGCGTCAAAAATGCGCGGATCGCGGGCCGCCATCATCTGCATCCATTGCAGGCGGTATTCCTGCATCAGCACGGTGACCGACGGTTTCGCCGCCGATGGGTGCCCGATCCGCCAGCCCAGCCATAACCAGATGGCGAAAAACAGGGCCACCGCAGCGGCATCCAGAATGGTCAAGGTGCCTGCATCGCTTAGAAAACTCATGCTGCGCCCGTCGCAAGTATTGCCCGTTCCACCTGACCCCATCCTGTCGGCGCAGGCAAGCCCAGCCGCAGCCAATGGTCGGAATAAGGGAAAATCCGTGACCAAACATGCCCCTGCGCCAATTGTGCCTGCGCTGCTTTGGCATCGGGCGTGTGATAGGTGCGAAACAGGTCGGTCCCCCCCACCAAGGCCCAGCCGGCGCGTGCGGCCACGGCATCCAGCCTTGGCGCATCTTGCGCCAGTCGGGCGCGGGCGGCGATGTGCCAGCCGCTATCGGCCAGCGCAGCGCACCCGGCCACCAGCGCCGGGCCGCTGACCGCCCAAGGCCCCGCCATGTCGCGCAAGGCGCGCGCAGGGCCGGCACCCGCAATCGCAAAGCCCAGCCGCAGCCCCGCCAGCCCAAAGAACTTGCCGAAGGATCGCAGCAGGATCATCCGCTCCTCTGCCTCGGTCATTTGCGCGGCTAGCGAGGCTTCGGGCGTGACATCGACAAAGCTTTCATCCACGATCAGCAGGCCGACGCGGTCGCGTAGGGCCAGAAGCTGTGCCGGGGGCAGCACCCGCCCATCGGGGTTGTTGGGGTTGACGACCACGGCCAGATCGGCACCCGCCAGCGCCTCGGCGCTGTGCACCTGCTGCACCTGCCAGCCCTGCGCGGCCAAGGCCCCGGCATGTTCGTTATAGGTCGGCCCCAGCACCCGCGCTTGCCCCGGCGTGCGCAACCGGGGCACAAGCTGGATGGCGGCTTGCGCGCCCGACAGCGCCACAATCGGGGCGGTCGTGCCGTAGCAGGCTTGTGCGGTTTGCTCCAAGGCCATCAGGGTGCGGTTTTCGGGCAGACGTGTCAGCGCCGCCAGCGGCAGGGGCGGCATGGGGTAGGCAACGGGGTTTATACCCGTGGACAGGTCCAGCCAGTCCCCCACTCCATAGACCGCCTGCGCGCGTGCCAGATCGCCGCCATGGTCACGCATAAGCAATCCCCCCGGTGATGACCAACGCCGCCAGCATCAGCCCCAACATGCGCCTATACAGCACCAGCCCGCGGGTCAGGCTGGCGGGTGTGGCGTCAGCACCCGCGGCGTTCAGCCATGGCTCTGATGTAACGGTGTCGCCATATCGGCGTGGGCCGGACAGGCGCAGCCCCAGACTGGCAGCCATGGCGGCCTCTGGCCAACCGGCATTGGGCGAGCGATGCGCGCGCGCGTCGCGCCACATGACGCGCAAGGCTTGCACGGGCCGCCCGCCGACAAGCGCGAAGATCAGCCCGGTCAGCCGCGCCGGGACAAGGTTCGCCACATCGTCCAGCCGGGCGGCCACTTTGCCAAACGCCTCATACCGGTCATTGCGATGGCCGATCATCGAATCCAGCGTGTTGATGGCTTTGTACGCCATGATCCCCGGCAAACCCGCAACCACGCCCCAGAACACGGGCGCCACGATACCATCGGCGCTGTTCTCGGCCAGGCTTTCCAGCGCGGCGCGGCTGATTGCGGCCTCATCCGCCTGCGAGACATCACGACCCACGATCATCGACACCGCATGTCGCGCGGCGGGCAGGTCGCCGCCCGCCAGCGGAACTTCGACCGCGCGCACATGCTCTTGCATAGAGCGCAGGGCAACAAGGGGCCATGCCAACACCGCGCCAAGCCCAAGGCCCAGCCAGCCTTGCGGCAATAGCGCCTGTAGCACCGCGCCAAGCAGGGCAACGCCGCCAACCAGCAAAGCAACCGTCAACGCCCCGAACCCAAGCCGCACTACGGGCGTGCCCCGGTTCCAGCGCTGCTCCAACCAGCCAATCGCCCGCCCAAGCCATGTAACAGGATGGCCAATGCGCCGATAAAGCCCGTCAGGCCAACCCACCGCAAGGTCGATCAGGCAGGCCAGCAGAAGCATCATGGCAAAATTCATCAGCGATTATCCGGGTCGACACATGGTTTGCGATAATCGCAAATAGCCGGGCTGCGCAATGGCGTGCAGGCGATTCTCAGAATTGTCTTGCTTGAGGGCGTCTTTCCAAATATTCTTCATGGGAAATAAATATTCCTAGTTATCGCACGGGTGCCACCATGCCGCTTGATACCTACCCCAAGGTCATACCGGGTGCGCCCCGCCCCAGCGCTGTGCGCCTGCCGCAAGGCTTGACCTTGCCCGCCGGGGTGGAACGCTACCATGTCGAAGGTGGCGGCGCGATTCTGGTGCAGCTGCACCAAGGCGACCGGGTAAGCATTCGCAACATGGAAGGCGGGCAGGCGGCGGAGCTGCTGGCCATTTGCGCCAATGGGCAATGCGACATCGGCGCGCTGGGTGCCCCGGCCAATGCGCAGGCCGAAGGGGTGCGGGCGGTCCTGTCTTCGGGCGACACCTCGCTGCACCGCGTGCGGCGCAAGCTGGAACAGTTGGGGGCGGGCTTGGCCCATGCCCCAAGCCTGCGCTTGTTCGACGCGGCCACGAAAGCAGGGGCGTCCGAGGAATTCACCGCCACCCGCGACGCGCATCTGCTGATTGCCGCGCCGGGAGATGCCATGTCGCCCCATGGGCAAGACACGCTGACCCCGCTTGCCGTGCTGCTGACCCGCGCCAAGCTGCGCCCCCGCGCCGGGTTCGACCTGCCCGACCCGCTAGCAGACCCGCTGGCCGATATCCGCGTGCGCTCCGCCACCGCCGAAGCGTATTTCGTCAAGGCCGGGGATTTCATCCAGATTTTGGATGTGGATGGCCGCCAATGCACCGATTTTCAGTGTTTCGACGCCCGCAAGCTGGATCGCGGCCTGCAACGCCCGCTGGACGTGACCACCACGCGCACGCTGATGGGCCATGCCTACCCCATGCCGGGCCTACACGCGAAATACTACGATCAGGACATGGACCCGCTGGTCGAGGTCGTGCAGGACACCTGCGGGCGGCACGATGCTTTCGCCATGGCCTGCGCCGCGAAATACTATGACGATATCGGCTATCCCGGCCATGTGAACTGCACCGACAATTTCAACGGCGCGCTGGCCGGGTTCGGGGCCGATCCGCGCCCCGGCTGGATGGCGATAAACTTTTTCTTCAACACCGGGCTGGACGACCATGGCGTGCTGTATACGGACGAGCCTTGGTCGCGCCCCGGCGACTATGTTCTGCTACGCGCGCTGACCGATCTGGTCTGCGTCAGTTCCGCCTGCCCGGACGACACCACCGCCGCCAATGGCTGGAACCCGACCGACATTCATGTGCGCACTTATAGCGGCACGGAACCCTTCAAGCGCGCCATAGCGATCCGCGCCACCCCAGATTCGGAGCCAAAGATGACCAAGGAAACCGGCTTCCACGCCTCTTTCGCGAAATTCACCGGCAATTTCGTGGAGTATAACGGCTATTGGCTGGCCAGTTCCTTTGCCACGGCAGGCACGATTCAGGAATACTGGGCGTGCCGGCAGAAAGCCGTCATCATGGACCTGTCGCCGCTGCGCAAATTCGAGATTACCGGCCCCGATGCAGAGGCTTTGTGCCAATACATTTTCACCCGCAACGTGAAAACCATGGCCGAAGGCGCGGTTGTCTATACTGCCATGTGCTACCCGCATGGCGGTATGATCGACGATGGCACGCTGTTCCGGCTGGGGCGCGACAATTTCCGCTGGATCGGTGGCACCGATTACGGCGGCGAGTGGATTCGCGAACAGGCCGAAAAAGCGGGGCTGAACGTGCTGGTGCGGTCCTCGACCGACCAGTTGCACAATGTCGCCGTGCAAGGGCCGGAAAGCCGTGACCTGCTGCGCAAGGTGGTCTGGACTGCGCCACACCGCCCGACCTTTGACCAGTTGGACTGGTTCCGCTTCACGCCCGCGCGGCTGCACGGGGCCGATGGTGTGCCCATCGTTGTGTCGCGCACGGGCTATACCGGCGAATTAGGCTACGAGGTGATGTGCCACCCGCGCGACTGCGCCGCCGTGTTCGATGCGATCTGGGACGCCGGGCGCGACCACGGGCTGACCCCTTTAGGGCTGGATGCGCTGGACATGGTGCGGATCGAAGCCGGACTGATCTTTGCAGGCTATGATTTCAGCGACCAGACCGACCCATTCGAAGCGGGCATCGGTTTTACCGTGCCGCTGAAATCCAAAACCGAGGATTTCATCGGCCGCGACGCGCTGATCCGGCGCAAGGAACACCCTGCCCGCAAGCTGGTGGGCTTGGACATAGACAGCAATGCAGAGGTTGGCCATGGCGACTGCGTTCATATCGGGCGCGCGCAGGTGGGCGAGGTGACGTCCGCCATGCGCTCGCCGCTGCTGGGCAAGACGATCGCACTGGCGCGGGTGGATGTGGCCTGTTCCGACATCGGGACAGAGGTCGAAATCGGCAAGCTGGACGGGCACCAAAAACGGCTGCCCGCACGCATCGTGCCTTTCGCGCATTACGACCCCAAGAAAGAACGCCCCCGGTCCTGACGCCACAGGGCGGCACCCATGACTGCCCGCAAGCTTGGGACGGGGGACATTCAGCTAAGGGCATAAAAAAGGGCGCGAAATGCGCCCTTTTTCTTCGACAATCTTGCCTTAAGTCAGGCTGCGCTCGACTTCTTCACGTTCGAAGATTTCGATCACATCTTTCGGGCGGATATCGTCGTAATTTTCAAACGCCATCCCGCATTCCTGACCCGACTGCACTTCTTTGACCTCGTCCTTGAAGCGCTTGAGGGTTTTCAGCGTGCCTTCGTGGATCACCACGTTGTCGCGCAGCAGGCGCACGCCCGCAGAGCGGCGCGCCACGCCCTCGGTGACCAGACAGCCGGCCACCTTGCCAACGCCCGTGACCTTGAACACTTCGCGGATCTCGGCATAGCCGATGAAGTTTTCGCGCACTTCGGCGGACAAAAGGCCCGATGCGGCAGCCTTGATGTCGTCGACCAGATCATAAATGATCGAGTAGTAGCGCAGTTCCACGCCCTTCTGGTTGGCCGAATTCCGCGCAGAGGCATTTGCCCGCACGTTGAACCCGATGATCGGCGCGCCGGATGCTTCGGCAAGGCCCACATCTGTATCGGTAATCGCACCAACACCGTAATGCAGGACGCGCACGCGCACCTCGTCATTGCCGATCTTTTCCAAAGCCTGCACGATGGCTTCGGCCGAACCTTGCACATCGGCCTTGACCAGCACGGGCAGCTCGGCCACGTCCTTGTCTTCCTTGGCCTTGGCCATAAGCTGTTCCAGCGTGGTCGCAGCCCCGGCAGCGGCGCGCTTGTCCTTGGCCGCCTGCTGGCGGTATTCGGCGATTTCACGCGCCTGCGCTTCGGTTTCGACCACGTTCAGCACATCGCCCGCTTCGGGCGTGCCGTTCAGGCCCAGCACCTCGACCGGCACAGAGGGGCCAGCTTCCTTGACACGCGCGCCCTGATCGTTCTGAAGCGCACGCACCTTGCCCCACTGTTCGCCCACAACGAAAATATCGCCTTGGCGCAGCGTGCCGTTCTGCACCAGAACGGTCGCCACGGGGCCGCGGCCCACGTCAAGCTGCGCTTCGATCACGGCACCCATGGCGGCGCGGTCGGGGTTTGCTTGCAGTTCAAGGATTTCCGCTTGAAGCGCGATGGCTTCCAGCAGTTCGTCCAAGCCCTTGCCGGTCACCGCGGATACTTCCACATCCTGCACATCGCCCGACATGGCTTCGACCACAACCTCATGCTGCAACAGTTCCGTGCGGACCTTGTTGGCGTCTGCGGCGGGCTTGTCGCATTTGTTGATGGCCACGATCATCGGCACCTTGGCGGCGCGGGCGTGGTTGATCGCTTCGATCGTCTGCGGCATGACAGAGTCGTCAGCGGCCACAACCAGAACCACGATATCGGTCACATTGGCACCGCGCGCGCGCATGCTGGTAAAGGCCGCGTGGCCCGGCGTGTCCAAGAAGGACAGCACCGCTCCGCTTTCGGTCGTGACCTGATAGGCCCCGATATGCTGGGTAATGCCACCAGCTTCGCCAGAGACCACGTTTGTCTTGCGGATAGCATCCAGAAGCGAGGTCTTGCCGTGGTCCACATGCCCCATGATCGTGATGATCGGCGGGCGCGATTGCAGGTCTTCGGGGTTGTCCGCGACCTGTTCGATCACCTGTTCCACATCCGAGTCGGAAACACGCACCATCTTGTGGCCGAATTCCTCGATGATGAGTTCGGCCGTGTCGGCGTCGATGGACTGGTTCATGGTGGCCATGACACCCATCTTCATCAACGACTTGACCACATCTGCGGCGCGTTCGGCCATGCGGTTGGCCAGTTCCTGCACCACGATGGTTTCAGGCAGTTGCACTTCGCGCACGACCTTTTCGCGCGACTGGGTCTGGCCCATCGCCTTTTGACGGGCGCGTTCCTGCTTGCGCTTCATCGCGGCCATGGAGCGTTCCCGCCCACCACCACCGGTCAGCGCGTCGTTCAACGTCAGCTTGCCGGAGCGGCGTCCGCCATCCTCGCGCGGTTTGGACGGACGACCGCCACGGTCGTCTTCCACCCGCTTTGCAGGTTTGCGCGACTCGCCGCCAGCCGGGCGCGCGCGCTCTGACAAGGGGGCTTCGGGCACAGCGGGGGCTGCCGGTTCGGCAGGCGGCGGCGCCGCCTTGCGGGCCTTGCGTGCCTCTTCCTCTGCCTTTTCCTCTGCCTTGGCGCGGGCGTCTTCTTCTTCCTTGGCGCGCAGGGCGGCTTCGCGCTCGCGCTCTTCGCGTTCGCGGGCCTCTGCCTCTTCGCGGCGGCGCTGGCGCTCTTCCTCGCGGGCCTTTTCCTCGGCTTCGCGCGCGGCGGCTTCCTCGGTCTCGCGCGCCTTGGCGGCGGCAAGTGCCTTCAGACGGCGATCCATCTCTGCTTCAGAGATACCAGCCGGACGGCGCGACGGGTCCGATTTGGGCGTGCCGGACGGCTTTCCAGCACCCGCACCCTGCTGCGCCCCAGCCTTGGGGACCACAACGCGCTTGCGCTTTTTCTCGACCACGACCGATTTCGTGCGCCCATGGCTGAAGCTTTGCTTCACCTGACCACCTTGTCCGCCCAGTCCGAGTGTCTTTTTACCGTCTGTATCGCTCATGCGTCCGTCTTATCCTCTCCGGTGGCATATCCACCGATATCTGTGCGCAGTCCTGCCAGTCTTGCCGCTTCCTCTACAACAGGTCGCCGCAATCCGCCAGCACGAAGCGCGGCATGTATCACATGTTCACGACCAAAAGCCAAACCCAGTTCCTGGGCTGTCAGCCAGCCGATATAGGTCGCGTCACCCTCGGGCGGGCGCAATTTGGTTTTGCCGCGGGTCGATCCGTCGGCGGCCTGAATAAGCACCGCCATCTCGCCCGTCATGGCCAGTTCGCGGCATTTCTCATAACCCGCAATGGCCTGCCCACTTTTACGCGCAAGCGACAACAGGTCGATCACCCTTTGCCGCACCAGCGCGGTGACAAGCTCGGCCAACCCTTCGGGAACCATGACCTGCTGACGCGCCGCGCGGGCAAAGAGCTTCTTTTTCACCGCCAGATCCAAGGCCGCGCGATCGGCGCTGACCCAAATGCCCCGACCCGGCAGTTTGCCCGCCACGTCAGGAACGATCTGGCTATCGGGTCCGACCACGAAACGGATCAGCCCGCGCGCGGGCTGGCTTTGCCCCGTGGCGATGCAGCGCCGCTCGGGCCCGTCGCGTTCTTCTTTGCGCCCGCCGCGTGCCATGTGGTTGATCCTAGCGCGTTTCTTCTTCTGCCTCGGCGTCGTCTTCGGCTTCCCCGGCTTCGGCGTCCATCTCGGTCGGGTCGACCCACCCTAGCAAAACGCGCGCGGTCATGACCAGCGTTTGCGCTTCTTCAAGGCTCATGTCGAAGGGTTCCAGCAAGCCTTCATCCTTGACGCGCTCGCCATTGACGGTGGTCCAACCACCGGCCAATTCCCAATCGGCGCAGGTGGCGAAATCTTCCAGCGTCTTGATGCCGTCTTTCGCCAAGGCCTCTACCATCTGGGGGGTCAGGCCGTCGAATTCAATCAGGCTGTCTTCGGCACCCAATTCGCGCGCATTTGCCAGCGCGGCAGCAGCGACCGCTTCAAGACGCTCGCGCGCACGGGTCTGCAACTCCTCGGCGGTTTCTTCGTCGAAGCCGTCAATCGCCAGCAATTCGTCCAGCTCGACATAAGCGACCTCTTCCAGCGCGGTGAATTCTTCCGCGACCAGAAGCTGGGCCATCATTTCGTCAATGTCCAATTCATCCATGAACAGCTTGGTGCGGGCGGCGAATTCGGCCTGACGGCGGGCTGATTCGTCCGATTCGGTAAGGATGTCGATGTCCAGACCCGTCAACTGGCTGGCCAAGCGCACGTTCTGACCGCGACGGCCAATCGCCAGCGACAATTGTTCATCCGGCACGACCACTTCGATCTTGCCAGCTTCCTCGTCGATCACGACCTTGCTGACCTCTGCCGGTTGCAGCGCATTCACAAGGAAAGTGGCCTGATCTTCGGTCCACGGAATGATGTCGATCTTTTCGCCCTGAAGCTCGTTCACCACGGCCTGCACACGGCTGCCGCGCATACCGACGCAAGCGCCGACCGGGTCAATGCCCGAATCGTAGGAGATGACGCCGATCTTGGCGCGCGAGCCGGGGTCGCGGGCGACGGCCTTGATCTCTATGATGCCGTCATAGATTTCCGGCACTTCCATCTTGAACAATTCGGCCATGAATTCGGGCGCGGTGCGCGACAGGAAGATCTGCGGCCCGCGCGCTTCGCGGCGCACATCCTTGACATAGCAGCGGATGCGGTCGCCGTTGCGGTAGCTTTCGCGGCCGATCTTTTCGTTGCGGCGCAGGATCGCTTCGCCCGCGCCCACATCGACGATGATATTGCCATATTCTTCGCGCTTCACGACACCGTTGATGATGGTGCGCGCGCGATCCTTGAATTCCTCATACTGACGGTCACGCTCGGCTTCGCGCACGCGCTGCAAGATGACCTGCTTGGCCGATTGCGCGGCAATACGGCCAAGTTCGACGGGCGGCACTTCGTCGATGATCTCGTCGCCGACCTTGGGGTCATCCAGATAGGGCGCGGCCTGTTTGACGGTCAGTTCGGCGTGGTGGTTTTCCAGCGCATCATCCTCGACCACGGTGCGCACGCGGGTAAAGGTGGCCACGCCGGTTTTGCGGTCGATGGATACGCGAATGTCCATATCCGCCCCGTAGCGCGATTTCGCCGCCCGGGCGAGGCTGTCTTCCATCGCCTCTATCACCAGTTCGGCGTCGATCATCTTTTCGCGCGCCACAGCTTCGGCGGTTTGCAGCAGTTCCAACTGGTTTGCAGATGTAATGGCCATCTCAGCTCTCCTCGGGGCGCGCGTGGTCGTCCGGCGCGTCGGTTTCAATCTCGTCGAATTGCGATTCGTCTATGGCGCCGCTGGCTTTGCGGGCGCGCAGCATTTCCGCGATCAGGTCATCCGTCAGGACCAGTTTGGCATCCGACAGCCAGTCGAATTGCAGGCCGATGGTGACGGTTTCGTCGCCTTCTTCCAGTTCGATCAGCACCTCGTCACCTTCGACCCCCGCCAGCAGACCCTTGAAGCGGCGGCGACCGTCGATCAGTTCGGTCGTCTCGATCCGCGCCTCATACCCGTTCCAGACGTCGAAATCTTTCAGCCGGGTCAGGGGACGGTCAATGCCGGGGCTGGACACTTCCAGCGTATAGGCATCTTCCAGCGGATCTTCGACATCCAGCACGGCAGAGATGGCGGTGGAAATATCGGCGCAATCCTGCACTTCGATGCCGCCATCAGGGCGGTCAGCCATGATCTGAAGCGTTCGGCTTTTGCCCGACATCACCCGCAGGCGCACCAGTTCAAAGCCCAGACCTTCGATCACCGGGGACACGATGGCCGCCAGCCGCTGGTCGAGCGTGGTTTTCGCGATCAGGTCGGACATGACCCCTCCTTGGGGTGCGGAAAACAAAAAACGGGCCGTGCGGCCCGTTGAAATTTCCGGTGGGTATCTTTCGACACGCCGCTGTTGAACGCCGATATAGGCCCATGCGCGCCCGAACGCAAGGGGTTTGCACGCGGGCATGGGGACTCGACTTGGGGAGCGCGCCAGATATATGAACAAATCAGGAACAAACCCAAGGCCCACCATGTCCGACCCCGCCTATGCAGAGCTTTGCGTGACAACGAATTTCAGCTTTTTGCGGGGCGCGTCGCACCCGGAAGAACTGGTCACGCGCGCGGCTGAGCTGGGGCTGCACGCCATTGCCATCACTGACCGCAATTCGGTGGCGGGCGTGGTGCGGGCCTATGCGGCGCTGAAGGAACTGGCGCGGCTGCGCGCCGCGGGGGTGGCGCAAGCCGCAGGCGTGCGCGCCCAGCGCCAGACCGACCCATCCAGCCGCCAGACCACCGCGCCCAATGCCGCACCGCTGGCGCTGTCCGACCACCCCCTGCCCCGGCTGATTCCGGCGGCGCGGCTGGTGCTGACCGACAGCGCGACCCATTGGCTGGCCCTGCCCACCGACCTGGCGGCATGGTCGCGGCTGACCCGGCTTTTGACCCTTGGCAAGCGCCGCGCGCCCAAGGGCCAGTGCCAGCTTGCGCGCGCCGATCTATATGCGGGCTGCCACGGCATGATCCTGATCGCGCTGCCGCCCGACCCGTTGCAAGCGCCCTTGCCCGACGACCTGCGCGCCATGCTGCGCCATTTCCCCGGCCAGTGCTACCTTGGTGCCGCGCCCCGTTATGACGGGCGCGACCCGGCACGGCTGGCGCAAATGGCCGCATGGGCGCAGGCGACCGGCCTGCCCATGGTCGCGCTGGGCGATGTGCTGATGCATAGCGCCGCCCGCCGCCCGCTGGCCGATGTGCTGACCTGCCTGCGGCTGGGCTTGACCATAGACAGCATCGGTCAACACCGCTTGCCCCATGCCGAACACCGGCTGAAAGGCGGCGCGGAAATGGCGCGCATGTTCCGCGACCACCCCGCCGCGCTGCGCCGCACGGTGCAAATTGCCGATGCCTGTGCCTTTGGGCTGGATGAGCTGCGCTACCAATACCCTGACGAGGCACAGAATGGCGAACCCGCCCAAGCCCGGCTGGAACGGTTGGCGGCCGAGGGGCTGCGCCGCCGCTACCCCGCAGGCGCGCCGCCCAAGATTGTCGAACGCACCACCCGCGAGTTGCGCCTGATCGCGGATCTGGATTACGCCCCCTACTTCCTGACCGTGCATGACATTGTCGCCTTCGCCCGGTCGCGCGGCATTCTGTGCCAAGGGCGCGGGTCTGCCGCCAATTCGGTCGTGTGCTACCTGCTGGGCGTGACCGAAGTGCCGCCCGAATCGATCACGCTTATTTTCGAGCGGTTCATTTCCAAGGAACGCGGCGAGCCGCCCGATATTGACGTGGATTTCGAGCATGAACGCCGTGAAGAGGTCATCCAGTGGATTTATGACCGCTACGGGCGCGACCGCGCGGGCCTGACCGCGACGGTTATCCATTTTCGCACCCGCGCGGCCATCCGCGAGGTGGGCAAGGTCATGGGCCTAAGCGCCGATGTGATCGGGCGGCTGTCGGGCCAGCTTTGGGGCTGGTCCGCCGCCCCCCCCGATGCCGACCGCCTGCGCGAGGCTGGGCTGGACCCGGACGACCGCCGCATGGGGCAGGCGCTTGCACTGATTGCAGAGATCATCGGTTTTCCACGCCACCTGTCGCAGCATGTGGGCGGGTTTGTTATAACCAAGGGGCGGCTGGATGATCTGTGCCCGATTGAGAACGCGGCCATGGAAGACCGCACCATCATCGAATGGGACAAGGACGACATCGACACGTTGGGGCTGCTGAAGGTCGATGTGCTGGCGCTGGGGATGCTGACCGCGATCCGCAAATCCTTCGACCTGCTGGCGCAGCACCGGGGCCAACGGTTGAACCTTGCCAATGTTCCGCCCGAAGATCCGGCGGTTTATGACATGCTCTGCCGGGCCGATGCGATTGGCGTGTTTCAGGTGGAAAGCCGCGCGCAGCTAAACTTTCTACCGCGCATGCGCCCGCGCGCCTTTTACGATCTGGTCTGCGAGGTCGCCATTGTCCGCCCCGGCCCCATTCAGGGCGGCATGGTGCACCCGTTCATTAACCGCCGCCAAGGGAAAGAAGCGGTTGAAGACCTTGGACCGCAAATGATGGAAGTGCTGGGCCACACTTATGGCGTGCCGCTGTTTCAGGAACAGGCCATGCAGATTGCCGTGGTTGCCGCCGGCTTTACCCCGGCAGAGGCCGACCAACTGCGCCGTGCCCTTGCCACGTTCAAACGCATGGGCACAATCGGCGGGTTTCGGGATCGGTTCATCGACGGCATGCTGTCGCGCGGCTATGACCCCGATTTCGCGGCGCGGTGCTTTGCGCAGATCGAAGGCTTCGGCAGCTACGGTTTTCCCGAAAGCCACGCCGCCAGCTTCGCGCGGCTGGTCTATATCTCGGCCTGGCTGAAATGCCACCATCCGGCGGTGTTCACCTGCGCACTGCTGAACAGCCAGCCGATGGGGTTCTATGCCCCCGCCCAATTGGTGCGCGACGCGCGCGAACATGGGGTCGAAATTCGCCCCGTCTCGATCAACCATTCCGAATGGGATTGCACGCTGGAGATGCGCGCGGATGGCGCGCTGGCCTTGCGGCTGGGCTTTCGCCAGATCAAGGGCGTGGGGCAGGAAGATGCCGACTGGATCGTGGCCGCGCGCGGCAATGGCTACCCGGACATAGACAGCCTGTGGCGGCGTGCAGGCGTGCCCCCCGATACGCTGGAACGGCTGGCCGAGGGTGACGCCTTCACCGCCATTGGCCTGTCGCGCCGCACCGCGCTTTGGCAGGTCCGGGCCTTGCGCGCGCCAGCCCCTTTGCCGCTGTTCGGGCTGGATGGCGAAGGCGGGCAAGAACCCGCTGTCACCCTGCCCGACATGTCATTGGGCGAAGCGGTGGTCGAAGATTACCTGTCGCTGCGCCTGTCCTTGCGGGCCCATCCGCTGGAACTGCTGCGCCCACGGCTGCCGCACACCCTGCCGCATGACAAGCTGTCCCAAGCCCCCCGCCGCGCCACCATCGCGGGGCTGGTCATTACCCGCCAGCGCCCCGGAACGGCATCGGGCGTGGTGTTCCTGACGCTGGAAGATGAGACCGGCTGCGCCAATGTCGTGGTGTGGAAAGCCCTATATGACCGCTTCCGCCGCGCGGTCATCGGCGGGCGGCTGTTGCGCGTCACAGGCCGGGTGCAGCGCGAGGGGCAAGTGACCCATATCATCGCCGAACAAATTGACGACATCTCGGGCCTGCTCGGCCAACTTGGGGGGCCAGCGCCCATTGCCGCCAATGATGGCCGCGCAGATGAAACCCGCTGCCCCGTCCCCAATATCGCAAGCCATGCCCGCCACCCCCGAGAGCAGGCGCGCAAACTGTTCCCCAGCCGCGATTTTCACTAAGATGCGCCGCCAGACATGTCATCGGGCGAAACCGAACCAAGCGGTCGGATCATGCGCGGTCTTTGGCCTGCACGCGGTGGGAACTCTGCAACGCGCAGGCCCCGAATACCGCTGATGCCGTGCAGCCCTAAATGGCCCCAGATCGGCACCTGCCCCGCATGAATTTGCGGTATTGACCGGCTTAAACCGCGACGAAGCCTATATCGCAACACGGATGATCTATATCTGTCCATGCGCACTGGTCCTGAAACATAAGGAAAGCTGATGAAATTCTGGACGGCGATCATCCTGATATTGGTCCTGTCAGCCTTGGGCCTGACCTATGAGATTGCCGCCGGTCGGGTGCTGGCGCCGTTCTTTGGCACCTCGCTGGTGACATGGACTGCTGTCATTGCCACAGTGCTGGCGGGGTTTTCCTTGGGCAATGCGCTTGGCGGGTTCATGGCCGAACGCGAACGCCCCGTTGCGCTGCGCAATGTGCGGGCCGTGCTTGTCGGAACGGCCATTCTGGCCGCCTTGTCGCCGACGATACTGGGTCTGGTCTATAGCCTTGGCGCGCGCGGGACGACAGGCATGCTGCTCAGTGTGGTGATTGCGTTCTTCCCGGCCTCTGTCCTGATTAGCGCCCCCTCGCCCCTTCTGGCCCGACTGGCAGTAGAGGCGCGGCCCGGCCGCGAGGGGTCGTCGCTGGGATTGGTGCTGGCGGCGGGGTCGCTGGGCGCGATACTGGGCGCGGTGCTGGCAGGCTTTGTCGCCCTGCCCTACGCCGGGTCGGTGGCAACATTCGCAGCCTGCGGTGTCGCGGCGCTTCTATGCGTGCCCTTCCTGAAAGATAGCGGGCAAGGCAATGGGCCAAAACAAGATACCGCATCCATGGCACCCTTGGTGCCAGTTGCAGCACTTGTTCTGGCCAGTGCGGCACTTGGGCCGATCTGCCGCTACGAATCTGGCCTGTCATGCATTGACATCACGCGGACCGGGCGGACCATCAGCCTGTATTCGGACCGAACACATCAGGCTGCCGAACACATTCTGCGCGATGACGATATGGGCAACGCCCCACAGGAACTTGTGATCCCCTATACACGCTGGATCTGGGCCCGGATGAACGCCGATCTAGGGCCCGCGCCATCGGTCCTGTTCGTCGGTGGGGGCGGTTACACACTGCCAACGCGTCTTTTGTCGTCACGCCCCCAAGCACATGCCATTGCGGTCGAGATTGACCCGCTGATTACCGATGTGGTTCGCGAACACTTGCCGCAGGCCGCCCAGATGATCGCGGCGACGGGGTATGAAACCTCGACCAAGGCAGAGGCGGCACCCCCCGGTCGCCTTGGCATTGTCCACGCCGATGGTCGGGTTTACCTGAATGAAACCACGCGCCGCTACGACGCGGCGGTGATGGATGCGTTTTCGTCGGAAGCGGTTCCCGCCCATCTGGTCACGCAAGAAACCTTCGCAAGACTGCGCGAGATCGTGGACGGGCCGATCTATGTCAACCTTATCGACACTCCGGACGGCCCCTTGGTCCGTGGCACATATGCCATTCTAGATGCGCTATATCCGCATGTGATCGCCGTCCAAGGCCCAACGGGTCCAAACGGGCGCGGGAACGTGATGCTTGCCGCCGCGTCCAACCCCCTGCCGGAAATCGACGCTTTGCCACGCGGCTACGAAATGGCCCAAATCTCTGCTGCGCGCGCGTTTACGGATGATCGCGGATGGGTCGGCATAAGATAAGGCGCTGGCCACGCGGCCTAAGGCACAAGCACCGGATGACGCGAACGTGATGGGCAAGGGCGAAACGCACAGAATTCGGTGCGCGTAGACGGGGTGAACCTAAGACTAGATGATGAAGGAGGAGCAACATGTCAAAACGCGCACTGACCCGCAGGCAGGCCATTGTCACCAGCACGGGCGCTGCCCTTGGCGCAGCACTGTTTGCGCCCGGACAAGCTGTTGCCAATACAGTGCCATTCGATGACGCTTGGGAACATCTGACGTTTCGCAGCCTCTCTCCCAACCGGTTTGAACGACGACCATCGCAACTGAGCGTGGTGTCGGACGGATCGTCCTCCATTCTCTACCGCATTCTCCCCGAGGACATGCGTGTTGCCTCGCGCGCTTCTTGGTCGTGGCATGTCGAAAGCTCGGTGCCGCCCTCTGACTTGTCGCAGATCGGCAATGACGACCGAAATCTGGGCATGTTCTTTGTCAATATGAATGCCGAGGCAGCCGAACGGGTCGGGCCGAATACCAGCATTCGGCAGCTTATAACCAACCGCTCAGCGCAGGTGTTGATGTATACTTGGGGTGGCAGCCGTCCTGTGGGTTCCGTCGTGCCAAGCCCCCATGCGCCGGACCGCTTGCGCAACCTGATCACGCGACCAGCCCAAACCGGGCGCTTTTCGGAATCGGTCGATTTGGCGCGCGATTTCCCGCGGGTCTTCGGTATGCCGTTCGAGCGTCTGGTTGCCGTCGCCGTCTCCTCTAATAGCGAGAACACGCCAGCACGGGTTGTGGCACATATCTCTGATCTGCGGGTAAGCTAAAACAGGCGCACCCCACCTGTCAGCCAAGCGTTCAGTCCGGCAGCAGGGCAAGCACGCGCAGCGCGGGCCTAGCCCCCCAAAGGGCTGGCCTAGCGCATTTTGCATCGCGTCAGCGCGATCTTTGTCGCGCTTGCGATGACTCTTGCGGTTGGTTCACTTGATTTTTTATGGATTAACGACGGCCCAAACGCGTTCTATAGCGTGCCGAGAAGGCTCTGCTTTCACAAGACTTGCCATCGCAAGATTTGAAATCAGAGCATCCGCCCAAGCACAAAGTAGGCTTGCATTTCAGTGCTCTAGTAAAAGTAATGGCGGAGAGACAGGGATTCGAACCCTGGGTCCCCGTGAAGGGACAACGGTTTTCGAGACCGCCCCGTTCGACCACTCCGGCACCTCTCCGCGGTCGGGTGCGGCTTAATGCGTGAAACCGGGCGGTGCAAGAGGAAAATCCGCGCCCAGCGCTGCCCTGCGCGCAGGAAAGTGTTTTGGTCGAACGCGCTATTCAGCCTATCCTTGCCGCAACACTGTTACACAGCGGAGTCCACATGCTGAGAATTGCCATAGTTGCGCTTTGGGGGGTCGTGTCGGCGCTTGTCTTGCCGGTGCAGCACCTGCGCGCCGATAGCCTGTCCGACGCTTATCTGTTGCCAGAGCTGTTTGACATTATGGCAGAGGAAGGCCGTATCGCTGCGTTAAGCGATCCGACCGTGCCGCAAGATGCCGCCGGTCGTGCCGGGTGGGAAGGTGCTGTCAACCGTATCTACAATGCAGAGCGGATGCACGATGATTTCATCGGCGCCCTTGATGCCGCGCTATCCCCAGAAACGCGCGCCGACGCGCTTGAGTTCGCGCAAAGCGATCTGGGGCAGCGCGTGCTGCAATTGGAAGTGAGTGCGCGGCGCGCCTTGCTGTCTGAAGAGATTGAAGACAGCGCCCGCATGGCGCTTGATGCTGCGCGATCTGCACCGGACGGAAGTGCACGGGCCGCCGCGCTGGCGCGTGCGCGCGACCGTATCGCGGTCAATGACCTGATCGAGCTTAACGTCTCGTTGGGTTTGAACACCTCGCTGGCCTATTACCGGGGCATGGTGGATGCGGGCTGGATGGATGGCATGGCGGGGGCCGATCTGCTGACCTTGGTCTGGGCGCAGGAACAGGACATTCGCGATGATGTCACAGATTGGGCCGAATCCTATTTCCTGCTGGCGTATCAACCGCTAAGCGCCGAAGACATGCAAAGCTATATCGACTATGCCGCCAGCCCCGAGGGGGATGCGTTCAACCGCGCCATGTTCCGCGCGTTTGATGCGGTCTTCGTCGAAATTTCGCGCAGCGTGGGCGCTGCAATGGCCGCGCAAATGCAGCAGGACACGCTTTAGGGCGCGCCACGTTCCAGCCGGTCCGCCAGCCTGTTCAAGAAGGCAAGGCAAGCGGCAAGCTGGTCCAGCGACAGAAATTCGTCCGGCTTGTGGGCTTGGGCGATATCGCCCGGACCACAGATAACCGACGGGATGCCGATCTGCTGGAACAGCCCGGCTTCGGTGCCAAACGGGACCAGCCCGGCGCGGTTTGCGCCGGTCAGTTCCATCACCAGTCGTGTGGCTGCGCTGCCCACATCCGGCGTCAGGCCGACGACCTCGGCGATGGTTTCTGTCTCTATCGCCGCTTGCCGGAAAACCCCCTGCATCTCTGCCAGCATCTGCGTGCGAAGAACTGCAAGTTCCGCCTTCACGAAATCCGCATCCTCTGGCGCAACCGGCCGCATTTCCCATTCCAACCGCGCCGCGCCGGGAATGACATTATGCGCCAAGCCCCCAGCCAGCACGCCAATATTGATCGTGCTATGCGGCGGCATGAAAGCGCTGCCTGCCGGCGCACGCGTTTTCAAAACCTCGCGCAACTCTGCCAGCCGCAAGGCCCAGCGCGCGGCATATTCCACGGCATTCACCCCCAGATCGGGGCTGGACCCATGGCCTTCCAGCCCGGTAAATCGCGTGGTGTATTCGAAACATCCCTTATGGCCGTCAACCGGCTGCATCATCGACGGCTCGCCGATGATCGCGGCCGCGGGTGTGACCCCGCGCGCGACCAGCGTGGCCGTCAGCGCTTGGGCGCCAAGGCAGCCGATTTCCTCGTCATAGGTGAAGGCGAAATGCACCGGCACTTTCAGATCGCGCGCGGCGAAGATGGGCGCCATGGCCACGCAGGCCGCGACAAAGCCCTTCATGTCGCAAGTGCCGCGGCCATAGAGCCGCCCGTCGCGTTCGACCATGGTGAAAGGGTCGGTGGACCATGGCTGGCCCGCGACCGGCACCACATCGGTATGGCCCGACAGGACCACACCGCCGGATACATCCGGCCCGATGGTGGCGAACAGGTTCAGCTTGGTGCCGGTGGCGTCGCTCTCGGTCCAGAAACGCGCGCCCGCATCGGCCAGCAGCGCGGCAATATGTTCGGTTACTGCGCGGTTGCCATCGGCGGACACCGACGGGAAGGCCACCAGATCGGCAAGTATCTGCTTTGTGCGGGTCAGGGTTTCGGACATGGGCGCTCCGTTTGCGATATGGCTAGCGCGCCCCGGCTGGCCATGCAAGAACCGGGTTGACCCCATGCGCCGCGCGCCCACCTTTAAGGCAGACGAAGGATACCCGCCGATGCCGCATAACAACGCCAACCAGTTGACAGACCGCCCAGATGTGCTGACACGCCCCAAGCTGGAAGGGGGCAAACGGTTCCGCATGGCCAGCCCGTTTCAGCCCGCCGGTGACCAGCCCACCGCGATCGCGGAACTGGCCCAAGGCGTGCGCGATGGTGAGCATAACCAAGTTTTGTTGGGTGCGACCGGCACCGGCAAGACTTACACCATGGCCAAGATCATAGAAGAAACGCAGCGCCCCGCGATCATTCTGGCCCCCAACAAAACCTTGGCCGCGCAGCTTTACGGCGAATTCAAGGGCTTCTTCCCCGATAACGCGGTCGAGTATTTCGTCAGCTATTACGATTATTACCAACCTGAAGCGTATGTTCCGCGGTCGGATACCTTCATAGAGAAGGAATCCCAGATCAACGAACAGATCGACCGGATGCGCCACTCGGCCACCCGCGCGCTGTTGGAACGCGATGATGTGATTATCGTGGCGTCGGTGTCATGTATTTACGGCATCGGCTCTGTCGAGACCTATTCCGCCATGACCCAAGACATGAAAGTGGGCGAGGTCTACGATCCGCGCAAGGTCATGGCCGAACTGGTGGCGCAGGCCTATCGGCGCAATGACGCCGCCTTTCAGCGCGGCAGTTTTCGCGTGCGCGGCGACGTGATCGAACTTTGGCCCGCGCATTTGGATGATCGCGCGTGGCGGCTGTCCTTCTTTGGCGAAGAGCTGGAAGCGATCATCGAATTCGACCCGCTGACCGGCGCCAAGACGGACACGTTCGAGCAGGTCCGCATCTATGCAAACAGCCACTATGTAACCCCACGCCCGACCATGCAGCAGGCCACCAAGGGCATAAAGCATGAGCTGCAACAGCGGCTGGACCAGTTCGTGGCCGAAGGCAAATTGCTGGAAGCGCAACGGCTGGAGCAACGCACCAAGTTTGATCTGGAAATGCTGGAAGCGACCGGCGTATGCAACGGGATCGAAAATTACTCGCGCTATCTGACGGGGCGCGCGCCGGGCGAACCGCCGCCCACCCTGTTCGAATTCATCCCCGACAATGCGATTGTGTTTGCCGACGAATCCCACGTTTCTGTGCCGCAGATCGGAGGGATGTATAAAGGCGACTACCGGCGCAAGTTTACACTGGCCGAACACGGGTTCCGGTTGCCAAGCTGCATGGATAACCGACCCCTGAAGTTTGAGGAATGGGACGCCATGCGCCCGCAATCGGTGTTCGTGTCGGCCACGCCTGCGGCATGGGAACTGGAACAGGCCGGCGGCGTCTTTACCGAACAGGTAATCCGGCCCACCGGGCTTTTGGACCCTCAGGTCGAAATCCGCCCCGTTGCCACGCAGGTCGATGACCTGCTGGACGAAATCCGCAAGGTCGCGGCAAAGGATCTGCGCGTGCTCTGCACCGTGCTGACCAAGCGCATGGCCGAGGATTTGACCGAATACCTGCATGAACAGGGCATCCGCGTGCGCTACATGCATAGCGATATCGACACGATCGAGCGCATTGAAATTCTGCGCGACCTGCGTTTGGGCGCCTTCGATGTGTTGGTTGGCATCAACCTGCTGCGCGAAGGTTTGGACATTCCCGAATGCGGGCTTGTCGCCATCCTGGACGCCGATAAGGAAGGCTTCCTGCGGTCCGAAACCTCGCTGATCCAGACCATCGGGCGGGCTGCGCGCAACGCCGATGGCCGGGTCATCATGTACGCCGACCGCATCACCGGCAGCATGGAACGCGCGCTGAATGAAACCAACCGTCGCCGTGACAAGCAGATTGCCTATAATGAGGCCCATGGCATCACGCCGCAAACGGTGCGCAAGAATGTCGAGGATGTGCTGGCGGGGCTGTATCAGGGCGATACGGACATGGCGCGGGTCACGGCGAAGGTCGACAAGGTCAAACCCGGTGCGAATTTGCAGGCGCATCTGGAGGGGCTGCGCACGGATATGCGCAAGGCCGCCGAGAACCTGGAATTCGAGGAAGCCGCCCGTCTGCGTGATGAAATCAAACGGCTGGAAGCTGTGGAACTTGCCATCGCCGACGACCCGCTGGCGCGGCAATCGGCAGTGGATGATGCGGTTGACAGCGCCGTGAAGCCACGCTCGACCGCCGGAAAACCCGGGCAGCGCGGCGGGGTGAAGCGGCGCCGAAAATAATTGCCCCCGAACAGCGCCATTTACGGAACTTTAACCGCTTCTCGCCATGCTTCGCGCATGAACAATGGCAACTCTCCACTCTCTCCAGAGGTCTGGCTACATGACCTTTTCGCCTCTAAGGCCGTGCAACAAGGTGCTGTGATCCGACGCAAGGCGCGCGATATAGAGCGGTTTGTTGGCATTGACCTTTTTATGCGCGAGATAGATCGCCGGGGTTTTCAGGTTGCCGAGAACTCTGGGCAAATCATCATCTTTTGCAACCGCGCCCCCGTTCGTTGGCTGACGCAACGCAGGACGCCGATTTCTTCCAAAGAAATCGGACCGAAATCTTTTCAAGATTTCGCGCAAGACCCTAGTCCTGCGCGCCATCCTTCCAGGCAGCCCATAAATCCGGGCGGCGCGCGCGGGTGATTGCTTCTGACTGCGCTTGCCGCCAGCGTTCAATCTCTGCATGGTTGCCAGATAGCAGAACCGGCGGGATGGATTGACCCATCCATTCCGCAGGGCGGGTGTATTGCGGATGTTCAAGCAAGCCCGCGCTGAAGCTTTCCTCTTCGGTCGAGGCTGCATTGCCCAACACGTTGGGCAGCAGGCGCACCGTCGCGTCGATCATCGCTTGCGCTGCCAATTCGCCCCCGGTCAGAACGAAATCGCCCAAGGACACTTCTTCAATCGCATAGTGGTCCAGCACTCGCTGATCGACCCCTTCAAAACGGCCACAGAGCAGGGTTACCCCCTTGGCGCAAGACCAGTCGCGCGCCATGCTTTGGGTGAAGGGCCGACCGCGCGGCGACAGATAGACCAGCGGCCAAGCGGCGCGATCCGTTGGAACGCCGCGTTGCGCCGCGTCAATCGCGCGGTCCAGCACATCGGCCCGCAGCACCATGCCCGCCCCGCCGCCTGCCGGTGTGTCATCGACATTTCGGTGTTTGCCAATGCCAAAAGGGCGCAGGTCGATCGTCTCCAGCCCCCAAAGCCCGTCCTTCAACGCGCGCCCTGTCAGAGACAAGCCAAGAATGCCGGGAAATGCCTCTGGGAAAAGGGTGATAAGTCGCGCCTGCCACGCCATGGCCGGGGAGCGCGGGCGGTCAAGGTCGCGCGGGGCAAGCGATGGCGTGATCGCCAACCGACCGGCGGCGCGGCGCTTGGGGGTGTCACTCATTCCAGTAATCCTTCGGGCGGGTCAGCGACAATCCGCCCCGCCGCCAAGTCGACCGTTGGCACGATAACGCGGGTGAATGGCAGCAGCACCGCGCCTTTCTGGCCCGGGCTGACCACTTCCAACAAATCGCTTGCGCCATGGTTCAGCACCGCCTTGACCCGCCCCAGAGAAGCGCCGCCCGTGTCGAATACCTCAAGCCCGATCAGATCGGCGTGGTAGAATTCGTCATCCGGCAGGCTTGGCAGGCGGTCACGATCCACGAATAGCCGTATACCGCGCAGCGCATCGGCCTGTTCACGGGTCGTCACCCCGCCAAGCCGCGCGGCAAAACCCTGCGCGACCGGTGCGCCCAGCGTTACCTCAAAGCTGCGCGCGCCGTCCTCGGACCAAAGCGGGCCATAGCTGCCGATGGCCTCGGGATCGGCGCAGAAGCTTTTCAACCGCACCTCGCCGCGCACTCCATAGGCCCCGGCTACCGCGCCCACGCAGACCCGGTCCGGCTTGTTGCGTTGTGATCCTGATGGCCTTGTCATATTGGTCGCCCCACGCGTTGCATGCACCCTGCCTTGTTCAAATTCCGCGCCGGAATGCAAGTCAAGCCCGGACAGCGGTGTAAATCTCTTCCATCCGGTTGGCCTGAGCCTAATCAAAATAAGCGAGCGGGCTGCCAACAGCATTCTTATGTTTCATGGGGGTGCAGCTGTGCTGCAACGGCATGGCGCGCCTGTCGCGGGGCCTCAGCGCCTGCGCCAACCTATGCAAAGGCAGGTCCCGTAACCCGTGGAGAATGCGTTCGCCAATGATCCACGACCAAAGATGTGCCCGCAGTTTTGGAGCGGGTGGCTGGGGCAGAGCCGGATCGCCCGACGTTATTCTTGCCCGGTTGCGCGTGTGAGTAGCAGGCGGAACATCACAGCCACGGTCTGGCATCTTCGGGAACCGCTATTCGTGAAGCTGAACACCTGAGAGTTCAGTTTCTAGCGGATGCGATCCCGCGCGGGACTGCCAAAATACTGGCCGGGCAGATTACCCGCCCGGCCAGAAAACGCGTTCTTATTCGGCAGCTTCGCCGGCACTTTCAGCCTTGGCAGCTTTTTCCTTGGCGCGTTCCTGCGCCTTCTTGCCGGGCTGAGCTTTCTTCATGTTGGCGCGGGTCGCTTTTTCGCGCAGGCCAGCGGCTTCGAGGAAGCGCGCAATGCGGTCGGTCGGCTGGGCGCCTTGGTTTAGCCAGTGCTGCACGCGCTCCATGTCCATTTTCACGCGGTCTTCGCTGTCCTTGGGCAGAAGCGGGTTATAGGTGCCCAGCTTTTCCAGAAAGCGGCCATCGCGCGGCATGCGCGAGTCGGACGCGACAATCGCGTAATGAGGGCGTTTCTTGGACCCACCACGGGCCAGACGGATCTTCGTTGCCATGTCAGTTTCTCCTTCAAGACTGGCGGGGCGGGCAGGTGGCCCGCCGGTTTAGCGTTGTAAATTTTCGTGGTGACGGATGACTTCCGAAATCACGAAGTTCAGGAATTTCTTGGCGAATTCCGGGTCGAGGTCGGCTTCTTTCGCCAACCATTCCAGCCGTTCGATCTGGCGCTCTTCGCGCGCGGGGTCGGACGGGGGAAGATCGTGTTTTGCTTTCAGCCGGCCCACGGCCTGCGTGTGCTTGAACCGCTCGCCCAAGGTATAGACGAGGATCGCATCCAGCCGGTCAATGCTGTCGCGGTGGTCGGCCAGAATCTCGGCGGCACGGGCGCTTTCATCACTCATAGGGCGGCTTCCTTGGTGAAGTGATAGGTTGTGAAATCAGCGCCGAAATGCGCGGGCCAATCGGGGCGCTGGACGCCGCCCAAACGCGCGGCAATCCGATGCGAGGCCGTATTCTCGGCATGGATAATAGTGCTGGCCTGTGTCAGCCCCAGCGGACCAAAGGCCCAGACTGCTACGGCCTGCGCGGCCTCTTGCGCAAAGCCTTGCCCCTCGGCATCTGCACCCCACAGCGACCAAGTGAATTCCGGCATCTCGGCCTCTGCCAGCATCAACGGCCCGACATGACCGATGGGTGCGCCCGTGTCGCGCCGGGTGAGCGTAAAGCGCCCATATCCGTGCAGCACCCATTGCCCGATCATGCCTGCGAATTTCTCAACCGCTTGCGCCACAGTCTTTGGCCCGCCCACAAACCGGGTCCGCGCGCTGGTCGCATAGGCCACGAAGGCGGACAGATCATCCGCTTGAGGAGCGCGCAGCACAAGGCGCGGGGTGTCCAGCACCGGGGTATGGGCAAGCGCGGGCATCATTTTTTCTTGAACATGCCCGACAGGCCACCGGGCAGGCTGCCGCCACCCATCATCTGGCGTTCGGCCATCTGCACCAGTTTCGGGTCAAGCTGGCCGGGGTCGGGCAAGGCTGCCGCGTCTTTGCCTTTGCCGAACATGCCGGACATGGCCTGCTTCAGCATGCCTTTCTTGCCCATGGTCTTCATCATATCGGCCATCTGGCGGTGTTGTTTCAGCAGCTTGTTCAGGTCCGACACTTCCAGCCCGGCGCCCTTGGCAATGCGCTTTTTGCGGCTGGCTTGCAGGATCGCGGGGTTGGCGCGTTCCTTCTTGGTCATCGAATTGATAAGCGCAATTTGTTGGCGCAGCATGCTGTCGTCAAAACCGGCGGCTTCGACCTGTTTCTGCATCTTGCCCATGCCCGGCATCACGCCCATCACGCCCTGCATGCCGCCCATTTTCAACATCTGGTCAAGCTGCATCTTCAGGTCGTTCATGTTGAACAGACCTTTCTGGAAGCGCTTCATCATGCGCTCGGCCTGTTCGACCTCCAGCACTTCCTGCGCCTTTTCCACAAGCGCGACAATGTCGCCCATGCCCAGAATGCGGCCCGCAACACGCTTTGGATCGAACACCTCGA
Organism: Roseibaca calidilacus; assembly: GCF_001517585.1. Classification (NCBI taxonomy): domain Bacteria; kingdom Pseudomonadati; phylum Pseudomonadota; class Alphaproteobacteria; order Rhodobacterales; family Paracoccaceae; genus Roseinatronobacter; species Roseibaca calidilacus. The sequence continues at coordinate 155,142 of NZ_FBYC01000001.1, read as the reverse complement.
GCGCGTCGGTTTTCTCGCCCAGACCCACGAAGCGGATGGGCTTGCCCGTGACGGCGCGCATGGACAGGGCCGCGCCGCCGCGCCCGTCGCCATCCATCCGGGTCAGGACCACGCCCGACACGCCGACCTTGCCGTCGAATTCGGCGGCCACGTTGACGGCGTCTTGGCCGGTCAGACCATCGACCACCAGCAGCGTTTCGCGTGGGGTGACGGCGTTGCGCACGGCCAGCACTTCGTCCATCAGCACATCGTCAATATGCAAGCGGCCCGCGGTATCCAGCAGATACACGTCATAGCCGCCCAAAGTGGCCTGTTGCTTGGCGCGCTTGGCAATATCAACCGCCGACTGGCCTTTGACAATGGGCAGCGTGTCGACCCCGATCTGGGTGCCAAGGATTGCCAATTGTTCCATTGCGGCGGGGCGGTTGGTGTCCAAGGACGCCATCAGCACGCGCTTGCCTTCGCGGTCTTTCAGGCGGCGGGCCAGTTTGGCGGTGGTCGTGGTTTTCCCCGACCCCTGCAAACCCACCATCAAAACCGGCGCGGGCGGGTTGTCGATTTTCAGCGCCTCGGCGGCCTCGTCGCCTTCCAGCATGGCGATCAACTCGTCATGCACGATCTTGACAACCTGCTGGCCCGGCGTGATCGACTTAGTGACCGACGCGCCCGTCGCCTTTTTCTGCACCCGCTTGATGAAGTCGCGCGTTACAGGCAGCGACACATCTGCTTCCAGAAGCGCGACCCGAACTTCGCGCAAAGCCGCGCGGACATCTTCTTCAGACAGCGCACCCTGTTTCGTCAGCCGGTCAAAGACGCCGGACAGCCGGTCTGACAGGTTCTCGAACATGCGCATCACTCCCGCCCATAAGGGCCATTCAAACCGGTTTTGCACCCACGGGCGCAACGCGCTGGTGGATGGCGATCCTTGGCAACACCAAAGGACCGGAAGGCTGGTGCTTCCGGGTATTGCGTGGCGGATAGGCCCCTGCGCGACCAGAGTCAAGCAAAACAGGGCATCCCGCGCGATCGTGAGTTGAAATTCACCAGTTCCGGCTTTTGTCTTGTCCCAAAGAAGGAGACGTCATGACCCGCCATCTTGCCCCGCTCTTCGCCGCTGGCCTTGTATTTGTCAGCCCTGCATTCGCGCAGGACTACACTGTCGAGGTCTTGCAAGACAACCTTGACCGCCCTTGGGCGCTGGCCTTTCTGCCCGGCACCGACCGTATTGCGCTAACCCTGCGCGGCGGCGATGTGATGCTGTGGCACCCCGATGGCTTGGTTAAATTGTCGGGCGCGCCAGATGTTGCGGTCAACGGTCAAGGCGGGCTTCTGGACATTGCCCCCGCGCCCGATTTCGCCGAGAGCGGCTGGCTGTATATGACATGGACCGGCGCGGTAGAAGGTGGCACCACCACGCATCTGGGCCGCGCGCGGCTGGACGGCATGGCCCTGCGCGATCTGGACGTGCTGCACGCGGTCCACCCCGGCATTGACAGCGGCGCGCATTTCGGCTCGCGCATTGCCTTTGCCGATGACCATGTTTTCGCAGGCTTTGGCGACCGGGGCTTCAAGAATTTCGGGCCCGACCACATCGCCCAAGACCTGAGCAGCGAAAACGGATCTGTCATCCGCCTGACGCTGGACGGCGAGATCCCCGCCGACAACCCTTTCGTCGCGCAGCAAGGCGCGGCAGGCGCGATTTGGTCCTATGGCCACCGCAACATTCAGGGCATGGCCGTGCACCCAGATACCGGCGCGCTTTGGGTTGCCGAACATGGAGAGGCCGGCGGCGACGAAGTGAATATCATCGAACGCGGCGGCAATTATGGCTGGCCCTTGGCCTCGCACGGCGTAACCTACCGCGGCGGCGACGAATTCGCCCCGCCCCACCAGCCCGGCGACGGCTTTGTCGCCCCGGTGTTCCATTGGCCTGCGGGGCGCGACAACCACAACCCGCCCTCTGGCATGGCGTTTTATGACGGTGCCGCCTTTCCAGAATGGCAAGGGCATTTGCTGATCGGCAATCTGCTGCATCGCTACCTTGCGCTGTTCGACGAAGAGGATGGCCAGATCACCCCCGTTGCCCGCTTGCTAGAGGACCGGAACTGGCGCATCCGCGATGTGGCCGTCGGACCAGAGGATGGTTTTATCTATGTTCTGACCGATGGGGATGATGGCAAATTGATCCGCCTGCGCCCCGCAAGCTGATTGCCCGGAAATAGCAAAAGCACCTGTCGGCTTTCCGCGCTAGTCGGCAGGATGCTACACAGCTAGGGTGGGCAAAACGCAGATCGAAGGCCCGCCGATGACCCAGCCCAATGCCCCCGCCCGCCGCTATTTCGTGCCCAAGGGCGGCCTGCCCCCGCAATCGCAACTTGTCACCGACCGCGCCATGTTCACCGAAGCCTTCGCGGTCATCCCGCGCGGGGTGCTGTCGGATATCGTAACCAGTGCCCTGCCATTTTGGGACAAGACGCGCTTCTGGGTGCTGGCGCGCCCACTCAGCGGCTTTGCAGAGACATTTTCGCAATACATCGTCGAAATTTCGCCCGGCGGCGGCAGCAATCGGCCAGAAACGGACCCGAACGCCGAAGGCGCGATTTTCGTTGTTGAGGGCACTGTCGAGATCGCGCTGGGCGGAAAAACCCACAGCCTGACCTCTGGCGGGTTTGGCTATCTTCCCGCCGGGGCCACATGGTTGGTCAACGCGCCCGACGGCGCCGTCTTTCACTGGGTCCGTAAACGCTACATCGCGGTCGATGGCCTGCCCGCCCCCGACGCGTTTTTCGCGCAAGAGCAAGACATCGCGCCCACAGAGATGCCGGGCACCAATGGCGGCTGGGCCACCACCCGCTTCATGGACCCGACCGACCTGCGCCACGATATGCATGTGACCATCGTCACGCTCATGCCGGGCGCGGTCATTCCGTTCGACGAAACCCATGTCATGGAACACGGGCTTTATGTGCTGCAAGGCAAGGGCGTGTATCATCTGAATCAAAAATGGGTTGAGGTGGAAGCCGGCGATTTCATGTGGTTGCGCGCCTTCTGCCCACAAGCCTGCTACGCGGGCGGCCCGGACCCGTTCCGCTACCTGCTCTACAAAGACGTGAACCGCCACGCCGCGCTGCCCTAGGCCAAAACTGGTCTTGCACCGCCATCGGCACCGCGCTAAGACGCGCGGGCTGGACAGTTGGCCGAGTGGTCGAAGGCGCACGCCTGGAAAGTGTGTAGGCGGGGAACCGTCTCGAGGGTTCGAATCCCTCACTGTCCGCCACTTGCACATCGCAAACCCGAGATGAGGTCCCTGGCGGGGCCTTTTTTCTTTTGTTTCAAAAGGGTTTAGCCGCGCCATCCGACTTTTGGAGACTGGCCTTTGGCTCGGAAACGGTCTCTGAACGTCCCGCGTCTCTTTCCACCCGCCCTTCACCCAAATTGAGACGCATTCAAAAAGTATCGCATTTTCAGCATGTTGTCGAAAGCGAACTACGCCGCAGTTGAGGCGGGTTCATCTGCTCTCGGTGCGATCAGAGACACTCGAAGGCGGCGTAGTCGTGCGGGGCGGAGGGAATTCCAGAGCGGGGTCAGCCTACTGGCCCGAGGTCGCAACGGGCGGGGAGCAGACGGTGAGGTCGCGGCCTCGCATCCACGGCAATCGGCGATTGCGGTCATTCGCGCCCCGCTCAGAAAGCCGACTGTGGTCGTGCGGAATTGCATTTGTACACTATCGCCAAAGCTGCACCTAAGCTTGGTACTCCAGCGCTATCCCATTATCTACGGGTTGCGCACAGCTCAGAAACGCTTGCTCTCCAGACGTGTTGTGAGTGACTTTCTTCGGCTCTCGACAAGGCTGCGCAAAGTTCTTGAAACACGCGCCACCAAACTGGGGAATGAAAGCCAGAGCGCGTCAAACTGCTGTAACAAAAATATGTCAGCGTCTCCGGAAGCTGGAGCTTTGCAATGTCACTCAATCTGAATGATCTGAGGCTGTTTTTCGAAATTGTCGAAAACCGCGGTATCTTGCGCGCAGCACGCGCGCTTGGGCTGCCAAAGTCGACCATTAGTCGGCGTCTTTCGGGTCTTGAGGAACAACTCAAGTCCCGTCTTGTGCATCGATCAGGCGATGTCTTTGCGTTGACGGCTGCAGGCGAGTTGACCTATGCCCTCGCCCGCCGGGTGGTCGAGGCCGCGCGGCAGGCCGAAGAGCAACTGCTGTCTGCACATCGGCAAGTAACAGGACAGGTCGTGGTTTCCGTCTCACCCATGCTCGCCCCGGATGCTGCTGAAGCCATAGCCCTGCTGATTCGCGCCCATCCCGGACTTGCCGTGCATCTTGAGATCACCGAACGACTGCCAGAGGCGTCGGGCGATGGGCCAGACCTGTACCTTCGCGCCCATAGCGGGGCGTTGCGCGACAGTGCGCTAATTCAGCGGCGCGTCTGTCGAACGCCACTAATTCTTGTGGCCTCTCCGGGTACGCAACTTTCAGACCCTGATGAAATACTTGCGCAGGGTTTTCTGGCTTTCGGGTCCGAAGCGGGACTGACCGACTGGACATTGCACACAGAAGAGCGGACCGATTTCATTCTTAATTCGCGTCCGCGGGTCACCAGCACAGATGTCGTCGCCTTGCTGGCGCTCGCCGAGGCGCAAGCGGGCGTGCTACTCATTCCGGAAGCTGCGGCGCGCGCAGCGCTGGCCGAGGGGCGTTTGACGCGTGTCTTGCCGCAATGGCGGGGCGAGGCTGTGGCGGTCACACTGCTTTCACCACCGCGCCATGCGATGAATCTGGGCCTGCGCCGCGCGGCCGATACCATCGCTGCTGTCGTGAAGGCGCGCATACTCGGGGTTCCAATCGCGGAAGGGGTGGTTCCGGAATTGCGCCCGGACGCTGTTACAATGCTGTCGCGCGGCCCCCGTAGCGATGACGTGCGCCTAACTCTGGCGTGTCTTGCAACTGACAATGAAGGTGACCCCGCCATGACCCCGATCCAGAAACTCATCGGCTCTGCCGCGCTTGGCGCCGCAGCCAGCCTTGCCTCGCCCACCCTTGCACAGGATGCAACGGGCCCACTCGTGCTCTACACCAACGATTTTGAAGGTGTGATCACCGAACGCTTCGAGTCCGATACGGGCCGCGAGATTGATGTTGTGCAGATGTCCGGAGGCGAATTGCTGGCCCGCATCGCCGCTGAAAGTGCCAATCCGCAATGGGATGCGCTGATCTTCAATGGCTCTTATACGTTCGAACTGCTCGACCGGCAGGGGCAATTGATGCGCGATGTTGTGCCCGCCAATCTCGACAATCTCAATGAGATCGGCCGCAGCTATCTGGCCGAGAACGGGTCTTGGTTCCCGATCGGTCTGGCGGCGTCATGTGTGATGCTCTATCGCACGGATCTGGTCGAGACGCCGCCGACACAATTTGCCGATCTTGCCGATCCCCGTTTTGAGGGAATGTTCGGCATGGCAGATCCGGCCGTGGCTGCGCCTGCCTATCCTTGTGTCGCTGCCTTTTTCGAGATGATGGGCGAAGACGCGGCCAAGGAGATGTTCACCAGTTTCTTTGACAACGGCATGCGGGTCTTCCGCACAAATGGCCCAACCGGGCGTGCCTTGGCTTCGGGGGAAATCTCGCTGGCGCTGATCACCTCGCAGGTGGCCTATACAGTGCTGGCAGACGGTGAGGTGCCAGTAAATGTGGTCTGGCCCGAGACGGGCGCGCCGGGCGTGGTGCGCGGCGCGGCTATTTCTGCGGCAACCGCGCGGCCAGAGGCCGCACAGGCTTTTGTTGAATGGCTGCTGGAACCGGCGACGCAAAGCTATCTGGCCGCTTCTGTCCCGACAGATGGCAAATTCGAACCCACCGTGACCGGGGCGGAGCCCCGTGCCGATGGCCCGCCCGCGGGATCGCGCTTCGTCGTTGCCTCTGACGCGTTTGCTGTCGAGCATGAGGCCGCAATCAAGACATGGTTCGCGGATCAGGCGCTGAACTGAGCGCAGGCGGGCGTGGCCACCTTGGCTGCGCCCGTCCCATCAGGGACACCGACCATGACACTTTCATTCCGGTCTTTTGCGCGCAGCCCGCGCCCGGCCCGCTTCCGGCTTCTGCCCGAGGATGTGCTGGGGCTGGTGGTGGTCGCGGCTCTGGGTCTTCTGGTTCTGGCCCCGATGGCTGCAGTCGTGGCGCAGGCCTTCGTGCCCGGTGCTTTTACCGGGCAGGCAGAACGCGCCGGGCTGTCGCTGCTGCTGGAGATATTTGAGCGCCCCCTTTGGCGACGATCCCTGTGGAATTCCCTGTTTCTTGCCTCTATCGCGGCGGTCGCAGGTTGTGCGATGGGCACAGCGCTTGCCGTGCTGCGCCATTCAGGGCGCATGTCGCTGGGACCCGCAATGGATGTCGCGGCCTGGGCAATCATCATCCTGCCCTCTTTCATCCTTGCGCAGGGCTGGATTCTGTTTGCCAGTCGCGGTGGCATCGCAAATCAGTGGCTCGGCCTAAGCTTTGTGCCGGATCTGATCTTCAATCCATGGGGTTTGGCGGCGGTAATGGCGCTGAAATCCTGGCCCTTCGCTTACATTGCTGTCTCAGCGGGGCTGCAATGGCGGATGGACGATTATGGCCATGCCGCGCGGCTCTGTGGGGCATCGGGCGCGCGGGTCTTCTGGAGCGTGCGTGTGCCCATGCTGCTGCCTGCCGTCCTGTCCGGTGCAGTGCTGATTTTCATTGATGTACTGGGGGATTTCGGGCTTCCGGCAGCACTGGCCACAACTTACCGTTTCCCGACACTGACTTATGCGATCTATGTTGCGATCAATCAATCTCCGATCCGCTTTGATCTGGCCGGGGTGCTGGCGCTCTATGTGACGGGGATCATGCTGCTGGCGGTTCTTCTCTATTTCTGGGTGTTGCGGCGGCGGCGTTATGACTTTCTGGGCGCGCGGGCGCAGTTGCAGGCCGCATCTTCTTTGCGCCCCGGTCTTGTGGCCAATGGCGCGGCAATGCTTGCGCTGACCTTTGCGTTGATCATTCCCATCGGCGCGAGTGTGCTTGTGTCCTTCACAGACCGTATCTCGGCCGGGATCGGCTTTTCAAATCTGACCTTGCGGCATTACGGCTTTGTGCTGGAAACTGGCGGCGCGTTCCTGTCGGCACTCTCAACCTCGCTCTGGATCGCGGCGCGGGCGGCTGTGGGCGCGGGCCTGATCGCGGCGGCAGCGGCTTATGTTCTAACCTTTTCCGAGTTTCGCCTGAACCGGCTGATCGATCTGACCTGCACCCTGTCGCTGGCCGTGCCAGGTGTGGTGCTGGGGATTGGCTATATCTTCGTATGGAACGCGCCAGCAGTGGATCGTGCGGGCCTGTCACTCTATGGGACAGAAGACATCCTTGTTCTGGCCGGGATTGCGGGGGCTGTTCCCATTGCCGTGCGCGTGCTTCTGGGGGCCATGGCGCAAGTCCCACCCAGCATGCTGGCCGCAGCAGCCCTGCAAGGTGCAGGGCTGGCGCGCCGGATTGCCACAATCGTCGTGCCGCTAACGGCAGCAGCGCTGGTCTCTGCCACGCTGACGGCTTTTGGCTCTGCCGTGTTTGACCTTGCGATCAATTCCATCCTGCGGCCGCCGCGCCTGCAGGTCCTGCCAGTCTATGTAAATCGCGCATTTGAGCAGGGAGAATTTGGCGCAGCAACAGCTGCGACCCTGCTGGCGGGGGGACTGACCGTGGCCATCATTGCTACAATCTCAATCATTGCCAAGGCGGCGCTGCGTCGCCTGCTTCGCGCGCCAAGCTGAAAGGGCCGAATATGCTGACCATAACCGGGCTGACCAAGCGTTTCGCGGAACAGACCATTCTGCACGGGGTTGATCTGAGCGTACCTGATGGGGCTGTGGCCTGTCTTGTCGGCCCCTCGGGATGCGGCAAATCGACTATTCTGCGGTTGGTCGCGGGTCTGGATGTGCCCGATGATGGAGAAATCATGATCGGTGGCGAACTGCTGTCGACCCCGGGCTGGGCGCTCGAACCTCAGAAACGACGGCTGAACATGGTGTTTCAGGATTATGCGCTCTGGCCACATATGACTGTTGCGCAGATCGTAGGCTATGGACTGCGCCATCTGGGCCGGTCAGCGCGGGCCGAGCGGGTTGCAGGTTTGCTGGATAAGATGCAGATATCAGCCTTGGCCGACCGATTGCCCGCGCAGATTTCGGGCGGCCAGCAGCAGCGCGTGGCCATTGCCCGCGCCCTTGCCACGGACCCAGATGTCTTGTTACTGGACGAGCCTCTGTCAAATCTTGATGTGCAGTTGCGCCTTGAAATGCGGCTTGAATTTGCGCGCCTGTTTGCCGAAGTCGGCAAGACTGTTCTCTATGTGACGCATGACCCATTGGAAGCCTGTTCCTTCGCCGATCAGCTGGTGGTGATGAAGGCAGGCCGGATCGAACAGGCAGGCCCCCCCGAAACGCTTTTTGCGCATCCGGGATCCAGTTGGATTGCAACGCTCGCTGGTTTTGAGACACGGTTATCCGGTCAGATGGCAGATTTGAACGGCGCGGATTGCGCCGGGATAAATATCGCTGGTCAAATCATGCATGTGCCGCTGGACGGTTTGCGCGATGGCATCGCGCCGCAAGCGGATGTGCTGGTCATGCTGCGTCCGGCGGCTTTGCGACTAACTGAGCCCACCAGCGGCGCCTTGACGGGAAAAGTCACCGGCGCGCTGTTTGAGGGGCGCGATTGGCGCATCTCACTTGATATCGGGGGACAAAGCCTGTCAGTCATGAGCGATCAGCGCCTGAAACTCGGCGAAATTGCGGGGCTGTCTTTCGCGCGAGATGCAGCAGTTGTTTTCCCGGTGGGCACAGAATGATCAGTACTGTCTATCGCAGCTTTCATATTCCTGATGCCGAACTGACGGCAGGTGCGATCCCCTTTGATGTGGCTGAATATCTGGAAAAACTTGGGCTTTTGCGGGCAAAAGCTGACGGGGCGCGATTGGAACTCTGCGCGCGCGCACCACTGTCAGACAGGCTGGAAGATGTCCGCGCGGCCCTGCACAAGACGGGCATGATCGGTCCAGCAAGAGGCGAGTTGATGGCGCTACGCCTTGTCCCCGAGGGGCCGGAACTAGCCGTGATCGATCGCAGCGCGGTGCGTATTCTTGGCCTTTGGGTGCATAAGGTCCATGTCAACGGGCTGGTGCAGGGTAGTGGCCCGCCGCAGGTCTGGCTGTCGCGCCGCGCAGCCCATGCGGAATGGAACGCCAACCGCTTCGATACCTTGGTTGCAGGCGGTTGTGCTGCAGGGCATGGCATCGAACAGACGGTGCGACTGGAAAGTTGGCAGGAAGCCGGCCTGACATCCGCGCAACTGGCTGACTTGAAGCCCGTCTCGCGGATGTCGGTCCAGTATCCCAGCGAGCGCGGCTTTCTGCGCGAGGTGCTGATCATCTTCGATCTCGACCTGCCTGGGAATTTCACCCCAGAGTGCCATGATGGTGAAATTGACTGGGCAAAGCGCGTCAGCCTTGATGAAATGCATCACCTGCTGCTGGACGGAACTGAAATGAAAATGAGTTCCGCCCTTGTCTGTCGTGACCTGCTCCGACGTCTGGGGAAAACGTGACGCGCAGTTTGCTGTCGACTGCCATATTGAACAGCGCGAGGTCCCGCGCATTGCACGCCATATCTAGGCAGACACTGATGGATCAGGCCTGCCGCAGCAGGAGCGAGCGTTTCTGGCCGATGATGCGACCTTTGTTCCAAAGAACTCGGCCAGGTCGGAGGAAGGGAAGAAGTCTGACGGACATAAGACTACTTTCTTTCCACCGTGCCCAACCTTCTTCGGCCTTACCGACGCTGCCGGGATAAAATGATCCGGGGCGTTTTGTCCTCGCGAAGGGCGTATTTTGTTGAAAAACTCTTCCTTGATCGAGAGCCGAACTGCTGATTCAATTCCTATATTGAGGGGAGGATCGGCGATGATGGGACCGAGGCAGGAAGCGCAACCGGCGCTGTTTTACGAGTTCTCGCTTGAGGATCACATCCCCATGGATCACCTGCTGCGATCCATCGACCGGTTCGTCGACCTGAGCAGCATCCGTGCCCATCTGGCGGAGTTCTACAGCCATACAGGCCGCCCGTCAGTCGATCCAGAACTGCTGATCCGTATGCTGCTGGTCGGATATTGTTTCGGCATCCGGTCAGAGCGGCGGCTCTGCGAAGAGGTGCATCTGAACCTCGCATATCGCTGGTTTTGTCGCCTCGATCTGAGCGACCGGGTCCCGGATCACTCAACGTTTTCCAAGAACCGGCATGGGCGCTTTCGTGACAGCGAACTGCTGCGCCACCTGTTTGAGACGACTGTCGCGCGTTGCATCGCGGAAGGTCTGGTCAGCGGCCAGCGCATGGCCATTGATGCCAGCCTAATCGAAGCCGATGCGAACAAACAGAACTCCACGCCAAAGGAAGACTGGGATGCGGCAAGGATCGACCCAGTAAATGCGCCCCGCGCCGTCCGCGAGTATCTCGACACGCTGGATGAGGCCGCATTCGGTGCGGCCAGCGAGGTGGAGCCCAAGTTCACCTCGCATTCTGATCCCGCCAGTCAGTGGACAGCAGCCCGCAAGGGCCCTGCTTTCTTCAGCTATTCCGACAATTACCTGATCGACACCGATCACGGTGTCATCGTCGACGTGGAAGCGACCAGATCGATCCGGCAGGCAGAAGTCGGATCGACCAAGACCATGTTGAAGAGAGTGAAGGAACGGTTCGACCTGTATCCCGAGCGGCTTATTGCAGACACCGCCTACGGCACCGGGCCGCTGCTGGGCTGGCTGGTCGACCGCAAGATAGCACCGCATATCCCGGTCTTCGACAAGTCGGGCCGTAACGACGGAACCTGGAGCCGGGCAGACTTTGAATGGGACGCTGAGAACGACCAATACATCTGCCCTGAGGGTAAAGAGATGAAGCAGTTCCGCCGGAACTATTCCGACCCGAACCGAGGACCGACGGGTAAGGGCGTCGCAAAATATCGTTGCTTGAAGCTCACCTGCCAAGCCTGCCCCTCGAAGTCACGCTGCTGCCCCAACGCCGACTTCCGGTCCATCACCCGCGAAGAACACGAAGATGCCCGCCAGGTCGCCCGCGACATCGCCAAGACCAGACAATACGCCATCTCCATGCGCCTGCGCAAAAAGGTCGAGATGCTCTTCGCCCACCTCAAACGCATCCTCGGCCTAGGCTCCAGACTCATTGATATTCACAGCCAGAAGAGGACGGTTGCTGCGAGCGCGACTGCGGAAAGGAACACCTTTGGGCATCTGTCGTAGCGAGTGGCGATCCTGCGCCAATCCTTTAGCCGACCGAACATGATCTCGATCCGGTTGCGCCGTTTGTAGCGTCGCTTGTCGTATTTCACAGGGGTCTTGCGCTTCTTTCGACCAGGGATGCAGGGCTTTATCTCTTTGTCTTTCAACGCATCTCTGAACCAGTCCGCATCATAGCCGCGATCTGCAAGCAGCCAATCAGCTTCTGGCAACTCCCGCAGCAAAGCCGCCGCACCGGTGTAGTCGCTGACCTGTCCGGCCGACATGAAGAAGGTAATGGGGCGACCGATAGCATCTGTGACAGCATGCAGTTTGGTATTCATGCCGCCTTTCGTGCGACCGATCAGGCGGCCAGGCCCCCCTTTTTGACCCGCAGGCTCGAAGCCGTGCGATGTGCTTTCAGATATGTGGCGTCGATCATGACCGTCTTGGTCTCAGTCCCCTCCGCCGCCAGACCCGCCATGATCCGGGCGAACACGCCCATATCGCTCCAGCGCTTCCAGCGGTTGTATAAGGTCTTGTGCGGACCATATTCCTTGGGCGCGTCGCACCACCGCAACCCATTGCGATTGATGAAGATTATCCCGCTGAGAACGCGTCTGTCGTCAACGCGAGGCTTGCCATGGCTCTTGGGGAAGAAGGGTTTTAGACGCTCCATCTGGGCGTCGGTCAGCCAGAAAAGATTGCTCATTGATCAGTCTCCTTGCGGAGCGTGAATCACGCCGCAAAGGTGAAATCAATGGGTCCTGAGCCTAGGACGATCCGGCGTCTGAAACGCCGGTTCAACAATCCCCTCCCGCAGATATTTCTTGATAGTGTTGCGCGATATGCCCGTGCGCCGTGCAATCTCGCGAATGGGCATCTTGTCTCGCAGCGCCCATGTTCTGATTACCTTCAAAAATCCCATGTCGATCACTCCATTTGCCCCCAGCTGGTTCAAGCCGGGGCAAGGTTGCACATGGGTCAATTCTCAATGACAGTTTTGGCGATTACCGGGTCAAATCTCAGTGGCAATCAACACAGGGTTCTTTCGGTGCTTTCCAAGGCCATGTAGAGGGGCTGGCCATTGGCCGCTGCGTAAAGTCACATGCGGCATGATCGAGCCATCAACCCTGTTTTGGCGGTCGGGGATCTTGGGTTTCAATCGCGTTTGGGTTGCCTTGTATTCACTATTTGACAGTCCGCCGTCGAGCAAAAGCGCGTGTATTGCTTTGCCCTAGGCAATTCCTGTCATCAACTATCGCCCGCCAGCAACCAAGTTTCACCTTTTTGTCAAAACTCTGGAAATGCGCGCCAGCACGCCCATGTCTATCACATGGTGTTGAGCCGGAACACTCGCGCCACACTGATACTGTCCCTCGTTCCGCACCTGTGCCCGGCCCTTGTGCCGGGCGTTTTTCTGTTGCGGGCCTAGCCCAAACGGATAAGAATTGGATTATGCAAAATGCGTCTGCCGCAACGATCCGCGCCATCCTGACAGATACGAAAACCATCGCCCTTGTTGGGTTCTCTGCCAATAAGGCGCGGCCTAGCCATGATGTGGCACGGTTTCTTGTTTCCAAGGGCTACCGGGTGATCCCGGTCAATCCCGGCCTTGCAGGGCAGGTGTTCGAGGGGGAATCCATCCGCGCCACGCTTGCGGACTGCCCAACCGAGGTTGACATGGTTGATATTTTTCGCCGGTCAGAGCATGTCGGTCAGGTTGTGGACGCGGCGCTTGCCCATCTGCCCAATCTGCGCACGGTGTGGATGCAACTGGGCGTTCAAGACCCGGTTGCCGAGGCCAAGGCGCAGGACCGTGGGCTGCGCGTTGTCTGGGACCGCTGCCCCAAAATAGAATGGCAGCGCCTGTTGGCTTAGGCCGCAACCGCGCGCCCGGACCAGAAGCGCCACATCAACAGCACGCTTGCCGTGGCCAAGCCCAGCACAAGCCCAATCCAGATACCGGGCGCGCCCCACTCTAGCACCAGCCCAAAAAAATATCCGGCCGGAAACCCGATACCCCAGTAGCTGAATGCCGCAATCCACATCGGCACCTTGGTATCCTGAACGCCACGCAGCAGACCCATGGCCACCACCTGTGCGCCATCCGCAAGCTGGAACAGGGCCGCAACCATCATCAAAACAGCGCCCAGCGCGATGATCTGGTCGCGGGCCGGTTCGTCGGGCCCAAGGAACAGCCCAACAAGCCAGCCGCCATACAGCACATAGACCACCATCGTCACCAGCGCCAAGCAGGCGGATATTACGATGGTTGCACGCGCCCCGGCGCGCAGGGCTTCGGTGTCGCCGCGCCCCCGCGCCCGCCCGACCAGAACAGTGCCCGCGTTGGAAAACCCCATATGAATCATGAACATGGCCGCAGAGATTTCAATCGCGATGCCGTGCGCGGCCAGTTCCAATGTGCCGACACGCCCGACCAGCACGGCCACGGCGGAAAACAGCGCGGTTTCGGCCACCAGCGCCACACCAATGGGCCAACCCAAGCGCCAAACCTGCCCCATGGCCTGCCAATCCGGGCGCCAAAAGCGTTGGAACAACGTGTAGCGCCGCAAGCCGCTTGCGCGGGCGCAATACAGCGCAAGTCCAACGACCGTCGCAACCTGCACCCAGATTGACGCCAGCGCCGCGCCGCGCACCCCCATGGCGGGAAAGCCCAAATTTCCGAAAATCAGCACCCAGTTCAGCGCAATGTTCAGAAACACCGCCGCCACTGTCAGCCACAGGGCGACCTGAGTGCGCCCAAGGGCGGCCAAGTAAGTTTTCAGCACCGCCACAAGCAGGGCGGGCAGCAGCGCCACACCCATCAGCCTCAGGTATTCTTGCGCCAAGGGGACAACCTCTGGCGGCTGGCCCAGCGCGCTTAGGATGGTGCCGGAAAACCAGAAGATCGGATAGGCCGCCACAGCGAAGGCAACCGACAGCCACAGCCCCATGCGCGTGGCCCGGCGCACCTCTGCATGCGCGTCCGAGGCAGCGGCCGTCGCCACCAGCGGCATGACCGCATTGGCAAACCCCAGACCGAAGGTGAACAAGGCGAAGAAAACAGCCGCGCCGATCACACTGGCCGCAAGATCAAGGACATTGAACCATCCCAGCATGATCGTATCGGTCACCGCCAACATGAACTGTGCCAGATGACTGCCCGCCAAGGGCAGGCCAAGCGCCAGAACGGAACGCATATGAGAACGGAATGGGCGGGTTGGAACGGTCATGTCCAACGCAGTATCCTGTGCCCGCATTCCGGGCAAGATCGCCACAATAAAATTTAACTTGTGCAGTGCAATTGGGCGCTAAAAGTCCAGCCCAAGGTCCAGCACCGGGGCCGAATGCGTCAGCGCGCCGACAGAGATGAAATCGACCCCGGTTGCCGCAACCTCGGCAATGCGCTCTAGCTGCATGTTGCCAGAGGCTTCGGTCACGATCCGGCCATTGGCCAACGCCACCGCTTCGGTCAAGGTCTGGCTGTCCATATTGTCCAGCAACACCACATCGGCCCCGCCTGTGGCCAGAACCTGCTCCAGTTGCGCCAGCGTATCCACCTCTATCTCTATGCGCATCATATGGCCTGCACGGTCGCGTGCGGCGCGCAGCACTTGGGGCACGCCCCCCGCTGCCGCGATATGGTTGTCTTTTATCAGGATCGCGTCTGACAGGCTGTAGCGATGTGGGCTGCCGCCGCCATGCAAAACCGCCTGCTTTTCCACCAGCCGCAGCCCCGGCGTGGTCTTGCGCGTGCAGGTAATGCGCGCCTTGTGCCCGCTGGTTTCGGCCACGAACGCCGCCGTCAAGGTGGCGATGCCGGTCAAGCGCCCCATAAAATTCAGCGCCACGCGTTCGGCGCTCAGAATAGATGCCGCCGCCCCGTCAATGGCCAGAATCGTATCACCTGCCGCAACTTGCGCACCATCGCCGCGCAGCACGGTCACGCGCAAGGCCGGGTCCACCAGCCGGAACGCAAGTTCCGCCGCCTGCACGCCAGACACAACGCCCGAGGCGCGCGCATTCAGCCGCGCGCGATAGGTCAGATCGGGGGCAATGACCGCACGGGTGGTGGCGTCGCCATTGGGACCAAGGTCTTCGATCAGGGCAGCGCGCACCAAGGGTTCCAACAACAACTCGGGCAAGGGTTGGGTCATGCGCGCTCCGTGGCGTGGGCTAGGGTGATGAAACTGCGCGCGGCTTGCGCGGGATCTAATGTCGGGAAATCGTCGCGCCAATGCGCGCCGCGGCTTTCGCGCCGCGCCAGTGCACTGGCCGCGATAAGCCGGGCAGTGGCGCACATATTGGCAAAATCGGGGCTGTCGGCTTGCGCCCGCTCCAGCCGGTCGATGGTATCAAGCGCCTGTTGCAGGCCCGCACCCGTGCGCCGCACGCCGACATGCGCGGTCATGGTCTGGCGCAGGGTTGCGACAGCGTCAGGGTCCGGCGCCGTGCCGTCGCCCGCGAAATCTGGTTGCACCGGCGGGGCGTTATCTGGGCCGGATATGCGCTGCATATCCTCCGCGCAGGCCCGCGCAAAAACCAGCGCTTCCAACACCCCGTTCGAAGCCAGCCGGTTCGCGCCGTGCAACCCGGTCGAGGCCGCCTCACCACACACCCACAGCCCGGCAAGCGAGCTGCGCCCGTGCCGGTCCACCGCCACGCCGCCCATGTGGTAATGCGCGGCGGCCGCCACCGGAATCGGTTGCGCAACCGGGTCCAAACCGGCGCGCTGGCAAGCCAAGGCAACGAATGGAAAGTCGGTAAGAACCCGCGCGCCCAAGGCCGCGCGCGTATCCAGCGCGGGGCGCTTGCCCGCTTGCGACTGCGCAAAAACGGCCCGCGCCACGATGTCGCGCGGCGCGAGTTCGGCATCGGGGTGTTCGCCTTGCAGGAAGCGGCTGCCATCTGAATTGACCAGCACCGCCCCTGCCCCGCGCAGCGCTTCGGTCGCCAAGGGCGCAGGGTCCAGCCCCACATCCATCGCGGTCGGATGGAACTGCACGAATTCCATATCGGCCATACGCGCGCCTGCCCGGGCGGCCATGCCCATCACCTGCCCGCGAATGCGCGCGGGGTTCGTGGTCAGCGCGTATAACCCGCCAGACCCGCCACCCGCCAGCAGCACGGCAGGCGCGCGCAACGCGACGGGTGCGCTGACACTCTCACCGGCAAGCTGCGCCATTCGCAGGCCGATAACGCGGTCGCCATCGGTCAAAAGCCCCTGCGCGATCACCCCTTCCATGACCTGCACCGAAGGCGTGGCCCGCACCACGGCAATCAGCGTTTCCATGATCTTGCGGCCCGCTTGGTCGCCCTGCACGCGCACCACGCGGGCGGTGGAATGCGCGGCTTCGTGGTTCATCACGAAACCGCCTTGGGCATCGCGATCAAACGGGGTGCCATGGCGGGCAAGATCCAGAATATGGTCGCGCGCGGCTTGTGTGACCATGCGCGCCACGTCCGGGTCCACCGTGCCCGCGCCTGCGCGCAACGTGTCGGCGGCATGGGCTTCGGGCGTGTCGGGCGCAGCCATGGCCGCGGCAATCCCGCCCTGCGCCCAAGCCGAAGACGCGCCCTCGCCCAAGGTTTCGGGCGAAATGACCAAGACCGGGCGCGGCGCCAAGGCGAGCGCGGCATAAAGCCCCCCAAGCCCCGCGCCGACAATCACAATGCGCGACGTCTCCAAGCCGTTAGCCCTTCGAACCAAGGTCGATCATGCGCTGCACTGCCAGCCGCGCCTTGTCGGCCACGTCCTTGGGCACGGTAATTTCAGTCGTCATGGAATGCAGCGACCACAGCACCTTTTCCAGCGTGATTTTCTTCATGTAGGGGCACATGTTGCACGGGCCGATGAATTCGACATCGGGGTGCGCGTCGGAAATATTCGACGCCATGGAACATTCTGTCACCAGCATGGCGCGTTCGGGCCGTTCGGCACTGACATAATCCAGAATGCCCTTGGTCGAACCCGAGAAATCGGATTCTGCAACCACATCTGGCGGGCATTCCGGGTGCGCGATAATGCGGGTTCCGGGGTTCCACTCGCGGAACTCGCGGATGTCCTGCGCGGTGTATTGTTCATGCACAATGCACGACCCTTCCCACCAGACGATGCGTTTTTCAGGCACCTGCGCGGCGACATTCTGCGCCAAGTATTGATCGGGCGTCATGATGATGGTGTCGGCATCCAACGCGCGGATGATCTGCACCGCGTTTGCGGATGTGCAGCATATATCGCTTGCTGCCTTCACATCGGCTGTGGTGTTGACATAGGTCACGACCGGCGCACCGGGATAGCGCGCGCGCATTTCGGCAATGCCCGCGGGCGTGATCGATTCCGCCAGCGAACAGCCAGCTTGCATGTCGGGCATCAGCACTGTCTTGCCGGGGTTCAGGATTTTCGACGTCTCGGCCATGAAATGCACGCCGCATTGCACGATCACATCGGCATCCGTCTGGGTCGCGGCGATGGCCAGTTGCAGGCTGTCGCCCACCACGTCGCCAATGCCATGGTATATTTCGGGCGTCATATAGTTATGCGCAAGGATGGTCGCGTTGCGCTTCCGTTTCAGCGCATTGATCGCGGCGACATAGGGCGCGTGAATCGCCCAATCGGCAGGCGAAACGACCCGCGCCATGCGGGCGTATTCGTCCTGCATGTTCGCGGCAAGGTCGGGGTTCGGGGCAAGGTCATATTCCGCGCGCAACGTGTCGCGAATATTGGGCATGTCCAGCATGGCATGGCTCCTGTCACTTTGCCCAAGGCCATGACGACCGGGCGGGGGCTAGCATATGGGGACTTCCCCCAGCAGAACAAGGGACGAACCGTCGCGCCCCGTGGCACAGGCCACCTCTATACCGGGCGTTTATGCGCTAGAGCCAGTTCTGTCCAGCCACTGGAACAGGCAGATGTCGCTTTGCACCGTGAAGCGCCGCAATTTGGCGATGCAAGCGCCGTGCCCCTTTGTAAAACGGACATGATACCCGCCTGACCCCTCAGGACGGGCGCAAGGGAGTGTGCGACATGGCAGAACCGGCGATGGACATGAGCAGCGGGGCAGGCGGACGGCGCGGGCGCAGTGGGGGCGGCGGCGCGGCCCGGCGTGCGGCGCGCTCTGCGGTCAGTCTGGAAACCGCGAAATATATTGAACGCAACATTCCCAATCTGGACGTTCTGAACGAGGAAGCGCTTCAGATCATCGAAGCCAATGCCGAAACCGTTCTGGCAGAAATTGGCGTGAATTTCGTCGACAACCCTGCCGCGCTGGACCGCTGGCGCGAGGCCGGGGCAGAGGTCGAGGGGGAACGCGTCCGCATCCCGCGCGGATTGGCACGCCAGCTTTGCGCCACGGCACCGGCAACCTTCACCCAGCACGCCCGCAACTCTGCCCGCAACGTCGAAATCGGCGGTCGCAACCTGGTCATGGCCCCGGTCTATGGCCCCCCCTTCGTGCGCTCTGCCAGCGGCGGGCGCCGCTACGCGACGATGGAAGATTTCCGCAATTTCGTGAAACTGGGTTACATGTCGAAATGGCTGCACCATTCCGGCGGCACGGTGTGCGAGCCGACCGATGTGGCCGTGAACAAGCGCCATCTGGACATGTTGCAAGCGCATATGACCCTGTCGGACAAACCCTATATGGGGTCGGTCACGGAACCCGTGCGCGCCGAGGATTCGGTCGAGATGTCCAAACTGCTGTTCGGGGCCGATTTCGTGGACCAGAACACGGTGATGACCTCGCTCATCAACATCAACAGCCCGTTGACCTTCGATTCGGTGATGATGGGCGCGCTAGAGGTGTATGCCCGCGCCAACCAAGCCTGCATCATTTCACCCTTTATCGTCGGCGGCGCGATGGCGCCGACCACTGTCGCGGGCACGCTCACACAGGTGCTGGCCGAGGTGCTGGCGGGCGTAGCGTATAGCCAGTTGGTGCGCCCCGGCGCACCCGTGATCTTCGGGGCCTTCGTCACCTCGATTGACATGAATAGCGGCGCGCCCACATTTGGCACTCCAGAAGCGTCGCTGATCACCTATGGCGCGGGGCAATTGGCGCGGCGGCTGGGCTTGCCCTACCGCTCTGGCGGGTCATTTTGCGGGTCAAAACTGCCCGACGCGCAGGCCGCCTACGAAACCGCCAACAGCCTGAACATGGCGCTTTTGTCGGGCGTGAATTTCATGCTTCACGCCTGCGGGTGGCTGGAAGGGGGACTTGTTTCCTCTTACGAGAAATTCGTGATGGATGCCGACCAGCTTGGCACGCTGCACCATCTGGCACGCGGCGTGGACATGTCGGAAAACGGACAAGCCATGGATGCCCTGCGCGAGGTCGGACCGGGCGGGCATTTCTTGGGATGTGCCCACACACAGGCCAATTTCAAGGATGCGTTCTGGCGCTCCGACCTGCTGGATTACAAACCCTTCGAGACGTGGGACGAAGAAGGCGCGCGCGATACGCAAGCGCTGGCCAGCGCGCGGGTAGACAAGATGCTGGGCGACTACCAGCAACCCGCCCTTGACCCCGCCGTGAACGAAGCGCTGGCCGATTACGTCGCGCGGCGCAAGGCGTCGGAACCCGACGCGTTCGGCTGATTGCATCTTGCCCGTCGAAACAAATGCAAAGGGCCGCCCAACCGGGCGGCCCTTTGGTATTGCCGGGGCTTGCTTACGCGGATCAATCCGCGCCGCGCGCCGCGTTCTTGGGCGTCAGGAAGCCGCGCTGAATAGCGAAGGCCAGCGCCATGATGCCCAGACCGATGACATCCGAGATCCACCCGCCAGAGATCATGGCAAGCGCCCCGATCCCGATGACCAACCGCAGAATCGGGTTTACCTTGCCGAACAACCAACCCTGCACCGCAGCCGCCAGCAGATACACACCCAGCGATGCGGTGACGAAAACATGTGCCACTTCCAGCCATGTGCCTTGCATCAAGAGCGCGCTGTTGTAGAAGAACATGAATGGCACCACGAAGGCCGCAAGGCCGATCTTGAACGAGGTCACAGAGGTCTCCATCGGGTTTGCGCCCGAAATGCCGGCTGCCGCGAAGGATGCCAGTGCCACCGGCGGTGTGATGGCTGACAGCACCGCGTAATAGAACACGAAGAAATGCGCCGTCAGTTGCGGGATGCCAAGGTTCACCAAGCCCGGTGCCACAACCGACGCCGCCACCGCATAGGCGGCCGTCGTCGGCATACCCATCCCCAGCAGAATCGCGATACACATGGCGAAGAACAGCGCCAGCAGTTGCGAAGTTGCCGCCAGACCCAGCAGCAGGTTCGAGAAGCGCGCACCGACCCCGGTGAGTGAGATGACGCCCACGATGATACCTGCGCAGGCACAAACCACGATGATCTGGATCGACATCTGCCCGGCATTCTCGAACGCTTTGTAAAGCGCTTTCAGGTCCATCCGGTAGGGCGTCAACCAACTGACGACCGCGGCCGAAATCGTGGCCAAAGTGCCTGCACGGATCACCGAATAGCCTTGGAACAGCGCCACGATCAGGATGATGATGGGCAGGAACAAGAACACTTTCTTCATCAGATCGGGCAATTTCGGCAGCTCGTCCTTGCGCATGCCGCGCATGCCCAGCTTCGCGGCCTCGAAATCGACCATCAGGTAGACACAGGCGAAATACAGCACTGCCGGGATGATCGCGGCAATGGCGATTTCCTGATAGGGAATGCCGGTGATTTCCGCCATGATGAAGGCGCCTGCGCCCATGATCGGCGGCATGATCTGCCCGCCTGTGCTGGCCGCCGCCTCGACCGCGCCTGCGGTTTTCTTGGAATAGCCCACCTTCTTCATCAGCGGAATGGTCAGTGACCCGGTCGCCACCACGTTGCCTGCGCTGGTGCCGTTAATCATGCCCATCAGCCCCGACGCAAAAACCGCCACCTTGGCCGGGCCACCCCGCGCGCGCCCCGCAGTTGCGAAAGCGAAGTTCACGAAGTAATCCCCAACTTTCGACGCCGACAAGAATGCCGCGAAGATGATGAACAGGATGATGTAGGTCGAAGACACCGACGTGGTCGCCCCCAGAATGCCAGCATCGGTATAGACTTGGCTGAAGAACCGCTCCCAAGAGATTGCGGGCGAATTCAGGAAGCCGGGCAAGTATTGGCCTGTGAACACGTAGATCAGAAACACGACCGAAATGATGACAAGCGCCAGACCTGCCACCCGACGTGTCAGTTCAAGGATCAGCAACGTGCCAGCCAGCGCGGCAATCGAAATGCCGATGGGCGCGAAAGGCGTGCCGGTGGAATTGCGCATTAGCGTGCCGAATATGACAATCAGGTAGACCGCCACGGAAATCCCGCAAATGCCCAAGACAAGGTCGGTCACAGAAAACGCGTGGCGCGGCAAGCGTTCTACCCATGACAAGCCAATCGCGCCCACGGTCGCCACCATCAACGGAATGCCGAACAGGTAGACCTCGCGGAATTTCAGCGTGGCATCCATGCCGTTCCACATGACGCCGCCTTCTATCAACGTGCCGAACCAGACGGCAGCGCCAAGCGAAAAGAGCGCGGGCAGCAGCAACAGCCATGACAGGCCGCGAATAAAGAGGTTGGGACGAATATTGGCATCATCCTCGGCAAAGCGCACGGAAGCAAACAGCATGAACCCCAGCAGCAGCGCGCCCGCGACATGGACAATGCGGAAATTCCACGTCTCCATCGGGAAGCGCGGCAAAAACGGGATGGTCATACCGGTCCAGTCCCGAATGGACAGCCCGTTCAAAGCCGCCATGTGAAAGGCCGCGTAAAAGGCCGACAGCAGACTGGCGACGATCAGCACCTTGCCGCTGAACTGACGGGCGTTGCCGACAAGGGGTTCTTCATCGACACCTTCGGCGACAATCGGGGTAATCTGGTCAGAGGATTTATCAGACACGGTCAGCACCTGCTGGCAAAGTTGGAAAAGGGCCTTGTAGGGCCCCGGACGAAGGCCACCCCCGCAAACAGGGATGGCCCACTAAGGTCAGATTATTAGCCGCCGTAGATCATGTCGGCGGGAATATCCGCACCGGCATTTTCCTGGAACCAACGAGCCGCACCGGGGTGCCATTTCAGGACGTTGTTTTTGTCCCAATGCTCGGGCAGCGTGGAGCGTGCGGCGCGGTGAATGTTCACCATCCGCTCGTTGTCGGACATCACGACATTGGTTGCTTCATAGACAAAGCTTTCCGGCAGGTCGCAATTGGCCACAGCGAAGTTCCACATCGACACAGAGCGCGCAGGGGCTTCCAGCGTGGTGTAGGTGTCTGCCGCGATCTCGAACGCCGACACGGGGTATTCCGCAATGATCGCCGCTTGCTCTTCCTCGGTGAACTCGATGATGTTCACGTCGGTCTGCACTTCCAACTGGCTGACAGCGGGAACCGGCACACCAGCAGCGAAGGCGATCACATCCAGCAAGCCGTCCTGCAACTGGCCGCCCAAGTCGGACCAGCCGCCATTGCGGCGCTCGAAATTCACGCCCAGCGTTTCCAGCATACGCGGGAAATAGGTGTCAGAGGTGGACCCTGCCGGGCCAAAGCCGATGCGCGCGCCATCCGGGATTTCGGAGATCGAGGTGATACCCGAGGACGACAGCGCCGTCACGCTGAACGGCGTCTGATACATCGGGAACATGGCGCAAGCCTTGTCCATTGCCAGACCGGGGGCAATCGGGTTGGTGCCAGCCAGCGATTCTGCTGCCGGGCCCATCGTGGTCATACCGAATGCCGCGTCGCCCGTGTGGACCAGCGCCATGTTCTGCATTGGGCCACCGGTCACTTCGGCGCCGCCGGACATGCCCAGTTCTTCGGCCACAAGGTTCGCCCAGCCAGCGCCATAAGCGAAGAAGGTGCCGCCCTGGCTTGCCGTGCCAACGGTGAAGCTGGCAGGCCAGTCGGAACGGTCCTGCGCCTGCGCCATGGATGCGGTCACAAGAGCAGCAGCGGCCAAAGCCGTGAATTTGGTGTAACGCATGAAGATCCTCCCATGGATATGCGTATTTTCGCCGTCCCTGCCGCCCCCTCACTTGGGCCGCAGAGCACGCGGCAACAGGACAGGGCAGCACGGGCCATTGCAAGCGTGGCGAAGGGCGGAAATGACGTTAGCGCAATCAAATACAGCCGATGTGTAGAAATCTACCCATCACGCGCATGTCATGTGTCGAATGCTACTCATCCAAGGACGGGTCCTGAAACTGCGCCTTGTCAATGCCGTGGCGCATCAGCTTGTCATACAGCGCCTTGCGCGACAGCCCGAGCGATTCGTAGACGGGTTTCAGCGCGCCACGATGGCGAATCAACGCATCGACCAGCAATTTGCGTTCATGCGCGGCCATCATATCGGACAGCCGCCCCGTGCCGGTATCGGCGGCGGGCGCGTCCAGATCGGCCACGCCAAGCGCATGCCGTTCGGCCACATTGCGCAATTCGCGGACATTTCCGGGCCAATCCAGCCCGGAAAGCTGCGCCAGCATGGCGGGGTTCGGGCGTCGCGCGCTTAGGCTGTGGCGGGCCTGCGCGCTGGCCAAAAGCTGGGTGAACAGCGCGGGAATATCCTCTGCCCGGTCGCGCAGGGGCGGCACAGTCAGGCTGACCGCGTTCAGCCGATACAGCAGGTCCGACCGAAACCGGCCCTCGGCGACCAATGCTTCCAACGGCACACGGCTGGTGGCTATGAAACGCACATCCAACTCACGCAGGTCGTTCGACCCAAGCGGAGAGATCACGCGATCTTCCACCACGCGCAGGAACTTGGCTTGCAGGTCGGGCGGCATGGCGCCGATATCGTCCAGCAGAATCGTGCCGCCGCGGGCATGATCGAACTTGCCCGACCGTGATCGCAATGCGCCGGGAAAGGCCCCTGCCTCGTGCCCGAACAGCTCTGATTCGATCAGCGTTTCGGGCAATGCGCTACAGGTGATCGCCACGAAAGGCCGCGCCGCGCGCGCCGACATGTCATGCAGCGCGCGGGCGACCACTTCCTTGCCGGTGCCGGTTTCGCCCACGATCAGCACATCCGCATCTGACGGCCCGATGGTGCGGATCTGACGGCGCAGCGCAATCATCGCATTCGAGCGGCCCACAAGCCGCGCTTCCAGATCGTCCGCCTGCCCGGCGACCGCGCGCAGGCGGCGGTTGTCCAGCACCAGCTTGCGGTAGTCCAGCGCACGCGCGGCAATGCTGGCAAGCTGCGCACCGGAAAAGGGTTTCTCGATGAAATCATGCGCACCCTCGCGCATGGCGCGCACCGCCAGCGGCACATCGCCATGCCCGGTGATCAGGATGACCGGAATGTCGGGGTCGATTTCATGAATGCGGGTCATCAGGCTTAGCCCGTCCAACCCCGGCATACGAATATCGGTAATGACCACGCCCGCAAACCCTGCGGTCATGCGGTCAAGAACCGGTTCGGCGCTGGCAAAGCCTTGGGCGGTCAAACCGGCAAGGTCCAAAGCCTGTTCGGTCGAGTGACGCAGATCGGCATCATCGTCGATCAGGAACACCGTCGCGGAACTCATTCCGCGGCGTCCAATGCGGGATGGTCGGCTGCGCGCAGCACCAGCGTAAAGACCGCGCCGCCCTCGGGGTGGTTTGCCACGCTCAGGCTGCCACCGAAATCGCGCACGATGTTATAGGTAATCGACAGGCCCAGCCCCAACCCCTTGCCCACCTCCTTGGTGGAAAAGAACGGGTCGAAAATACGCGCTTGCAAGGCTTCGGGCACGCCGGGGCCGTGGTCGCGCAACGAGATTTCGACCATCTCTCCGCGCGCCGCCGCGCTCAGATGCAAACGGCGATCGTTGGAACCCTCTGTCACGTCCAGCGCGTTCGAGATCAGGTTCACCAGCACCTGCTGCAAACGCACCAGCCCGCCCGTGACCATTGGTGGCGGATCGCCCAAAGCCAGTTCCAGCATGACGCCCGCCTTGTCCAGCCGCCATGCCAGCACATCGCGCGCGCCCGCAACGGCCTCTGCCAAGGGCACCGGGCGAAGCTGTTCATTCGGTTTGCGGGCGAAATTGCGCAAGTGGCGGCTGATTCGGGTCATCCGGTCGATCATGCCAAGGATCTGGTGGATTGCGTCGCGCGCCTCTGGCCCGCGGTTGCGGTCCAGAAAGGCGGCGGCGTTTTCCGCGTAATTGCGCGCGGCGGCCAGCGGCTGGTTGAATTCATGGCTGAGTGCAGCCGACATCTGGCCCAGCGCGGCCAGCTTGCCGGCCTGCACCAGTTCAGCTTGGGTCTGGCGCAAGCGGTTCTCGGCCATGCGGCGTTCGGCCACTTCCTCTTGCAATGCGATATTGGTGCGCTTCAATTCCGAAGTGCGCTGGGCAACGCGGGCTTCCAGCTCTATGGCGGCGCGGCTTTGCACCGCCAGCCGTTCCGCCAATTGCCGCCGGCGCTGCCACAGGGCAAGGGCCGCCAGCCCCAACAGGCCCAGCCCCAGCGCGCCGGTGCTGACCAGCGTCAGGGCTTGGGCATAGGCGGCACCGGTGGGCAACAGCACCTGCATGGTCCAGCCCGCGCGCGGCATATGGGTTTGCAGGGCCAGAAACTCTTCGCGCGCGCCATCATCGGCAGTTGTGCGCAACACAGCATGCCCGCCGGGAACGGTTCCGGTGGTGTGGTCAATCTGGCCAATCTGGGCGCCAGCATAGCGGCGGGTTTCGCGCGTGCGGGCCAAGTTGTCCGGTGTCAGCGCACCAAATGTATGAAACAACCAATCAGGCCGATAGGACAGGAACACGATACCTTCGGTATCGGTCACGATAATGCGCAGATCCTCATAGGCCCAAGCGCGTTCGATCTGTTCAAGATCAATCTTTATGACCACCACGCCCAGACGGTCGCGCCCGAATTCAACCGGGGCACCAAAGTAATAGCCACGCCTGTTCGAAGTGGTGCCCAGCGCGTAAAAGCGCCCCAAGCCCCCTGCCATGGCCTCTTGGAAATAGGGGCGGAAGCTGAAATCCCCGCCGACAAAACTGCTGGGCTGGTCGTAATTGCTAGAGGCCAGCGTCACGCCTTCGCTATTCATGACGTAAATCACCGATGCGCCCGACCGCTCGGCATTTTCGCGCAGATGCTGATTGGCCGCATCGAGATGGGCCGGGTCATCGGGGTAGCGCAACAAGGCGCGCAGGGGCGGCTGTTCGGCCAAAAGCCCCGGCAGCCGTTCAAAGCGCGACAACAACCCTGACAGGCTGGATGCCGCCAATGTCAGCGTGCTGGACCCCCGTTCGTTCAGTTCGGCGAATTGGGCTTTCAGCGCGCGATCATAGGCAAGGCGGCTGGCCCCGATGGCCAGCAGCAGCGCAAATGCGCCCAACGCCCATAACAATCGCTGGTATCGCAAGGCCATCTGCCGCCCCGATCTGTCACACCCTAACAAGACACCTGAAGAGCGGCTCTTGTCAAACTGTCAGGCGTTGAACAGGAAATGCAGCACATCGCCATCCTGCACCGTGTAGGTCTTGCCCTCTACCCGGAATTTGCCCGCATCTTTCGCGCCCGCTTCGCCGCCATGGGTGACGTAATCGTCATAGGCCACGGTTTCGGCGCGGATGAAGCCGCGTTCAAAATCGCCATGGATGACGCCCGCCGCCTGCGGCGCCAACGTGCCGCGCGGGATGGTCCATGCGCGCGCTTCCTTGGGGCCGACGGTGAAATAGGTTTGCAGATCCAACAGCGCATAGCCTGCGCGGATCAGCCGGTCTAGGCCGGGTTCTTCCAGCCCCATTTCGGACAGGAACATCTCGGCCTCGTCCGCCGCCAATTGGCTGATTTCTTCCTCGATCTGGGCGGAAATCACCACATGGCCCGCACCTTGGGCCGCTGCCATCTCTGCCACGCGGGCGGATTGGGTGTTGCCATTGGCGGCCGCGCTTTCTTCCACGTTGCAGACATACAGCACCGGTTTCGAGGTCAGAAGCTGTAACATGCGCCATGCCTTGCGCTCGTCTGCCGCCACCTCGACCGTGCGGGCGGGCCGACCATCTTCCAGCGCAGTCAGGGCGCGGCGCAACAGCGCGTCTTGTTCGACCGCATCCTTGTCGCCACCGCGAATCTTGCGGGTCAGGTTGGCCAAACGCTTTTCAATCGAATCCATATCGGCGATCATCAACTCGGTCTCGATGGTTTCGGCATCGGCAACCGGGTCGATCTTGCCTTCGA
This sequence comes from Roseibaca calidilacus, assembly GCF_001517585.1. Taxonomy (NCBI): domain Bacteria; kingdom Pseudomonadati; phylum Pseudomonadota; class Alphaproteobacteria; order Rhodobacterales; family Paracoccaceae; genus Roseinatronobacter; species Roseibaca calidilacus. The sequence continues at coordinate 127,648 of NZ_FBYC01000001.1, read as the reverse complement.
CATGGGTGACATCGTCATCTTCAAAACAGCGCAGCACATGGGCGATGGCATCGACTTCGCGGATATTGGCCAAGAACTGGTTGCCCAAGCCCTCGCCCTTGCTGGCCCCGCGCACCAGACCGGCAATGTCCACGAAGGTCATCCGCGTTGGGATGATCTCTTTCGATTTGCCGATCTCGGCCAGCTTGAACAGTCGCGCATCGGGCACAGCCACATCGCCCACATTGGGTTCGATGGTGCAGAACGGGAAATTCGCCGCCTGCGCGGCGGCAGTTTTGGTCAGCGCGTTGAACAGGGTCGATTTGCCAACATTGGGCAGACCAACGATTCCCATGCGAAAGCCCATGCTATCCCCCAAGGCTGCGTTTTGCCCGCTTCTAGGGTGTGACCCGCTTGGACACAAGCCCGACACGCTGCTTGGCCTGGCGATTGATTCTGCCCGCGATTTAGACCAAACCCGTAAAAAACCAGAGAGACGCCATGACCCGAATCGACACCACCTTTGCCAATTTGAAATCCGAAGGCCGCAAGGCCTTTGTTGCCTATATCATGGCGGGGGACCCCGATACCGCGACCTCTCTTGATATCATGCGCGGCTTGCCGGGCGCGGGCGTGGACATCATTGAACTGGGTGTGCCGTTCACCGACCCTATGGCAGACGGCCCCACCATTCAGCTTGCAGGCCAGCGCGCGCTGGAAGGCGGACAGACGCTGGAAAAGACCTTGCAGATGGTGCGCGATTTCCGCGCCGAAAACGACACCACCCCCATTGTGCTGATGGGGTATTACAACCCGATCTATTCGCGTGGGGTGGACCGGTTCTTGTCCGATGCCAAGACCGCGGGCGTGGACGGGCTGATCGTGGTCGATCTGCCGCCAGAGGAAGACAGCGAATTGTGCCTGCCCGCACAGGCTGCGGGGCTAAACTTTATCCGGCTGGCCACGCCCACCACGGATGCCGCGCGCCTGCCCAAGGTGCTGCAAAACACGTCTGGCTTTGTCTATTATGTATCTATCACCGGAATAACCGGGGCCGCGACCGCACAAGCCGCGAATGTCGGGCCAGAGGTGGCGCGAATCAAGGCCGCGACGGACCTGCCGGTGATCGTGGGTTTTGGCATTTCGACACCGGAAACAGCGCAGGACATTGCCAGCGTGGCCGATGGCTGCGTGGTCGGATCTGCCATCGTCAAGCAGATTGCAGACGGCAAGCCACTGGACGAGGTTATGGCCTATGTCGCGGCGTTGGCCGAAGGCGCGCACCGGGGCTAAATGACCCACAAGCACACTATGCGAAACCAGTGCATGGTTTCGCATGGTTCCTGATCTGCCAAAGCAAAGCGCGGAACCGATAGGCTACAAAGCCTATCGATCGACCACCGACATGATACTCTGCCCTTCGCCCAAGACCACGGCCCACCACAGTTTCCCGTTTTCGTCCTGATGCCAGCCGACACCCAGCTCTGTCGCGCGTGGGTCAAGGATGACCTGCCGGGTTTCCGGCTCGATCATCCAGGCGTTGACGGTTTCGATCTCTGTCTCGAAGGTTTCGGAAATCAATTCGCCCACGAACGCGCCTTGATAGCCCGCGCGCTGCGCGCGCTGAATCGGGCTGGACCCGTCCGAGCCCCAATGCCACGGGCGCTGCTGGAACGACATGTCCTGCGCGTGGGTCGCCCCGGCACTGGCTAATTCCAGACTGCTGGTCAGCGTGGGCAGTCCGTTTTGCGCGCGCATGGTGTTGATGCCGTCCTGCATACGCTGGCGCACGCGCGGCGCGTCATTTGGTCCAATCCGGTAGACCACGGGAATCGGCTTGCCATCCGGACCCATCCGCATCGGGGTGTTCGTGGTGGTGCAGGCGCTCAGACCAAGAACAACTAGCAACAACGGAGCAAGAAAACGCATCATAAGAACTTTCCGGGTGGCGACCGACCGACCCTTAGCGGTTTAAACGCGCCGATTCAAACACAACTCGGCGTGAACATGGCGTTGGGCGGGCTTTGGGTTAGGCTTATGGTCGGAAAGTGTTGCGAAATTGACGACGCAGCCGAAATCTAAGGTAAGGGGCACAAGCGGCACGTTGCGTTCGACAGCAGAAAATGGTTTTTCCCAAGATACGACATTTCGTCTTGGGAGTCGGCACAAATGGTATGTGTCGGCGCATTCTGGAGGTTACTATGAAGAAGATCGCACTCGCAGCTGCTCTGTCGATGGCCGCAACGACCGCTTTCGCTGGCGGCATGGGCGGCAAGTACAAAGAGCCGGTTATCGAACCTGCTGTTGTCGTCGAAGACGTGAAGTCGTCCTCGGCTTCCGGCATCATCGTTCCGCTGATGCTGCTGCTGGTTGTCGCTGCTGCCGCTGCTTCGCGCTAAGCACTGCGAAACAACATGTGAAAAATGGCGGGCCTTGGCCCGCCATTTTTTATTTCCACCTATGACATCGGGCGCGGCAACTGGCCGCGACGTTTACGACCAGCCCGACAGGTTTTCGTCAATCACCTCTGCCAGCGCGGCAATATGCATCGCATCATCGTTCAGGCACGGAATATAGGTGAAGTGCTCGCCGCCCGCTTCCTCGAAGCTTTCGCAGATCTCCTCGTTGATCTCTTCCAAAGTCTCGATGCAATCCGCCGAAAACGCCGGTGCGATCACCGCCAACCGCTTCACCCCTTGCTTGGCCAGATCGGCCACATGGTCGACCGTGTAGGGACGCAGCCAGCCTTCGGGACCGAACACCGACTGGAACGTGGTCTGGATGGACCCTTCGGGCCAGCCCAGTTCCTCGCGCAGCAGGCGCGTGGTTTTCTGGCACTGACAATGGTAGGGGTCACCTTCCATCAGGTAGCGTTTCGGCATTCCGTGATAGGATGCCACCAGCACTTCGGGCTTTTCCTCCATCGCGTCATAAGCCCGCTGCACCGATGCCGCGAGCGCCTTGATGTAGGACGGGTGTTCGAAATAGGGCGCAACGGTGCGCACGGCGGGTTGCCATTTCTGCGTCATCAGCGCGCGGAAAAACTGGTCGCAGGCCGTGGCAGAGGTTGCCCCGGCATAATGTGGATATAGCGGGAAGAACAGGATCTTCTCACACCCGGCTTTGACCATTTCATCCACTTTAGAAGGCGTGGACGGGTTGCCATAGCGCATACAAAAATCAACCATAACATTGTCGCCATATTTTTCGGCAACGGCTTCGGCGATCTTGGCGGTCTGGTCCTTGGTGATGGTCAGAAGCGGGCTTTCATTCTTGTCCATGTTCCAGATGGATTTGTAATTCGCCCCAGAGGTGAACGGCCGCTTGGTCAGGATTACCAGTTGCAACAGGGGTTGCCACAGCCATGCGGGGTAATCGACCACACGCTTGTCGGACAGGAATTCGTTCAGGTAGCGCCGCATCGACCAGTAGTCATAATTGTCGGGCGTGCCCAGATTGGCAACCAATACCCCGATCTTGGCTTGCGGCACAGCGGGATGGTCGGCCTCTGCATGGGCAAGCCGCCCGGTGCCGGGCTGGTCCATATGGACCGGGCATTTCGCCATGGTCGGAACGGGCTTTGCATCTAGCATGGCTTCGTCTTTCATCTCACCGTCTCCTGAACACTGTGTCGGACATAGCGGATTTTCGCACGGATTCAATCTTTCGGCGGAATTTTCACGGCATCCGGCAAGGGCACTTCCGTGGCTCCCAACGCATCGGCAAGTCGTGATGTCGCGGAACCGGGACGCAACGGTTTGGGCTGGTCGGCAGAGGGTGCCCAGCCTGACAGAAAGATCAGCTCGAACCCTGCCATACATGCCCCATCGGGGGTTGCGAAGCTGCCTGCATACAGCCTGCGCGCTTTGGAAAACAGCGCGCGCGGGGTCAATTGGCGGGGCCGCGCGGCCAGCGCATTGCGCTCTCCCATCGCGCGCAAATCGGAAAATAGCGTATTCAGGTCGCGGTATGCGACGTTTTGGCGCAACGAATCTGCGACGGGCAGGGCAAAGCCCGCCCGCTGCAAAGCCGCGCCCAAATCGCGGATTTCGGCCATGGGTAGAATGCGCGCGCTAAGCCCGCCGCGCAATTCCGATTCCGCCTGCGCCAGAACGGCGCGCAACTCTGCCAATGTCTGCCCACCGAACAGAACCCCCAGAAACAGCCCATCGGGCTGCAAGGCGCGGCGCGCCTGCACCAACTGCCCGATCGGGTCGTCGGCCCAATGCAAGGCCATGGCGTGGATGACCAGATCATGCGCCCCCTCGACCAAGTCCAGCACGGGCGTATCGGGCACAACGCGCGCGCCCGGTAACAGATCCCCCCAATGGCCCGGAAACCCGGTCACGATGGCTGGCGCGGTAAAGGTTCTGTTAACCACCGACAGCCTATCCTGAAGCTCCTCGCGGGCCAGATCGTGCAGAAACATCGGGCCCTTGGCACGGGCACGGTTGCGCAGCAATGCCGCGCGGTCGGTCAGGCGGGGGGTGGTCATGGCGGCGTTATCCTAATGGTGCAGGGGATGTAGGTCGGGAATGGGCAAAATGCAAAACGCAACCGGGCAGGCGCTGCACCAAGCCGGACGTGCGGCGCTGCGTGTGCTTTACCCGCCACAATGCGTGACCTGCGAGATGTTGGTCGCAGAAGAAGGGATGCTTTGCCCAGCCTGCTGGCGCGAAATGCCCTTCATAGACGGGCTGTGTTGCGATGCCTGCGGCCTGCCGCTGCCGGGCACCGACCCCGGAACCCCGGTGCATTGCGACGAATGCCTGACCCTCGCCCGCCCATGGGAACAGGGGCGCGCCGCGCTGCTATATGGCGACAAAGCGCGCAAACTGCTGCTGGGGCTGAAATATTACGACCGGCTGGACCATGTGCCCGCCGCCGCGCGCTGGATGGCGCGCGCCGCGCGCCCGCTGTTGCGCCCGGGCATGTTGGTCGCCCCGATTCCGCTGCATTGGACACGGTTTTTGAAACGGCGCTACAATCAGGCGGCTGAACTTAGCCGCGCACTGGCGCGGATGCATGGGCTGGAGCATTGCCCCGACCTGTTGCGCCGCACCCGCGCCACCGGCACGCAGGACGGACGCGGGCGGCTGGGGCGCTTCAGCAACATGCAGGACGCTTTCGCCCCGCACCCCCGACAAGGGCCGCGTTTGGGCGGGCGCGATATTCTGCTGGTCGATGATGTGATGACCGCCGGTGCCACTTTTGCCGCCGCTGCCGAATGTTGTCTGGCCCATGGTGCGGCATCGGTGCGGGTTGTGGCATTGGCACGCGTTGCACGAGCGGAATGATCCTCTATAGTGCGCAGAACACACGCGCTGACAAAGGGTCGCCATGCAACCGATTGAAATCTATACGTCGCCTCTTTGTGGTTTTTGCCACGCCGCCAAGCGGTTGCTAACCCAGAAGGGTGCCAGCTTTTCTGAGATCGACATTGCCCGCGACCCCGACCGCCGCCCCGAGATGATGAAACGTGCAGGCGGCAAGCATACTGTGCCGCAGATTTTCATCGGCGCGACCCATGTTGGCGGTTGCGACGAACTTTACGCGCTGGAGCGCGCCGGCAAGCTAGATGCGCTGCTGAAAGGCTGACCCGTCATGACCCTGCGTGCGGCGCTATTGCAACTTTGTTCCAGCGATGATCCGGCTGCGAACCTGCCCAACACCATCGCCCTGTTGCGACAAGCGCAAGCGGACGGCGCACAAATCGCGCTGACGCCCGAGGTGACGAATTGCGTCTCGACATCGCGCGCGGGGCAAAACGCGGTGTTGCAGACAGAGGAGGATGACCAGACCCTTGCCGCCATCCGCACATTGGCCGCAGAACTGGGGCTGTGGGTGCTGATCGGGTCGCTTGCGCTGAAAACCGGCGACGCGGACGGGCGTTTTGCCAACCGGTGCTTCCTGATTGGCCCAGATGGCGCGATCACAGCGCGATATGACAAGATTCATATGTTCGACGTGCAGGTGTCGGAAACCGAAACCTACCACGAATCCGCCGCGTTTCGGCCCGGCGACCGGGCGGTGGTGGTAGACACACCTTTCGCGCGGCTGGGGCTGAGCATCTGCTACGACCTGCGTTTTCCGATGCTTTACCGGTCCCTGGCACAAGCCGGCGCAGAGGTCATCTGCGTTCCCGCCGCGTTCAGCCCGGTGACCGGGGCCGCCCATTGGCTAAGCCTGCTGCGCGCCCGCGCCATTGAAAACGGCGCATTCGTTCTGGCCCCTGCGCAAACCGGGCTGCACAAGGCCCGCGATGGCCGCGAGCGGCGCACCCATGGGCATGGCATGGTCATCGCGCCATGGGGCGAGGTTTTGCTGGACATGGGGCGCGACCCCGGTGTCGCGTTGGTTGATCTGGACCTTGCGCGCGTCCAGGATGCGCGCGCCCGCGTTCCCTCGCTGGAGCATGACCGCGACTTTCTACCACCGGAGGTGTCGTGACCTCTGACGTTGGAAATGCGTTGTTCAGCGAATTGCTGATGGCCGATCAACTGGTGCGCAACCGGCTATCCAAGGTGCTGCCCAAGGGCATGGAACTGTCGCATTTCGGGGTGCTGAACCTGCTGGCGCGCCTGCAAACCGAACGCACCCCCGCCGAACTGGCGCGCGCATTCCATGTCACCCGCGGGGCCATGACCAATACGCTGACCAAGCTGGAATGGGCCGGCTATGTCCATATCCGCCCCGATTGGGACGATGCCCGCCGCAAGCTGGTGTCGATCAGCCCCTCGGGAAAGGCGGCGCGCGATGCGGCCTTGGCGGCCATCAGCCCCCTGATTGACGATATCGCGCAGTCGCTGGGCGACGCGCGGGTGCGCCAAACCATTCCGGTTCTGCGTGAAATCCGGCTTCGGCTGGAAGGGGAATGAGTTGCCTCACCACAGTGCCGTGCTACCCTTCGCGTCAGACAAGCGGGGCGACACGTGACAGATGACATATCAATCTTGCTGCAACGGCTTGCCACGCAGGACCGGTCCGCACTTCGGTCGCTTTATCCTTTGGTCGCCCCGAAACTCATGGGGCTGTTGACGCGTATGCTAGGGGACAGGGCCGAAGCGGAAGATGCCCTGCAAGAGGTGATGATTCGCCTATGGCAACGCGCCGCCAGCTATGATCCGCAGAAAGGCACTGGCTTGGGTTGGATTTGCGCCATAGCCCGCAATCATGCATTGGACCGTCTGCGCGCGCGCCCCGCCGCGCGGGGCCGTCGCATGGTCAGTGGCGGCGAGGATAGCGATATCCTTGACACAATCGCCGACCCAGCAATGGGCGTCGAGGACACAACCATGCTGCGCGCCCGGATGCAGGCGGTACTGGCCTGTTTCGGCGAATTGCCCGAGGACCGCGCCCGCGCGGTCAAGGGGGCCTATCTGATGGGCTTGTCGTATCAGGATCTGGCCACGCAATTTGACGTGCCGCTAAATACCATGCGCACATGGCTGCGTCGGGCGCTTATCAGTCTGCGGGAGTGTCTGGACCGATGACCACAGCCCCCAAAGATGATGACGACCTGCTGGCCGCAGAATATGTGCTGGGCTTGCTGGGCCGAGAAGAATGGCGCGCGGCCGACCAGCGTGCTGCCACCGACGGGGCATTCGCTGCGCGCGTGCGCGCATGGGAAGTGCGGCTGGCCCCCTTGAACGCCGAATTCCCCGAACTGTCCGCCCCCAACCTGTTGCCCCAGATAGAGGCACGGCTGTTTCCGGCCCCGACGCGCCGCCGCAATCTGTGGCGCTGGCTGGGGGCGGGGTCGCTTGTTGGCGCGTTGGCTTTGGGGCTGGTGGTGCTGTCGCCCGTATTGCGCACCCCGCCTGCGCCCCTGCTGACCGCCGAACTGGTGGCAGAGGATCGCGCCTTGGTTCTGGCCGCACGTTTTGATGGCACGCAGCTAAGCCTAAACGCCGAAGGACCGCCTGCCGGAGAGGGGCAGGATTACGAGCTATGGGTGATCGGAGCGGATGGCGTGCCGTCCTCTTTGGGGCTGTTGCAGGATGGCGTTCTGACCCGAGAGGCCGCGCTTCAAGCGGGTCAGGTTCTGGCCGTCAGTCTTGAACCGGCAGGCGGGTCAACCACCGGCGCGCCCACAGGGCCGGTCTTGGCAACGGCAGAGTTGCGAGGCGGGTAACGCGTCTGTGATCTGCGTTCTGGTCGTGTCGCGAATGCTGTGGAAATTTCCTGGCGGCCATCTCCGGGCATGTGATCTTTCGGTTTCTCAGGCGGCGAGGTCAAGAGGCATGGGTTCGAGGGGCTGAGACAAGGTTTCCCAGCCATCGACCTTGCGCATCTGGATCTGGCCGGAGGCGAGCAGCGCCCAGAGCAGCATGGGCACGGTCTCTGCGCAGGGCAGCACGGTCTGGGTCTTGATGCGGCGGCGGAATTCCCCGTTCAGGCGCTCGATGGCGTTGGTGGTCCGGGCCGATTTCCATTGTGACGGGTCGAGGCGGGTGAAGGTGAAGAGCCGATCTCCGGCTTCCTCCAGACTGTCAGCGACCGCACGGCACTTTAGCCGCCATTTGCGCAGGAAGGCCTTTCGGCGCGTCTCAATCTCGGCCGCGGTGTCGGCATAGATCATGTCGCGGTAGTCCTCGGTCAACTCGTCGTGGAGGTGCTTCGGGGCATGGGCCAGGAGGTTGCGATGCTTGTGAACCGTGCAGCGCTGGATCGGCAGGTCCTCGCCCCACAGCGCCACGAGGGTGGCCTCCAGTCCCGGGGCGCCGTCGACGATCACGAATTCGGGCCGCTTCAAGCCCCGTGCATCGAGGTCATCGAGGAACTGCCGCCATGCGGCCTTGCTCTCCCCGCCCATATTCCTGATGGAAAGCAGCACCTTCTGACCATCGCGGCGCACCCCGATTGCGGCCAGCACCGAGATGTTCGTGGCTTTCCGGTCCAGCCGGGTCTTGATCACGGTGCCATCGAGGATCAGCCGGACGATATCCTCGTCGGCCAAGTTACGCGCGGACCAGGCGTCCCAGTCGACCTTCACCTTGCGCCAGGCACGGCTGACCACGTCCTTGCTGACGGCACCCTCGAACAGCCCGAACAGCGCTCGCTTGACGCGCCGGGTGTTCGTACCTGCGAGATAGACCGCTGCGATGAGGGCCTCGGCCTTCTTCGTCAGCCGCTGGTATCGGGGCAGCGCTTTCGACCGCCACTCCGTTACCTTGCCTGTCTCATCTGCAACGCGGGCGCGAGGCACGATGACCGTCTCAGTCCCGAAGGTGCCGGTGAGTTGCCGTTCTCGGTGCCCGTGGCGATACCCTTTCGTGACTCCATCGCCCAGGTCATAGCGAAGACGGCCGAGGAAGCTGGCAAGCTCCTCCTCGAACACGGCTTCGATGGTCGCACGGACGTTCGCCCGCAACCGATCCTCGATCGGGTCAAACCCGGCCTCATGGGCCAGTAGCGCAAAGCTCGCAGTGTCGGTAATCTGGTTCATGGCGTGATCTCCCTGGCGGTTGCAGCCGCCGGTTGGGTGGGTGTCAGTTCACCCGGAGATTACGCCGCCCTCGAATTTCCACCAACTCCGAGACACGACCTGCGTTCTGCGCAATCCTGAAACTTGGCCGAAGTCTCTTTCGTTTCCGTGGCATGGGCGCGAAACGCGCCCGGCAATCTGCCATAACAGGAGAGAGAGACAATGAAACTTGCAACACTGACCGCCACCATCGCGCTGGCCGCCGGCGCCGCTTTCGCCAACCCCATGGTCGGCGGCGCGCCGATGCTGGAAACCCGCAATATCGTGGAAAACGCGGTCAACTCTGAAGATCACACAACTTTGGTTGCTGCCGTGCAGGCCGCCGATCTGGTCGATGCGCTGCAAGGCCCCGGCCCGATGACCGTCTTTGCCCCGGTCAATGCCGCTTTCGATGCCCTGCCCGCTGGCACGGTCGACACGCTGCTGATGCCGGAAAACAAGGGGATGCTGCAAAAAGTGCTGACGGCGCATGTCGTCGCGGGCAAGCTGTCCGGCGAAGACCTGATGCGCCGCGCGCGCAACAGCGCAGACGGGTTCTTCCACATGGAAACCCTGTCGGGTGATGCACTTAGCGCCCAGATGCGCGGCAGCACCCTTTGGATCTACGACGAATCAGGCAACGCTGGCCGGGTGACCATCAGCGATGTGAACCAGTCGAACGGCGTGATCCATGTGGTCGATAGCGTGCTGGTGCCGCGCTAAACCACTTGCGGCGCGCCTATTTGGGCGCGCCGTCCTAACCTTTGCGCAAACGCTCTGCGGATTCGTGGATCGCCTTGTATTGGCCACCAACCCGGTAGACATACAGGTAATCCGGCAGGATCGCCGACATTGGCGTCGGTGTCAGGCCCAGTTCTACAAAGCCACGCGCGTCCTTACTGACCACATTGTCCCGCGCCAGATTGCGCACTTGATCGCGGGTCAGCACCCCGTTGGTGAACAGTCCAAAGCTGATCTTTTGCAGAATGTCGAAGATGGTGCCCATGATCTTTGCCGCAAAGAACGGCACATGGACCAAAACGCGTTTGCGCCGGATCTCGGCCAGCATCTGCACCATCAGATCGCGGAAGCTGGCCACATCCGGGCCACCCAATTCGTAGATGCCCGGCGCAGCGCCCTGTGTCAGCGCCAACTCGGCAGCGGCGGCCACGTCATCGACATAGACGGGCTGGAAGCGCGTCTTGGCCCCCACCACGGGCAGGAACGGGCTGAACCGCGCCATCCCTGCGAACCGGTTGAAAAACTGATCCTCGGTTCCGAACACGACCGAAGGACGCAGGATAACCGCACCCGGCATCGCAGCTTGCACCAGCGCCTCGCCCTCTGCCTTGCTGCGCTGATACAGGCTGTCGGATTTGGCATCCGCACCGATGGCAGAGATATGCACCATCGTGGCAATCCCCTGCTCTGCCGCGATCCGCGCGATCCGCCCAGCGCCGTCGGCCTGCACGGCGTCGAAACGGTTCTTGCCCACTTCGCCCAGAATGCCCACGCAATTGACGACCGCATCGGCCCCTTGCAGCACCGCGCGAACGGATGCATCGTCGCGAATATTGCAGAACACGGGTTCGACCTGTCCGGGCGCGCCGTAAGGTTTGACATGCAGCGCTTCGTTCGGGCGGCGAACGGCGACGCGCACACGCCAGCCGGCCTTGGCCATGCGCCGCGCAATATAGCGCCCGACAAACCCCGAGCCGCCATAGATCGTGACCAGTTTCGACATGCCGACCTCCGCCTGTGTTGCGCCCTGTGAATACAGCCGCAGAGCAGGCGCGGCAAGGGTGCTGCGCTTTTTTCAAAGGGCACACGAATTTCCGCATTTCAGCCGTTGACAGTGCCGCACGCCAATTCTAAAAGCTGCGCTACGCAACCTGCCCAGGTGGCGGAACTGGTAGACGCGCTAGCTTCAGGTGCTAGTGCCCGTACGGGCGTGGAGGTTCGAGTCCTCTCCTGGGCACCATTTATCCCAAGAAAGTGTTTGGATAGAATGGCAAATCACGCGGGCAGGTTGCGTTCCACCTCATACTAACGCAGGTTTCGTACTTGGCGCTGGCAGGGTGTTTAGGCCCATTGCCTGAGCCGTCTAGTGCCAGATTTGCACAACCCCCCTTCTGAAATCCGTCATTCGCCCCATTCAGCATTCCCGCCCAACGACGGTGGGTGTCGGCGTCTTGGTGGCCGGGGCGGACCGTCAATGCGCCTGCCGTCATTGGATCATTGCGTTGTTCCATTCGAGCAGAAACGAACGCCGGTTTAACGGGTCCAGATAGGTCAGAAGTGCCGGACCCAAGCGAATAGGCCCAAACCCGAGCGACGCCCTTTCCCCCGCTTCGTTCAAGGACGGCAGCCCCCAAGGTCCGGGTTCAGAGCGCAAAGCAAGCCTGCTCAGCAGGTCGATCATCGCCCCTGCGCCCTCTGCATCCTGCACCGTGGCGGGAATGAACATGGTGCGCAGCATCACATTGGAAAAATCCTGCATTCGGATCACCTGCATATTCCCGCCAGACCCAAGGGCCAGTTCTTCGGCGGCATAGCTGCCCAGCACGTTATACGCCAAGGCCAGCCGACCTGCGGCCACATCCTCTATCATGTCCGAAGAACAGCAATACAGCCGGGTATCAAGCCGCCCCATCACTTCATTCAAACGCCAGAAGGCATCGGTCGAGCGGTCCTCTTGGGTGGCAAACAGATAGCCCAGCCCGCTATTGCGAACGTCATAGGTTCCAATACGCCCAACAAACCGCTCCGGGTTATCGCGCAGCATGGCGATCAGGTCTTGCCGGGTCGTTGGCAAATCAAGCCCCTGAAGGCTTGCACTGTTTATGACCACTACGGCAGGCTCGGTGGTAAACGCATAGATCAAATCTCGCCAGCGCGCCCATTCCGGCAGCGCATCGGTCTGGTCGGACCGATAGGGCAGCGCGAAGCCGTCATTCACAAGTTGGAACTGCAAATCCATCGCGGATGATATGACCAGATCGGCCTGCGCGCCCTGCCGAATGGCCTGATGCAGGTCGCTGGAGGACATCACGGTGTAATCTACCCCGATCTCCGGGTGCTCTTCTTGAAAGCTGCGGATATAGGGTACGAACACGGCAAGATCAGTGGTCGAAACAATCCGCAACAGGCGGTCGCTTGTTCCAAGGAATACGCGCTGGTCCTCTATGGTTTGCGCCTTTAGCGGCGCGCACCATGTCAGAATCAGGCCAAGGGCAAGATAAGCGAAACGCATGCGCCACTCCCTGTTTCGGCATTGGTCAATTCAACGCGCCCACCATGGGCGCGTAACACCTCTGCGGCGATGGTCAGCCCCAACCCCGAGCCGACAATACCCGCAACATTCGTGCCACGCCGGAAGCGATCGGTCAGTTCGCATGTCGGGCCGTGGCCCAGACCCGGCCCCTCATCACGGACGGTCAGCCACGCCTCTTGCCCGACGGGTTCGACATGCAGGGTAACAGTCGTTTCTTCGGGGGAATACTTTATGGCATTGTCCAGCACGTTGCGTATGGCGCTTTCCAACAACACGGAATCGCCCAAGATGGGGGTCAGTGTCAGCACCAGCTCCAAACGGATATCGCGCATATCGGCTGTCGGCTCCATCCCGGCGGCAGTTAGCGCCGCAATCTCGGCAAGGTCCAACTTGTCGCGCGCAAGGTCTTCGACCCGATAGGCGACCGTTGCGTGATCCAGCAACTGCCCGGCAGATCGTGCGCTTTCATCAACCGCGCGAATAATACGGCGCAGGCGTTCTTTCTCGGTATCGTCAGACACGGTGCGCAAAGCAATCTCTGCTTGGGTGCGCACCGTTGCAAGCGGCGTGCGCACCCGGTGCGCGGCTTCGGCGATGAAATCCTCAGAGCGCCTGATGGACTGGCGCAAGCGTTCCATCAGGCGGTTGAGTGCATCCAGAAGCGGCGCCAGATCTGCCGGGGCCGGGCGCATGAGCGGGCGTAAATCGAATGGGCCGCGCCGCGAGACAGCGGCGGCAATGGTGTTCAATGGGCGCAGCGACACGCGCACGGCGACGGCAGACAATGCCACGGCCACCAAGAAAAACGCCACGGACAAGACACCGGCCAACCAAGATATTTCGGACGTGACCGCATCGACCCCATCGCGAGTTTGCGCCACTGTCACCGTAACCGCCACCCGATCTATGCCCACAAGCACCAGCCGCGTGATAGATGCCATTCGGATCTGGGCACCGCGATAGGCCCCTGTATCAAAGACGACCTGTCCAAGGGCACCGTCAGATGGCTTGGGCAGGTCTTCATAGCCTGTCAGCATCCGACCGCTTGCTTCGACACGATAGAACACCCTGTCTTCGCTGATTGCACCCAGCATGGCGAAAGCGGCATAGGGCAGTTCCAGCCGGACCTCGCCTTGCTCGCTGCGCAGGGTTTCGGCAATCGTGGTGGTCGAGGCCGCGAGAACGTTGTCCTGCGTTTTTGCTGCGGCTTGCGTTGCAAGGCTTGTGACCATGCCCCAACTGAGCAGCGAAAGGGCCGCGGCAACACCCGCCAGCAGAAGTGTCAGCCGTTCCCCGATAGAGGCCGTGCGGATCATGCTGCGTCCGCATCCATGCGATACCCAAGACCGCGCACCGTTTCTATGCGCAGCCCCATGCCATCAATACGGCGGCGCAGACGACCGACATAGACCTCTATGGCGTTTTCCGTCACCTCTGCATCGTAGGAAAACAAATGATCCATCACCTGCGCTTTTGACAGAATCTGTCCCGGATGCCGGGCGAAAATTTCCAGCAGGCGAATCTCGCGGCTGCGCAGAGCAAGCGATATACCGTTGTATTGCAAGGTTCCGGCCAGCGGATCGAACAATGCCGCGCCAAGCGCGATCTGGTTGCGCGCCAACCCGCCCCTACGGCGCAGAACGGCACGGCACCGCGCTTCCAACTCTGAAAAGTCGAACGGTTTTGTAATGTAGTCATCCGCCCCCTGATCCAACGCCCCCACCCGGTCTGACACCTGCGCCCGTGCGGTCAGCACGATGACCGGGGTTTGCAAATGCGCGCGGCTGCGGACCAGAAATTCGCGCCCATCGCCATCGGGCAGCATGACATCCAGCAAGATCAGATCGTAGCTGGCAACGGCAAGACAGTCCTCTGCCTGTGCCAATGTGGCGGCATGATCTATCGCGTGACCATCCAGCGCCAGCCGCTTGACCACGGCCTCGGCCAGTTCGGCGTTATCTTCGACCAGCAAATACCGCACGCGTTGTCCCTTTTGCGCCCGTGTCAGGCTTCTGTCAGCTTTCTATGTTCTTCACATAACCATGGGCGGCAGAGGACCGCCTGTCAAATGGGAGGAATACCAATGAACACCTTTGGGTGGACCCGTCGCGCGGTCATCGCAGCGGCAACCGCAACCGTGGCACTGGGCGGCGCTGTTCAGGCACAAGCCGAGCAGATGATGGATGCCGTGCATTTCCTGATCCCCGGCGGCGCTGGTGGCGGCTGGGACGGCACCGCGCGCGGCACGGGCGAGGCGCTGGTCAATTCCGGGCTGGTCGACAATGCAACCTTTGAGAACCTGTCGGGCGGCGGCGGTGGTGTGGCCATTGCCAACCTGATCGAGAATGCCGAGTCCAGCCACGGCACGCTGATGGTCAATTCGACCCCCATCGTGATCCGCGCGCTGACGGGCGAGATTTCGCAGAGCTTCCGCGACCTGACCATGGTGGCCGGCACCGTGGGCGATTATGCGGCCCTTGTCGTGACCGCGGACAGCCCGCTGCAAAGCATGGAAGACGCGCTGGCCAGCTACCGCGAAGCACCGATGGATTTCGCCATTGGCGGCGGGTCGGTTCCCGGCGGGATGGACCATCTGGTCGCCGCCATCGTGATGCAGGGCGCGGGCGAAGACCCGACCGCCTTCAACTATATCGGCTATGACGCGGGCGGCGAGGCCATGGCGGGCCTTCTGTCGGGCGAGATTGATGCGCTATCCACCGGGTTCTCGGAAGCGATTGCGCTGGCCGAGCAGGGCGAAGTGCGCATTCTGGGCGTGACCGCGCCAGAGCGCGTGCCCGCCTATGACGCAGCCCCCACCTTTGCCGAGCAAGGCATCGAAGCGGAATTCGTGAACTGGCGCGGTTTCTTCGCCGCCCCCGGCCTGCCTGAGGAACAACTGACCGCCTACCAGGACATGCTGGCCACGATGATGGAAACCCCCGAATGGGAAGCCGTGCGCGCGCGCATGGGTCTGGTCAATATCTACCGGCCCGGCGACGATTTCACCGCCTTCCTTGAAACGCAGGAAAAGCAACTGGGCGACCTGATGCGCGATCTGGGCTTCCTCTGATCTGTTAGCCCACCACGCGGCTGGCCTGCCCTTGTGCTGGGCCAGCCGCATCCCATTCAGAACATCGACAAAGGGGGAAACCCGATGGCGCTCGATCGCTGGATCGCGCTGGCCTTTATCGCGCTTGTATGCGTGTATGGCTACGCGGCATTCTTCACCATGGACGATACGCTTCCGCCCATTTTGCGGCGCAATCCGATCTGGCCGTCGACCTTCCCAAAGATCTTGACCGTCTTGGGCCTGATCGTGGGGCTGATCGTGCTGTTCAGCCCGAAACCCGGTGGCCCGCAACCTGCCAAAGACGGCGCAATCGACCTGACACGTTTGGGCGATTACCACATCTGGCAGGCCATTGCTCTGCTGGCGCTAATGGTTGCTTATGCCCTGATGCTGCGGCCCGTGGGCTTTGTGGGCGCGACTGTTGGTTTTCTGGTCATCGGGTCGCTGCTGCTGGGCGAGCGGCGCTTTCACATCCTGCTGCCGGTCGCGGGCATTGCCGTGGGGTCCATCTGGTATCTGGTGCAAGAGGTGTTGGGGATATTCCTGCGCCCTTGGCCTGCCATGTTCATGTAAGGGGACGCTAAGATGCTTGAAGGTTTGCTTATCGGCCTGACCGCCGCGATTTCCCCGTTCAACCTGTTGATGGTGGTTCTGGGCTGCCTGATCGGCACCCTGATCGGCATGTTGCCGGGTCTGGGGCCCATGTCCATCATCGCCATCATGATCCCCGTGGCCATCGGCATCGGCGATCCAACCGCGGCGCTGATCTTGTTGTCGGGCGTCTATTACGGCGCTATTTTCGGGGGCTCGACCAGTTCCATCTTGCTGAACGCTCCCGGCGTGGCAGGCACAGTCGCCACCAGCTTTGACGGCTACCCGATGGCGCGCAAGGGCCAAGCGGGCAAAGCGTTGACCATTGCCGCCATCGCCAGTTTCGCGGGCGGCACCATTGGCGCGATCCTGCTGATGGTGTTCGCGCCTGCGCTGTCATCCGTGGCGCTGTTGTTCCACTCGGCAGAATATTTCGCGCTGATGGTGGTGGGCCTGTCGGCCATCGCCGCCTTCGCGGGCACCGGACAGGTCGCCAAGGCGCTGATGATGACCATTCTGGGCCTGATCCTTGGGACCGTGGGCGAAGGCGCGCTGTCGAACATGCCGCGCTTCACCTTTGGGATGATGGACCTGCAATCGGGCTTTTCCTTCATCACCTTGGCCATGGCCATGTTCGCGCTGCCCGAAGCCTTGTTTCTGGTCATGAACCCCGCCCGCGCCGCAAGCGGCGACGGCGGCAAGATCGACAACCTGCGCATCAACCGCGCCGAAGCCAAAATCATTGCCCCCGTGATCGGGCGGCAATCCTTGCAGGGCTTTTTCATCGGCGTTCTGCCCGGAGCGGGGGCGACCATCGCCAGCTTTCTGGGCTACGCGGTCGAACGCAACTTGGCCACCAAGGAAGAACAGGCTGAATTTGGCAAAGGGTCTCTGAAAGGGCTGGCGGCGCCGGAAACCGCCAATAACGCGGCGTGCACCGGGTCTTTTGTGCCGCTGCTGACGCTGGGCATTCCCGGCTCTGGCACCACCGCCATTCTGCTGGGCGCGCTGCTGGCGTTGAATGTCACACCGGGGCCACGGCTGATGACCGATACGCCTGACGTGTTCTGGGCGGTCATCATCTCAATGTATATCGGCAATCTGGTTCTGCTAATCCTGAACCTGCCGTTGATCCCCTATATCGCCAAGATCCTGACCATTCCGCGCACCTTCTTGATTCCGTTCATCTTGTTCTTCACCCTGATGGGCAGCTATCTGGGTCAGAACAATTCCACGGAACTGCTGATCTTGGTGGGCTTTGGCGTGGTCGCCACCATCCTGCGCTTTGCCGATTTCCCACTGGCACCGCTGCTGATCGGGTTCATCCTTGGCACCATGCTGGAAGACAACTTTGCCCGCGCTATGCAGCTGTATAAGGGTTTCGGGTTCATCCTAGAGCGGCCGCTGACGCTGGGTCTGCTGGTGCTGGCGCTGCTCCTGGTGTTGTTGCCCAGCTACCGGGGCTATATAGCCCGCAAACGCGCCGAGGGCGTGGCCGATGGCGACTGACCCGCTGGCCGGCATCACGGTTCTGGACCTGACGAATGTGCTGGCCGGACCGTTTGCCTGTCACCAACTGGCCCATCTGGGGGCCGATGTCATCAAGGTAGAAACCGTGGGCCGGGGTGATCTGGCCCGCAACCTTGGCGCGGACCCTGCGCTTTCGGCGCAGGGAATGGGCATCAGCTTTCTGGCGCAGAATGCGGGCAAACGCTCGCTGACGTTAAACCTGAAAGACCCTCGCGGCAAAGAAGCGTTGCGTCGGTTGGTGCGCCGCGCCGATGTGCTGGTCGAGAATTTTCGCCCCGGCGTGATGGACCGGCTGGGGCTGGGGTTTGACGCGCTCAAGGCAGAGAACCCGAACCTGATCTATTGCGCGATCTCGGGCTTTGGCCAAACCGGGCCATGGGCGACGCGCCCCGCCTATGACCAGATCGTACAAGGCGCATCGGGCGTCATGTCGGTGACGGGCGCGGCGGACGGCACCCCAACCCGCGTGGGTTATCCGCTTGCCGATACCGTGGGCGGGCTGACCGCCGCCATGACCATTTGCGCCGCGCTAAACGCCAACCCGCGCGGCGCTTTCATCGACATTCCCATGGTCGATGCGGTGCTGGCCACTATGGGCTGGGTCGTGTCGAACCACCTGATCGGCGGGATCACGCCAGAGCGGCAGGGCAATGAAAACCCAACATCTGCCCCGTCGGGTGCCTTTCAATGCGCCGATGGATTGTTGAACATAGCCGCCAACAAGGACGAACAATGGCAGGCGCTGGCCCAACACTTGGGCCGGGCCGACCTGCTGGAGCACCCGGATTTTGCCACGCGCGAAGACCGCAAGCGCAACCGCCTGCGCCTGCGCGCCGAACTGGAAACCGTGCTGACCACCCGCCCGGCCAGCGACTGGGCCGATGCGCTGAACGCCATCGGCGTGCCTGCGGGCGCAGTTATGTCCGTGCCAGATATTCTGTCCCATCCGCAGATTACAACGCGCGATCTGCTGGCGCGGTTCGACAACACGCCCGGCGTAGGCCGCGCGATTGACGTGTTGCGCATCGGCGCTTTGATAAATGGCGTGCGCCCGGCAGTTGCAACACCGCCCCCTGCCCTCGGCGCAGATAGCGACGCGATCTTGCGCGACTTGGGCTATAGCGCGCAAGACATCGCAACCTTTCGGGCAGAGGGCGTGACATGACAGACAACAAGGACGTTTCCGATTGGTGGCGCACGAAGATCATCGACATGGAACCGGGGCGCATTCATCTGCGCGGCCAGCCGGTGCAAGACCTGATCGGCACTATGGGTTTTGCGCAGATGATCTGGCTGATGGTCATGGGCGAACAGATTGACGGACCGCATGCAAAACTGTTCGAGGCCGCGCTTGTCGCCGCGGTGGACCATGGCCCGCAAGCCCCCTCCATCGCCGCCGCGCGCATGGCCGCGACCTGCGGCGTGGGGCTGCAATCGGCCATGGCCACAGGGTTGAACATGCTGGGCGATGTGCATGGCGGCGCGGGTGAACAGGCGGTCGCGCTGTATCAGCGCGCGCTGGACGCAGGGCCAGATAGCCTGGCCGCAACACTCGACACATGGCGCGCCACCCATGGCCGCTATCTGCCGGGCTTCGGCCACCGCTTTCACAAACCTGTTGACCCACGCGCGCCCCGCCTGCTGGCGCTGGTGGATGAGGCGGCCAGCCAAGGTGTGGTCAGTGGCGCCGTCGCCCGCATAGCCCGCGCAATAGAGGAGCATCTGGCCACCGAGCGCGGCAAACCCGTGCCGATGAATATCGACGGGGCGACGGCGGTAATCTATGCCGAACTTGGCTGCCCGCCGCCTTTGGCGCGGGGCTTTTTCGGATTGTCACGCAGCGTCGGGATTCTGGCCCATGCGTGGGAGCAGATCGAACAAGGTGGGCGCAACAAAGGACCAACCCCACCAACCTATCGCTGGACCTATGATCCGGACTGACAAACGCGCCCGCGCTTTTGCAACATGTCATGCTTAGTGGCGGTTGGCTGCCCGCAATGCCCCCGGCCCACCCATGCCCAAACGCGCTGTAAGACCTGCGTGCAAGCCTTCCGTATGGCGGCAATCGCGCGTGGGCAATCCGCGCACACGGCGTAAATTTTTCCCCGGACCAAAAGGGATGGCCCGTGTTGGCACGCGGGGCGTAGAATAAAAAAACCGCGTCGCGTGTTTACGGGGATTGCAGGGGGTGCTTTTCAAAATCACCCTCCGCCTGCAATCGCGCCAAGCATTGCTAGACTGTCCATTCTGCGCCCCACAGCTATGCAAACGATAAGTGCAGATGCCCGAAGTCCAACTGCGGTCATAAGCCCTGCCATCCGCCCCGAGTGAAGAAATTCGGCGAAAGCGGTTGCCGAAACCGGTTTCGGAGCCGAATTTCAGAATTGGGAGGACGAATCACATGCAAATTTGCGGAGATACGCCGCGATCTGGGCAGCCCAAACGGGTGCGGCTTGTCGACCTAGCCGCACAGCTTGGGTTGACCAAGGGCACGGTGAGCCGGGCGTTGAACGACCATCCCGATATTTCCGACCGCACCCGGATGCGCGTGCGCAAGGCCGCCGAGAAACTGGGCTACCGCCCGCTCAGCCATGCGCAGGCCATTCGCACAGGGCGCGTGCGGTCGCTGGGGCTGGTGTTGCAGGTCAATGAACATGATGCGCACCGTCCCTTCGTGGCAGAGTTTCTGGCAGGGTTGTCGGAAGCTGCCTCTGCCGAGGATTGGACGCTGACGGTCGCGACCGCCAGCAGCGACAACCAGACGCTGGAATTGCTGGACCGCCTGACCGCAGAGAAAAAGGCCGATGGTTTCATCCTGCCGCGCACCAAGCTGACCGACCCGCGCATAGAGTTTCTGCGCGCGCGCAATGTGCCGTTCGTTCTGTATGGCCGGACCGCTGACACGCAAGGTTGCGCATGGTTCGACATTGAAAGCGAAAAATCCATCGAGGACGCGGTAACATTGCTGGCAGGGCTGGGGCACCAGCGCATCGGCTTTGTGCCGGGGGCAGAGGGCTATACCTATGCCAAGCTGCGCCATGACGGTTTCATGGCCGGATTGGCGCGAAACGGGTTGGAACATGACCCGCAACTGATTGCCCGGCCTGCAATGGCGCGGATTGCGGGCGCGGCCTCTGCCGCGAGCCTGCTGGACTTGCCCAATCCGCCCAGCGCGATTGTCTGTTCTGTCGATGCGGCGGCGCTGGGTGTCTATGATGCTGCGCGCCACAGGGGGCTTCGCATTGGCACCGACCTGTCGGTCATTTCCTATGACGGCATTCCGGAAACCACGCTGCTGGACCCGCCGCTGTCGACCTACCGGGTCGATACGCGCGCCGCGGGGGCACGGCTTGCCAACCTGCTGATACGGCGCTGCCGCGGGGCTGCGCCAGAGGATTTGCGAGAATTGGGCCGCGCGGCGTTTCAGTCGCGCGGGTCACACGGGGTTGCGCCGGGTGCGGCGTAGTCCATCAACCAACTGCACCAAGGGAGAGAGAGAATGACACGTATTTCCAAGCTGATGACAGGAACGGCGCTGGCGCTGAGCCTGTCTGCGCTGGCGGCATCGGCAGACACGATCCGCTTCTGGACAACCGAAGAACAGCCAGAGCGCCTAGCCAAGCAAGAAGAGATGGCCGCGCAATTCAAGGACATGACCGGCGTATCGGTAGAGGTGATCCCGGTTACCGAAAGCGACTTGGGCACACGCGCAACCGCCGCTTTCGCTGCCGGTGATCTGCCCGATGTGATCTATCACACCTTGCAATATGCGCTGCCATGGGCCGAAGCCGGTATTCTGGACACCGACGCCGCGACCGAAGTGGTCGAAGATCTGGGCGCCGACACTTTCGCGCCCGGTGCGATAGCCATGGCCGCCTATGAAGGCAACACTGCGTCTGTCCCGGTCGATGGCTGGACGCAGATGATCCTGTATCGCAAAGACCTGTTCGATGCCGCCGGGCTGGACGCGCCGACCAGCTATGCCAATGTGCTGGCCGCGATAGACGCGCTGCACAACCCGCCGGAAATGTATGGCTTCGTCGCCGCCACCAAGGTAGATGAAAACTTCATGAGCCAAGTTCTGGAACATGTATTCTTGGCCAATGGCGTTTCGCCCGTGGGGCCAGATGGGTTCCAGCCGCTGGACGAGGCCAAAACCATCGAAGTGCTGGACTTCTACAAGGCGATTGCCGAAGCCTCGCCCCCCGGCGATCTGTATTGGGACCAATCGCGCACGCTGTATTTTAGTGGCAATGCGGCGATGATTATCTGGTCGCCCTTTGTGTTGGACGAACTGGCTGGCCTGCGTGACAGCGCGCCGCCCACCATCAATGATGACCCGACATCGCCGGAACTGGCCAGCCTGACCGGTATCGTGACCAATTTCTCTGGCCCATCCAACCCCGATGGGGCCGCTTGGGGCGATGTGCGGTATTTCGGGATCACGACAGATGCCGACACCGATGCCGCGATGGATTTCATCAAGTTCTCTATGGATGAGGGCTATGGCCAGACGCTGTCCATTGCCCCCGAGGGCAAGTTCCCGGTGCGTGCGGGCACGGCGGAAGAACCCAGCAAGTTCAAGGATCTTTGGGCGACCCTGCCCGTCGGCGTTGACCGCAAAGCGCCCTTGGGCGAACTGTATGATCCGGCCATGATTGACGAGATTGTCGGCGGGCTGGAAGTTGCGCAGCGTTGGGGCGTAGCTGAAGGCCAGCTTGCGCTGGCGTCGAAGATGATCAACAGCCAAGCCATCAACCGCATTGTGCGCCAGTATATCGACGGGCGCATTGACGCGGCAGGCGCTGTCGCGGCGATGAACGCGGAACTCTCCGCGATCGAGTAACCTTGCCGGGGCCGCCATCCTAGCGGCGGCCCCATCCCTGACAGGAGTTGTCCGATGTCAGCCGTTCCCCCCAACGGTACTACGCCGCTTGCCCGGCGCGAGGCCCGGCTTGCCTGGGGCCTGCTTGCGCCGACGCTGATAAGTGTCGCGCTGGTCGTGCTGCTGCCCCTGCTTGCGATCTTTTGGATCAGTTTCAAGCCCATCGGGTTAGCCGATCTGCGCCCCCCTGCGCCCATCTTGCGCGAAAGCGTGCGCGGCGCGGGCGACGATCTGCGCGTTGAATACCGGTTGCGCAATTCCAGCCAAGAAACTCCGGTCACGGGCGTTACCCTGTCCGACACATTTCCCGAGGGCGTAACCCTGCGCGGTGATCTGCCCGCGCCCTGCGCACTGACCGGGCAGGAACTGACCTGCGATATCGGCACGATCGAAGGCGGGTATAACGAACGCATCATCATTCCGCTGGCCGCAGAGGATGCCGACCTGACCGAAGACCTAGCCGAGGCCAGCCTACCCCGTGTGACCGGTCAATCCGACAGCATCCTGACCAATACGACCTTCACGCTGGACAATTTCGCGCGCATCTTTGACGGCGAAGAATTCTGGGGCGTGTTCGGTGTAACCATGTTCTACACGGTCTTTGGCACCGTGGGGGCCTTGGGTGTGGGCCTGTTCGCGGCGCTATTGCTGAACAAGTCGTTTCGCGGGCAGGGCATATTGCGGGGGCTTTACCTGTTCCCCTATGTCGCCCCCATCATCGCGGTCGCGTTTTCGTGGCTTATCCTGTTCGACCCGTTTTCCGGTTCTGCCAATGCGCTGTTGGTGCAAATGGGCGTGACCGACCAAGCGATCAACTTTTTTGGCGAGCGCCCGCTGGCGCTTATCATGGTCACGGTGTTCGAAATCTGGCGTTACTTTCCGCTGTCCTTCCTGTTCATCCTTGCCCGGATGCAGGCCATCGACAGCGACATGTATGAAGCCGCCGATATGGACGGTGCATCGCCCTTCCAGAAATTCTGGTATCTGTCGATGCCGCAGCTTCTGGGCATTCTAAGCGTGTTGTTCCTGCTGCGCTTTATCTGGACCTTCAACAAGTTCGACGACATTTTCCTGTTGACGGGCGGCAATGCCGGCACGCGCACCCTGACGGTGAATGTGTATGAACAGGCTTTTGCCGTGTCGAATATCGGCGCGGGTGCGGCGGTGGCTGTGGTCATCTTCCTGTGCCTTTTGTCCTTCTCCGTGTTCTTCTTCAAATTCATGAGCCGGGAGGAAGGGTTATGATGGGCATGATCCGCCGGGGCTATGTGACGGGCCTGTTCCTTGGTGCGTTGTGGATGGTTGTTGTCGCTGTAACGGTATCGGTTGCCGTTGCCTTCGCCACCGGGGCTGCTGTTCGGCCGGGCATCCTTGCTGCGCTGTTTTTCGGGGCGCCTGCCGGGATTATCGCCGTGTCGGGCCTGCGGGGCTGGCTGTTGGCGGCGGCATCGGCTGGCGCGCTTCTGCTTCTGACCTATGCTGGCCCATCGCCGATCATGATGCCGGATGCCGGTTTTGGCCTGCGCTTGGTCACCGCGCTGATGGTTGGCGTGGGTTTTGGCCTTGGCCTGTCGAAGATGACCGCGCCCTTGCGCCCCGGCCCCCTGACGCGCCACGAATTCGAGGATGCGGTTATCCACTTCCTGACAGGGTTCGGCTATATCTTCTTCACGGCGATCGTGGCTATTCCGTTTTACGTCATGGTCATGACCAGCCTGAAGAACCAGCAACAACTGGTGGCCAATCCGCTCGATTTCTCGCTGGACCTGACGCAGGGCTGGGGCTTGTTCCGGTCGTATTACGAGCTGTTCACCAGCTACAATTTCGGCACCTACATGGTCAATTCGCTGTTCATCTCTGTGATGACGGTGGTCATCACGCTGCTGTTCAGCGTGCCGGGCGCCTATGCGGTGGCGCGGCTGCGCTTCAAGGGGCAGGCGGTGTTTTCACGGTCCATCCTGCTGATCTACATGGTGCCCGTCATCGTGCTGGCATTGCCCATCTATATCGGGTTTTCCATGACCGGGTTGCGCAACACCTTGTTCGGCATTTTGCTGATCTACCCGGTCACGACCATTCCGGTCGCGCTGTATATGCTGCAAGGCTATTTCCGGGGCCTTCCGGCAGAGGTGGAAGAAGCCGGGCTGATGGACGGGCTGAACCGCCTGCAAGTGATCTGGAAAATCACCTTGCCGCTGGCGCTGCCCGCGCTGGCCAGCGTGTCGCTTTACGTGTTCATGATCGCGTGGAACGAATTCCTGCTGGCCTTCATGCTGCTGGACGACCCGTCCAAGTTTACGCTGACACGGGGCATCGCCTCGCTCAACTCCTCCGAGATTCCGCGCCAACACCTGATGGCCGGGGCCGTTGTGGCCACGGTGCCCATCATGGCGCTGTTTCTGGGGCTGGAACGTTTCATGACCAAGGGCCTGACCGCAGGCTCTGTGAAAGGATGACGATAATGGACCACCTTGCCTTGGACCAGGCAGCCCGCGCGATCCTGCGCAAGAACGACCGTGGCGGCTACACTTTGCCGACCTCTGGCCTGTATCCCTACCAATGGAACTGGGACAGCGCCTTTGCCGCTTGGGGCTTTGCCCAATTCGACATTGAGCGCGCATGGCTGGAACTGACAACGCTGTTTTCCGGGCAATGGCCAAACGGGATGTTACCGCATATCCTGTTTCACAAGCCCGATCCGGGTTATTTTCCGGGGCCTGACGTCTGGGGCACCGAAGGCAAGGGGCCGATCCCGTCCTCTGGCATTTCGCAGCCGCCCGTTGCCGCCACATTCGCGCGCATGATCTACGACAAAAACCCGGATGCGGGGCGCAACCCCATGGCCGCGCTGTTCCCCAAGCTGGTGGCGTGGCATCGCTGGTTCATGCGCTGGCGCAACGCAGATGGCATGATCTTCATCACGCACCCGTGGGAAGGTGGCCGCGACAATGCGCCCGATTGGGACAGCGCCATGCAAGCCATTGACCCGGTCGGCGTGGGCGACTACACCCGCCGCGACACCGCCCATGTTGACGCGTCCATGCGGCCCACAAAGGACGATTACGACCGCTACATCTGGCTGGTGCAGCGTGCACGCGGCTTGGGGTGGGATGATGCGGCGGTGGCGCAAGACCAGCCTTTCAAGGTGGCCGACCCGCTGATGACCTTTGTGCTGCTGCGCGCCAATCGTGATCTGGCCGCACTGGCCGATGCCTTGGGCGAGGACCGCGCCGAGTTGGACCAATGGACCGCCGAGCTAACGGCCGGTGCCGAAAAACTGCGCAACACCGCGGGTGTGTTTGACGGGTTCAACCTGAATGCGGGGCATCATACCGGGTCGGTGTCGAACGCATCTTTCCTGTGTTGGTATGGGCATCTGGACAGCGCGCAAATGCTGGACGAATTGCATCAGGCCTTTGACCAATGCCGCTACCCGGTGCCCAGCCAAAAGGTGGGCAGCGACTGGTTCAACGCCAAACGCTACTGGCGCGGTCCGACATGGGGGATTGTCAATATGCTGATCGGGCTGGGACTGGCCGATATGGGCCACAAGGCAGAGGCAGAGGAACTGCGCGCCCGCACCGCGGCGCTGATGGCCGAACACGGCTTTGCCGAATATTACGACCCGCTGACGGGCGACCCGGCGGGCGGCGGCAGTTTTACTTGGACGGCGGCGGTCTGGCTGGCATGGGCCTCGCCCTCGAACGGGGGTGCGTGATGGGTAGGATACGGTTGAACACAGTCGAAAAATGGTTCGGCGAGGTGCAGGTCATCAAAGGCATAGACCTTGACATACACGACGGCGAATTCGTGGTGTTCGTTGGCCCTTCGGGATGCGGCAAATCCACGCTGCTGCGCATGATCGGCGGGTTGGAAGACATCAGCCGCGGCACGCTGGAGATTGACAGCCGCGATGTCACGGCAGAGCCACCCTCGAAACGTGGGCTTGCGATGGTGTTCCAAAGCTATGCGCTATATCCGCATATGTCGGTGCGCGACAATATGGGGTTTTCGCTGAAAACCGCTGGCGCATCCAAGGCCGAAATCGCCGCCAAGGTCGACAAGGCCGCAGAGGTGCTGAAGCTGGAACCCTATCTGGACCGCCGCCCCAAAGACCTGTCAGGCGGGCAGCGGCAGCGCGTGGCGATCGGGCGCTGTATCGTGCGCGACCCGACGGCCTTCTTGTTCGACGAACCGCTGTCGAACCTAGATGCCGCCTTGCGGGTCGAGATGCGTCTGGAAATCGCCAAGCTGCATCACCGGCTGCAAGCCACGATGATTTACGTCACCCATGATCAGGTCGAGGCGATGACGCTGGCGGACCGTATCGTGGTGCTGGAATTTGGCAAGATTGCGCAGGTCGGCACCCCGAAAGAGCTGTATGAGCGCCCCGCCAACCTGTTCGTGGCCCAGTTCATCGGCAGCCCCAAGATGAACATCTTGCCTTGCCGGACCGATGCGGGCGCGTATCATCTGGACGGTGGCGGAACCGGGCCCTTCGCGGGCACCGGCCCAGCAGTTCATCTAGGGGTGCGGCCTGAACATATCCGTATGGTCGAACCGGGCGCGGGCCAGTGTTCCGGCAGTGTCGAAGTGGTCGAATATCTTGGCGCCGACAGCTTTGTCGTGACCGATTGCGGCGCGCTTGGACAGGTCATGTCGCGCATTCAAGGCGATAGCCCCGTCAGGCCGGGCGACCGCATCGGGCTGGCGTTCGAACCCGAGCGGCTTAGCTTCTTTGGCACAGACGGGCTGCGCGTCTGACTAAATGCGCAGACTCTTCGTTCAGCCTTGGTGCTGCACAGCATCTGGCCGCGCTCTGCCGGTCACGGTCTGGATACGATTGCGCCGCAGGCCGCGTATCTGCGCCAGAATCTCGCGGGCACCGACGGTGGCGACGATATCGCGCAGCATGGCAATATCCGCAACAAGCCCGGCCACAAAGCCGCGCTTCGCGCCCTTCAAGGGGCTGGCGACCTTGGGCCAAGCGACCACTTGCAACCGGGCGGTGCGGTCCAGCCAGAGGCGGTTCATCGCCACCTCCATCCCGAACCGCGGCAGGGTTTGCAACAGATCGGGACACGGGGCGAATGCGCGCGTCATGGCCCGCTCGCCAGAGATGTAATCAAGGCCAATTAGCCGCCACGGCCAAGGCGCATTGCCACGCAGGCTGATCGTGGTATCGGCGCGGCCTGTCACAACCGGCAGGATCAAGGCCCGCAGGGCCTGTGCATCCAGCCCGGTCAGATCTGCATCCAAGAACAGAATGATCCGCCCCTTCGCCGCGCGCAACCCGGCGGCGACGGCGCGCGATTTCCCGCCATTGCGGGGCTGCCGGATCAAGGTAACATCCGCCATAGCCAGAACCTGCGCAGCCGTGTCATCGTCAGAGGCATCGTCCACCACGATCACCTCGTCAATCAGTGGCTGCGCGCGGACCACCGCCAGAACCTGCGCAATGCGCGGGCCTTCATTATAGGCGGGAATGATGCAGCTTACGTTTGCGGCCATCGTTTCCTCCAAAGCCACCAAAGCGCCAGCGAGGCAACCAGCAAGATCAGGACAACCCATGTCCAGCGCCCCAGCCATGTTTCGATCTGCCGCCACGCATCGCCCGCATACCAGCCCAGCGCCATAAGCGCGGCGGTTTTGGGAACCGATGCCAGCGCGTTCCACCCCAAGAACTGCCCAACCGGCATCCGGGCCATCCCGGCAGCCACAAGAACAGGCGCACCGACCGAATGGGTCAGCTTGGCCAGCATCAACGTCTTGCCGCCATGCTGCCCGAAATGCCGGGTCAGTTGGAGCGCGCGCGCCGGGCCAAGCCCCAGCCACCGCCGCCATGCACGCGGCATCTGGGCCAGCCCACGTCGGCCAAGGGCATAGTGCAGCAAATCCCCCACCAGATCGCCCAACAGCAGGATGGCCGCCAAGGGCACCAAAGGCAGCAAGCCTTGCCGCGCCAGTGCCGTGGACAAGACAGTAACGATCGGCCCTTCTATGATCGCCGCCGCCGCCACGATCCACAAGCCGAACTCCGCGACCAGAGGGGCGAGCGTTTCAAGCTGGATCATGCTGCGCGGCATCCAGCCGCGTGCCGCGCCATTCGAAGCCACGCCGCGCATAGGCGGCGACCCAGAGCGCGGGCAGCATAAGGTCACGCAGCACCATGGCGGCCACGTCGCGCGGGCCATGCGGCCAACCCGCCGCACGCGACAAGGCCCATTCCGTGCCATACCACAAGGCAAGGAAAGGCAGAATCCAGCCAGGCCCGGCAAAGCTGGCCAACATCAGCGCGGGCGGCAAGCCGCCCAGCAAGATCTCGAAGGCGAACAGCCCCGCGAACCCATCGCGCCGCACCCGTGACCAGCGCAACTGCCGGTCCCAAACGGCACGCGCGCGACGCTCGCCCACAGGCTGCGCGAACATTTGCCGTGTCAGCCGCACCTTGCCGCCACGTTCGCGCACCAGTTTGGTGAAGGCCACGTCTTCGGCAAGGTTGCGGCCCAACGCCTGCAACCCGCCGGCCTGTTCCAGCCAATCCTTGCGCACCATCAAGGTCTTGCCTTGGGCATAGCCCAAACCGACACTGTCCGCCGCCAGTTGCCAGCGGCCCTGAAACCCGTTCAGAAAGGCGCATTCAACCGCGCCCCAAAGGTTGCCGGGGCGAATGCCTGCGGGCGGGCTGCTGACCAGTGCGCAGTCCTCGTCCCAGACGGCGAACAGGCGTTGCAGGTAATCGGGCGGCAAAAGCAGGTTGGCATCCGCCATGACGATCACTTCGCCACTTGCCGCGCGCCAACCTTTTTCAAGATTGTTCAGCTTTGGGTTCGCGGTGGTCCTGTGCTCTCCGATCATCAACCGGGCGCGGCGGTTGGGGTGCCGCGCGATCATCTGGCGCAGGGCTTCGCAGACCGGGTCATCGGCATGGGCAGCGCAAAAGATGATCTCATAGTCCGGCCAAGCCAGATAAAAGCTGCTTTCCAGCGTTTCCAGATCGAACGCATCCAGCCCATGCACGGGGCGCAGAAGCGTTATGGAAACCGGGCGGTGAACACGGGTCACGGTGGCAGGCCTCAGACGCGCAGCCACAAGCGCTGCCGAGAGCAGATGCACCCCGGTCAAACCCGCAACACCAAGGGCAGCCATCAGGCTCATTTCCGCCTCCACAAAGCGGCGCGAGCTTGGCACATACGATCCTGCATCCGAGATTCGGCAAAAGCACTGAATATGGTCTGCATCGCGCCTGTCCACAGCTTGGTGACATTGGGGGATTACCCCGCTTAACCAGTTCGTAACAGCCTTCCATGACAAAACGATTGCACTGCGCCGGGTTTCCCGCCCGGCTTGGAACAATTGTCGCAATCGGGGTCCATGCCTTGGCTGCGTTCACCCCTGCCCCACTGCCACCGGATCAGGCCAAGCATGGCCATGCCAAGCGCTGTCCCAGAAGCTCCATTCAAGCAAGGTGCTGCGCGCGAATATGGTGCACATGCTGTCGCGGGTGGTGCCCTGCGCGGATTCGTATAGGCGTTCGGCAACGGCGCAGCACGCCTCTACCGCGGCATCGAAGCGGTCGCTGACATAGGTGTCAATCCAAGCGCGATAGGGGGTATCCGGCGCGGCGCACGCATGGATCGCGCGCCCGACATCGCGATACACCCAGAAACAGGGCAGCACGGCAGCCACGCTTTCAGCCGTGCTGCGCGTGGCAGAAGTGGCAATCAGGAAATTGGTGTAATGGTCACAAGCCGGGCTGGGCGGGGTGGCGGCAAAGTCGTCTTTGGTCACCCCGAACAGACCCATGTAATGGGCGTGCAATTCGTGCTCTGCCTGCAAGGTGCCCGCGGCAAAACCCGCAAGCTGGCTGACGGCCTGCGCATCTGGCGCGCGCCCGGCGGCAAGCGCCAAGGCCCGGGCAAACCCATTTAGGTAATGCGCATCCTGAATGATGTAGCGTTGAAACGCTGCACGCGGCAACGACCCATCGGCCAGACCACGGTTGAAGGGCATATCGCGCATCGCGGCGCAGAGCGGCGCAGTTTCGGCCAGCGCGCGTGTCATAAAACTCATGGAACTAGCCTTTCACTGCGTGAAAATGATGTGTCGGGCCGTGCCCCTGCCCGACCGACAAGGCATCGGCATGGCGAATAGCGCCTGCGACATAGGCCTTGGCCCCGGCACACGCCTGCGGCAGCGCCTGACCATGCCCCAATAGCGTGGCCAGCGCCGCAGACAGCGTGCAGCCCGTGCCATGCGTGCGCCGGGTGTCATGGCGCGGACCGGGCAGCCATGTCAGCCCATCGGCCGTGGCCAGCAGGTCAGGGCAGTCTGCGCCCGGCAGATGCCCCCCCTTCAGCAGCACTGCGCCCGGCCCAAGCGCCAGAAGCGCCTTGGCCTGATCTTCGATCTGGTCGCGGTCCGTGGCTTCGGGCCGGTCCAGCAGATCGGCGGCCTCTGGCAGGTTCGGGGTCAGGACGCTGGCCATGGGCAGCGCCGCACGCAAGGCGGCCACGGCCTCTGTCTGCAACAGCCGATCACCGCCTTTGGCCACCATGACAGGGTCCAACACCACCGGCACGCCAAGCCCCGCCACGGCATCGCGCACCGCCGCGATCATCTGAGCGCTGCCCAGCATCCCAATCTTGACGGCATCTATGCGGATATCCGCGCGCAAGGCGGCAATCTGCGCGGCAACAAATTCGGGCGGAACCATGTGCACGCCCTGCACGCCTTGGGTGTTTTGCGCCGTCAGGGCCGTGATTGCGGCCATGGCATAGCCACCATTGGCCGAAATCGCCTTTATGTCGGCTTGGATACCAGCACCGCCGGACGGGTCCGACCCGGCAATCGACAGGATATTCGGGATCATGCATCGCTCCATTCGGTCAGCAGGGTGCGGGTGGCAAGGGCCGGGTCTGGCGCGCGGGTCACGGCAGAGACGACCGCCATACCCACACACCCGGCATGCTTGACCGCCCCCGCATCGCCCGGCTTGATCCCGCCTATCGCGTAGCAGGGCAGGCGTGCCGCAGCGGCAATCTGCGCCAACCCGTCAAAGCCAATGGGCGCGGCATGATCAGGCTTGGTCGCGGTCGCCCGCACCGGCCCTGCACCGATATAATCCACGCCCGCCGGCACTTGTTTGGCCTGCGCCAGTGTCTCGACCGACAGGCCAAGGATCATGCCCTGTGGCAGACGCGCGCGGATCTGCGCCGGATCGCCGTCGCCCTGCCCGATATGCAGCCCATGGGCACCACTGCGCAGCGCCACATCAACGCGGTCATTCACGATCAGCATGACACCGCGCGCGGTCATTTCTGGAAGCAGGCTGGCGACAAGGGCAGTGAACTCGTCATCGGGCAAGGTTTTGTCGCGGATTTGCACCGCACCCGCACCCCCTTGCGCCGCAAGCCGGGCTTGCATGGCCACCGGGCAGGGCGCGTCGGGGTCGGTGATGACATAGACCGGCCCCATCATGCGGCGCGCACCTTTGCGCCAGCATCAAGCGCGCTGGCTGTCATGCCGTAAAGCGCATCCAGAAACGCGGGTTGAAACCCACCCGGCCCCTCGCTGCGCGCGCCTGCCTGCTCGCCCGCCAGCCCGTAATAGGCCAGCGCCGAAGCAGTTGCGGGCAGCGCTGGGGCTGCTACCGCGAAAGCCGCGATCACCCCATTGAGCGAACAGCCCAGCGCCGTGATCCGCGGCATCATCGGGTGTCCGTTGGCGACATGGAAGCTTTGCTGTCCATCGGTCACGAAATCCTCGGGGCCAGAGACGGCAACCACCGCCCCGCTGCGCCGTGCCAGCGCCAGCGCGGCCTCTTGTGCGGCGGCGACACTGTCGGCGGCATCTGCCCCGCGTCCGGCGGCGGCGGTCCCGGCCAGCGCCAGTATTTCAGATGCGTTGCCGCGAATGATGCTTGGCCCCAGATCGACCAGCCGCGCGCAGGCGTCTTGCCGGAACCGGGTTGCACCCACGCCGACCGGGTCCAGCACCCAAGGACGGCCAGCCTGCGTCATGACCTGCGCGGCAAGTGCCATTGCCTCTACCCAATCGGGGTCTGCGGTGCCGATATTGACAGTCAGCGCCTGCGCCAGCCCGGCAAATTCGGCCACTTCCTGTCGGGCATGGACCATCGCGGGCGACGCGCCCACCGCCAGAAGGACATTGGCCATAATATTCATGGCGACGTAATTGGTAATGTTATGAACCAAGGGCGCTTGTGCGCGCATCTGGTCCAAATGGGTTCCGTGGTCTGTCATCATATCCTCCCGCCAAACGCCTGCGGGAGCAACGCAAAACCGCCATAGCCCCATTCTGGCGCTGGACGGTTTCCGCGACTCCCTACGCCAGCATGATCTGGTTCAGGTTCGAAGGGTGCTTCTCAGCCCGCCTGCGCGGACGCCCCTGTCACATATTGCACCATCGTCTTGCAGCGCCTGCCTGTCAAGGGGGGCAAGCCAGACCTAAATCTCGTGCAAAATTGGCGGCGTGTCACAGACCTGTTGCGCGATCTCGACCACATGGCGATGATGCGTCAGGTAGATTGCTTGCCCGCGCGTGCCGATTTGCTCCATCACGCGGCAGGCGGCGCTGGTGCGCGCCTCGTCGAAAGTTTCGAAAATATCGTCGCAGAAAAAGGGCAAACAGGTGCCTTGCGCGATCAATTGCTCATGCGCGGCGGCCCGCAAGGCAAGGTAAAGCTGGAACCGGGTGCCTTTCGACATCTCTGCCACGCGCTTGGCCGTGCCCGATGCATCAACCGCCAGCAGCGTTTCCCCTGCCCCGTCGGGCTGGCTGGTCAGCCGGGTATATGCACCTTGCGTCAGGGCCGCAAAACACCGTTCGGTCGCGGCCATCATGCCGCTGCGATGCGTGTCGCGATACCGCCGAATGGCCGCATCTGCCAGCCTGTGGCCGAAAGACAATTCCAGATACTCTTGCACCGCGTCCTGAAGCTGCAATTCCAATGTGCTGCGCTGCTCGGTCAGGCTGGCAATACCGGCATCGCCCGTGATCTGCGCCAGCGCCTGTTGCGCGGTCACACGCGCTTCTGTCGCCGCGGTCCAGGCCTGCTCGGCGCGCTCTAGCTCGGCGCGGGCGCGGTCCAGCTTGGTGCCAAGGGTGACAAGGGTTTCCCCCTCTAGCGCTGTGCGGGCAGACGCAAGCGTCGCTGCGCCAAGTTCTGACAGGATATCGCGTTCCAGCTTCACCAGTTGCACACGCTTCTCGATCACCTGCATGGCCTGATTTGCGGTCACGCGCAGCGCATCAAGCGTGCTGGTCTCTGCACTTGTCGGGAATTCGGCAGCATAGGTTTCGACCCTGCGCGCGATTTCGGCCAAAGCTGCGCGCGCTTCGTCCAGCGCAGCGCGCGTCTTGGCACATTGCCCATCCAAGTCTTGCGCGCGGGTCTGGGCGCGGCGGGCGGTATCCGATGCCGCGCGCAGCTTGGCAAAGCTGTCAGCGGGTGTCGCGCCCAAACTCATGCCTTGTGTCTGGGCCAAGGCCGCCACCTTCTCTGCGAACAGGGCCTGATCGCGCTCCATGGTGCCGACGCGCTGCGCGGCATCCTTGCGCGCGGCGTTCTGGGCGACAAGGTTGCGCACAGGCTCCAGCGAGGCCAGCAAGCCCTCGGGCGCGACCGACCCGCGCAAAGCGTCTTCAACCGCGGCTTGCCACGCCGTCTCGGCCTTTGCCGCGATATGCTGGCAATTTGCAAAGCGCTCAGCCCGTTTTGCAAGCGCGTCTTCGGCGCGGCGCAAAGCCTCTTGCGCGGCGGCGCGGGTTTCGCGGGCGCTGCGGTCCGCCTCGGCAAAGCGGCGCGCGGCGGCAACGGCGCCAGCCACATCCGGCGCAACCATATCCAGATGCGGTGCCAACGCATCGCGCAGCGCCTGCGCGCGGGCCAGCGTGTCTGCATATGCGTCGCGCGTGGCGGCAGCAGCCAACTGTGCCTCTTGCGCGGCACCATGGCGCACAACCCAATCCAGCCATTCATCGGGCTGGATCGGGGTCCGCAGCCCCGACAGCGCCGCTGCTTCGTCAATCTCTGCCAGCAGGGCGTCGCGCTCGCTGTGCAAAGCGGCCAGCCTTGCATCGGCCTGATCGGCGCGGGCCTTTGCCTCTGCGCTGGCCTGCGCGATCTGGCGTAGCTGCCCAAGCTCTGCGGCATGGGCGATGCGGGTTTCCTGCGCGCCATCCAGCGCCTGCATAGCGGTTTCGAACGCTTGCGCCGTGCGCGCGGACAACGCCAGCTTGTGGTCGGCCCAAAGCCTGTCGCGCTCGGCCCGCATTTGCGCAATCCGGTCGTCGGTGCAAAGATCGCTGTCGCGCAACAGCGCCTCGGCCTGCGCTTGTCGCGCGGCAGCATCGGCGCGGTGGGTGTCGCGCAGCGCTTGCTCTTGTGCAATCTTGCCTGCGATTTCACTATGCAACTCGACCAGTTGGCGCGCGCGCAGCGGGGTCATCGGGCAGTCCGGGATCGTCGTGAAACGCGCGCCGGGGTGGCCAAGCCGGTCCAAAGCCTGCCGCGCGGCCTGTTCCGCAGTTGCAATGGCCTGCACCGCAGAGGCATGTTCCGGCATCAGCCTGTCCGCGTCATGCCGGGCCAAGATCGCGCCCAGATCCGCCGGTTGCGCCCCTTGCACCGCCAGCCGATCAAGCGCCGCTTTGGCGCGGTCGCGGGTTTCGGTCAGCTCGGCCAATTCCTGTGCTTCGGCTTGCAGCGTGGCGCGCGCTTGGCGCAGCCGGTCGCGCGCATCCTCCAGCCCGGCCAGTTGCGCTTGTGTTGGCACCAGCAAAGCCGGGTCGCAGCCTGTCGGCGCGCCAAGATCGCGGGCGGCTTGCGCCATGGCCGCTTCGGTCTGGGCCAGTTGGTCGCGACGGCGCGGCAGGTCCAACCCGGCGGACACATCGCGCGCGCGCAACGGGTCGAGCAGGTCCAGTTCCTGCGACAAGGCCACCAGCGCGGGCGATAGAACCAGCGCCGCGCGTTGCGCGCCAAGGTCGGTCAGTTCCTGTTCAAGCCGCACGATATCACCCTCGGCACGGCTTTGGTCAGTCTTGAGCGTGACCAGCGCTTCCAGATCAAAGCCCAGATGATCGGGATAATCGGCAAACGGGGCAAGATCGTCGCGCAGCGCATCCAGTTCGACCAAAAGCGGCAAGGCGCGGCGCTTGCCCTCCAATGCGGCGGCATCGGCCTGCACGGCGTGACGCGCCTCGCGGGCCACCGCTTCAGAGCGGACCGCTTCCGCCGCTGTCTTTTTCAAAGCCTGCCATGCGCTGGCGGTCACGTCCTGCGCGCGAATGGCTTTTTCAACATCGGCCAAGTCACGCTTCAGCACGGCGATGCGGGTCTTGCTGGCGCGCTTGCGCCAAATCTCATCGGCCTCGGTGCGCACGGCATCCAGAACGCTGCTTAAATGCGCAAGCCCGGCGGCTGCGGAAAACAGCAGTCGCCCCGTATCGCCGCGGGCCTGCACGATTTCCTCGCCGCCGCGTTCGATGGTGGCATCATCCAGACACAGCAGGTTGCGATAATCCTCTTCGGCCATACCGCCCAGATGCGCGGCCAGCGCGGCCTCTGGCAGCGCATTGCCATGCCCATTGACCAAGTTGCCGCTGCGCTTTGGCAAGCGGGTAAAGCTGCGGGGCGTGCCGTCAATCTCTATCTCGGCGCTGACCTGCAAATTGGCGCGCTGGTGTTTGAACGCATAGGGTTCGACATGCTGAAACCCGTAGAACAGCCGCAAGGCCGCTTCCATCGTGGTGGTTTTCCCGGCTTCGTTCGGGCCATAGACAATATGGAAATCGGGGCGCGCGCTTGCAGGGCCGAAATCCAGCGCATGGCCGGTGAAATGGCCGAAGCGATCCAGCGAGAGGCGTCGCAACCGCATCAGCCCTCGGCCCCTTTCAAGCGCGCCAGAACCCGGCGCGCTCCGCTTTGCGACAGGGTTTCGGCCAGCCTGTCGGGTGCATCGGGACCGTCCAGCAACGCCGCCCGCACAGAGGCGGGCAGATCCCCGGTCAACTCTTCAATCTCGGCGCGGGCGGCGGCGGCGAAGGCGGGTTCTGTGCCGATCCCCTGCATCAGCCGGCCCAATTCCGCCGTTGCGCTGCCGCTTGGCGTAGCGTTGCCCGGGGCGTCAAGCTCTAGCAGCAGTTTGTCCAGCCACAGCTTGCCGCTATCCTGTAGCAAGGCGGCGACGGTTTCGACCCAATAGTCCCGGTCGCGCAGGATATGCCAATGACGCGGCGGTGTGCCGCTCAATGTCAGGCGCAGCACGCCGGACCCCGCGGTCAACCCCTCTGCCAGCGCGTGAATATGGCGGCGCAGCGCCGTGCGCAGGGCGTCATCACTATCCACATTCGAAATGTCGAGCGAAGACAGCGTGAATTCGACAACCGAACTCGGCACCTCGGACAGCGCGATTCCATCATCCGAAATGCGCAGCAGGGTTGCAGATTTCGGCCCGGCTTCGCCAATGTCGCGGCCCTGCGGGATGCCGGGCATCACCACCCACGGGTCGCTTGCATGAACCTGTCGTTTGTGGATGTGGCCCAAGGCCCAGTAATCGAACCCCATGCCGGTCAGATCGGACAGGCGGCACGGGGCGTAGGTGTCGTGGCCCGCCGCCCCCGCCAGAGAGGTATGCAGCATCGCGATATTGACCGCCCCCGGCACCGGCGCGGGAAAGCGTGGCAACAGGCTGTCGGGTGCTTCGGCCTTTGCAAAGCTGACACCGTGTATCCAGATGGTGTCTGTCAGTTGCACGCAGCCGCCGCGCGCATCGAACACATGCACATTTTCCGGCAGGTCCAGCGCACCGCTCAGCGGGTTTTCCGCGTCGTGATTGCCCTTGATGTAAAACACC
The DNA here is from genome assembly GCF_001517585.1 of Roseibaca calidilacus. NCBI lineage: Bacteria > Pseudomonadati > Pseudomonadota > Alphaproteobacteria > Rhodobacterales > Paracoccaceae > Roseinatronobacter > Roseibaca calidilacus. The sequence continues at coordinate 89,971 of NZ_FBYC01000001.1, read as the reverse complement.
CGGATACCCGCGCCGCGCAGGCGCTCAAGCTGCGCGGTCAGGAACGCGGCGGTGCGCGCGCTCCGGGCGCGCCCGTCAAACAGATCGCCCGCAATCAGCAGCGCCAAGACCTGTTCGGCCAGCGCGGTATCGACCAGCCGGGTAAATGCCATCCGCGTGGCCGCCTGCACCCTGTCGTGCAGGGCCTCATCGCGCAGGGCAAGCGACCGCAACGGGGAATCAAGATGAATATCAGCGGTGTGCAGAATTTTTGGCACGGAAACCACGGAATACTGGGGCTTGGTCAAGCATGCCCATGCACCGCGCCCGGAACAACCCTAAAATGCAGGAATGCCACGGCCTGCGCCTAGAGCGTGGATTGGTTGACCCGCGCCGACAGCTCTACCGCGCTTTCGCGGCGTTCGGAATAACGATCTACCAAATACTCGGCCCGATCACGCGTCAGAAGCGTGAATTTCACCAGCTCTTCCATGACATCGACGATGCGATCGTAATAGGCTGATGGTTTCATCCGCCCCTCTTCGTCGAATTCAAGAAAGGCCTTGGCGACAGAGGATTGGTTGGGAATGGTCAAAAGCCGCATCCAACGCCCCAAGAGCCGCATCTGGTTCACCGCGTTGAAGCTTTGCGACCCGCCAGAGACCTGCATAACCGCCAGCGTCTTGCCTTGTGTCGGGCGCACGGCCCCCTCTGACAAGGGTATCCAGTCAATTTGCGTTTTCATCAGGCCCGTCATCGCGCCGTGGCGTTCGGGGCTGGACCACACCATGCCTTCGGACCAAGCCACAAGATCGCGCAATTCGCGCACCTTGGGATGGCGGGCATCGACACCGTCATCCACCAAGGGCAGACCGGACGGGTGAAAGAACCGCACCTCTGCGCCCAGCCGCATCAGAATGCGCGCGCCTTCTTCGGCGGTCAGGCGGCTGAACGACCGCGCGCGCAGCGATCCATACAGGATCAGGATACGCGGCGCATGGGTTGCAAGGGCTGGGGTCAACAAGCGATCACGGTCGATTGCGGCAAAAGCGGCGGCGTTTAGCTGGGGTGTGTCACTCATGCGGGAAAGCGCTCGCGGGTGCGGTTGGCGAACCAGACGAGCGACAGCATCACCGGCACTTCGACCAGCACGCCGACAACCGTGACCAGTGCCGCGCCGGAATTCAGGCCGAACAGCCCGATGGCGACAGCCACCGCCAGTTCAAAGAAATTCGATGTTCCGATCAGCGCGCAGGGTGCGGCAACCTTATGCGGCACGCGCCAAACCCAAGCCCAGCCATAGGCCAACGCGAACATCGCATAAGACTGGATCAGGATGGGCGTGGCCAACACCAAGATCAGCACCGGATTATCCAGAATGACATTGCCCTGAAACCCGAACAGCAGCACCACCGTCAGCAGCAGCCCAACAATAGAGGCTGGCTTGATCTGCGCGGTAAAGCGGGCGACGGCGCTTTCCCCTTCGCGGCGCATCAGCCACGACCGGGTGGCAACACCGGCCACAAGCGGCAAAACGACGTAAAGGACCACGGACAAAACCAGCGTTTCCCATGGCACGGCAATATCGGTCACACCCAACAACACCGCTACGATGGGCGCGAAGGCGAACACCATGATGACATCGTTCAACGACACCTGAACCAGCGTATAGTTCGGGTCGCCCTTGGTCAGTTGCGACCAGACGAATACCATCGCCGTGCAAGGGGCCGCGCCCAGCAAGATAAGCCCGGCAATATACTCGCCCGCATCGGCAGGGTCGATCATACCCGCGAAGACATGCTCAAAAAACAGCACACCAAGGGCCGCCATGGTGAAGGGCTTTATCAGCCAATTCACCACCACGGTAATGATCAGGCCCCTTGGCCGCTGACCTACGCCCTTCAGCGCGCCAAGGTCGACCGCGACCATCATCGGGTAGACCATCGCCCAGATCAGCACCGCCACGACCAGGTTGACCGACGCGTATTCCAGCGCGGCGAGTGTCGCGAACAGACCCGGCAGGAGCATTGCCAGAACGATGCCGGTGATGATGCACAGCGCAACCCAGACGGACAGGTAACGGTCGAACAGGGACATGGCTTATCCTTCGGTGGCGGTGGGTGGGGTGCAGCACGCATCGCCCGTCGGCGCGGCCTCGAGCACGCCGATCAGGGCGGCAAGCGGCACAAGCGCACCGGGGCTAAGCGAATAGCACACGCGCGGCGGGTCGATCTGGCCTGCGATCACGCCGGCGTCTTTCAGAATGCGCAGATGTTCCGACACTGTGGATTGCGCAAGCCCAACCGCGCCCACGATATCGCCCCCAATGCAGCCCGGCGTTTGCGCCAGCAGCCGCAAGATGCGCAGCCGGGCCGGATGCCCCAGGGCTTTCGCCAGCGCCGCAAGTTGCGCATCTTCAGGGTTTTCGAGCTGTTGCACCATGTTGACCGGAAGCAGTATCGTATATCGTCGTTTTACGATATATTATTGATGCCCATGTTGCAAGCCGTATCACGAGTCCGGATTGCGACCCCCGTTCTTGTGCCGCACAGCGCCTTGGCCATGCGGCGCCGGCGGATGCTGGACAATCCGTTGCCAGACATCGCGGACAATCGGCGTTACCGTATCGCTTAACCGGGCGGCGATCAGCGTCATCGGGACAGAAGGCAACGTCGCGCTTAGGTCAACCAGCCGCCCATCCCGGATTTCGTCTCGCGCAAGCGGCTCTGGTATCCACGCGATCGCAAAGCCCGTGCGCGCAAATTCCAGCGCGGCAAGTGTAAGCGCGGTTTCCAGCCGGGGGCGCACCCGACCAACACGGATCAATCGTGGAAAGATGACCCGTCTTTGCACCTGCCCCAGGAACACATCCGACGGGTAGGCGATCACCGGCAATTCGCCATGGCTGTAGGCATCGTTCAAAAGCGCCAACTTGTCACCCGCGAAAACCGGGATCAGGGTTTCGCGCCCCATGGTCGCAATGTCCAGAAAATCCGAACCGGGGATTTCTTCGGCTCCCATCACATCATGGATAAAGGCTATATCGGCGCGGCGCGTCATCACCTGCGCCAGACAATCGTCGCGGTTTGCTGAACGCAAACGTGTGTCGATATCCAGATCGGCAAAGCGGCCCATGATTTCGGGGGTTGATGTGGCCGCAATCGCATGTTGCGAGGCGATGACGATGCGCCGCCGCCGCGTGCCGTCCTTGTCTTGCATGGCCGCCGCCAGATCGCGCAGCCCGGCGGACAGGTCGCGCATCCGGTCAAGCTGGTCCTGAATATGCGGGGCCAGCCGCGCGGGCCGGGTGCTGCGGTCAAACAGCGTAACACCCAAGGCCTGTTCAATCTGCCGTATCCGGCGCGAAAAAGCAGGCTGCGAGACATTGCGCTTTTCACAAGCCATCTGGAACGACCCATTCTCGGCCACAGCCAGAATATCTTCTATCCACTCCAACCGCATTTGCACTCCTATATGCAATTTGTGCATGTTTATGTCGCATATTGGCATTTGAACAAGGGTAAATTCCGTGTTTCACATATTGATATGAACAGGACAGGATAAACACAATGCATCTTGCACGCTTTCCGCGGTATCGGCTTGGTCATTTTCCAACCCCTCTGGAACGTCTGGACCGGTTGAGCGCCGAACTGGGTGGCCCGGAAATCTGGATCAAGCGCGATGATTGCACCGGGCTGGTGTGGGCGGTCACTTGATTTGATCCAGCCGCGAATTTTCGACCGTTACAAATCAATGACTTAGCGGGAACGCTGTCACTTGATTTGATACGGGAGCATGCTGGCGCGCGATTTGGGGGGGTATGGGCCTTCGAAGCTGGCGCGAAAAACGCTTAAAAATCAATGATGGCCAACTGAGGGGGTGTGGGCAAGTTGCCCACACCCCACACCTCATTTTTTGTCTGACGGGCGGTCATCGGCGGCCTGAGCCGGTCTCATATGGCTGGGCACAAGAGACAGATCTCTCTCGATTGCGCCAGAGCCGTATTCGAGGTCATCGTAGATGCACAAGCTCAGGGCCGTATCGAGGCTGTGCTGGCCTGAGCCTTGCCGACTGATCAGGTCTCTGTGTGCCTGAGACATCAACACCCAGAAAGCCCCCATACCACCGGGGAACAAGTTGGCAAGGTCTCGGAACTCGCCACGCTTCACGATGTCTGCGTATAGGCGGCAATAACGAAATAGGGCGAGCGAGAATGCCTTTTTCTCTTCTTCGCCCCATTCAAGCGGCGGTGCCTGCACCGATTGCGCCGAAAGGCCAACCTCTAGGATTTTTTGGAACCGGGCGGGCAGTCCATCCCTGCGCCGCCAAGATGAGACAGTGCTCTTATCCACCCGGAGCTTCCGCGCGAGGTCCGCATCGGTTTCGACCGCGAACTTTTCCTTCAACTGGTCGATTAAATCGTCGGTGGTAGTCCCCATGAAGCCCCCTTGACTTGAATATGTCGATGACATAGTTTACATGCAAACCCACGAGGTCGATGCATGATTGCCTATCAACACCCTACACCATCTCCAGAACTCTTGAAAGAGGTCATGGGCTTGCTGGTTATGCAGGGTCAAACCCTATCGGGCTGGGCACGAAAAAACGGCTTTGCAAAGCAGAATGTGAGAAAAGCTCTGATCGGCGACTGGGCAGGACCGAAAGCAGCGGCGTTGGTGGAGCGTGTATACTGCGAAGCCAAAAGGCGAGACGCGCCATGACACCAGTAAAAGAACTCCTTGGTGTTGGGGCGATACCGCGCGACAAAACATCTGCCCGAAAGTGGCTTGAGCGTAATGGGATCACCGTTCACCGCCAACCATGTCCAGGCGGCGAAAGGCTGGTGATCGACCCCGCAGAGCTGCCGCAACCGGAGCTTCAGGCATTTGCGGCGGCGCTTGGCCCAAAGGATGGTCGGGCGCAAGGTGAGTGGGACGGCGATGCTTGGGAAGCCTTCCTGGCGGCCGCACCGACACGCCGCGCCGATGCTGAGCGCAAGGCAAAGATTGCATGCGCGCTCCAACAGCTACGCGACAGCGGGGTTAAGTGGGCCGACTGCCATGGGCGCCTGAGCGCGCAGTTCAATGGTGATATGCTCTCAGTTGCGTCGCTGAAACGCCTTCTCGCCGCGCTGAAAGGTGTTGACCAAATCAACTACGCCCCCGCACTCCTCACCGCACATACCGGAAGGACGGTGGAGGCGGAGATGAGCGAAGCCGCTTGGAAATTCTTCTTGAAGACGATCCATCTCGCCCATCAGGATTTCCCGATCATTCAAGCGTGGCGTGATACGCGCGATGTGGCGCAGAAGCAGGGCTGGCGCTGGCCTGCATATGAAACAGTCAATCGCCGCTGGAAGGCGCTGCCATACACCGAAAGGCTGACTGCACGGGTGGGCCAGAAGGAGGCGCAGAAGCGGCTTTCGCAGCCTGTGTTGCGCGACAAGACAAGCATTCACGCTCTGGAATGGGTTTCGCTGGATGGCCGGACGCTTGATTTCTTCATCGAGGGGACGAATGGCAGCCCGCTTCGGCCTACCTTCTTGGCTCTGGTTGATGTGGCATCCACCAAGATTCTTGGCTGGAAGCTGGCCTCAGCCGAAGATGCCGCTACAACCAAGGCGCTTATCGTCGAGACCGTGCGTAAATATGGCCTGTTTGACAAGCTGTACACTGACAATGGCCGCGCCTTCGCCGGGAACCTCATTGCTGGCGGCAACCCAACCCATTTCAGAAAGAAGCGCAAGCTGGAGGTCGGCACAACGCCGCCCGGTGTTTGTGCTCTATTGGGCATCAAGATGCACTTCGCACTTCCAAGGAATGGTCGCGCCAAGGAGGCGGAGCGAACCTTTCGAACCCTATCACGCAGCATAGATGATCGACCTGAGTTCAAAGGCGCGCATGCTGGCCACAGCGTTGGCGAAAAGCCTGATAGCAGCATCACTCCCGTGACTTTTGAGTTCGCGCGTTCTGTGATCACGCGCGAGGTCGAACGGCACAATACAGAGACAGGACGGCGCAACCAAGGCGCGAATGGGCGTTCTTACGATCAGCAATTCAATGATCTTATGGCGGGTCGAGTATTGCGCAAAGCGACGGAGCAACAGCTCTATCATGCCAGCCTGACTTACGAATGGCGGGCCGTTGACCTCAATGGCCGCATCAAGATCAACAACTGGGTTTACGGTGATCATACATCGGTGAACGCACTGATGCCGCACCACGAAAAGAAAAAGAAGGTTCTGTTCGGATATGATCCGACCAACTTCAGCGCTCCAGGCGTAGCTTATGACGAGAGTATGCGGCTTATCTGTGCTGACATCGCGCACGTAAAGCGCGGAGATTATGACAGCTCCGAAGGCGTCCAACAGGCGAGCAAGAACAAGAAGGCTGCCCGAAAAGCGGCCCAGGAAGCAGACGCCGCGACCAATCTATTGGCTGTTAATGAATATCAGCAACTTCTTGCAGAACTGGACGAAGGCGGATGCGACACCGCTTCGACAGAAGTCGAAAACAGCAAAGTTGTCGCCGGGCACTTTGCGTCACCGCTGCGCGGATCGAAAAAACCGACTTCAGAACACTCTTCTGACCCAAAAATCTTGGCTGTGCTGCAACAATTCAAGACCGAAGGTTTGAAGAAAAGGAATGAGGCATGAGAAGCGCTGAACCCGCCTCTCATGCCATTAATGCGGGCGAGCCCGCGTACTCAGAGGAGGCAAACATGCCAGAACCTATCCCTCTTGCCAAGACCGATCCGCCACCTGAGCCTGGAGGTTTTGTAACCACGCCGACAGCTCAGAAAATTGTTGACGCCCTAGAGTTGATCACGGTGCTGCCCGGTCCGCAGATGGCGATGATCGCTGGTGTCCCAGGCATCGGCAAAACCGAGGCTGCCAAGCACTTCAAGATGATGAACAGCAATGTTCTGATCTTCACCGCGGCAGGGAGTGGCAATCGAAAAACCCGAGATCGTGAGCCCGCAGAGCTCCTCGCCTCACACTGCCATGTTGCATACGAATACCAAAACGAAACCTCGATCCGTCGATCGCTTCGGGAAGGGCGGCAGCTTTCGGGCGCAACCATTATCTTCGACGAGGCCAACAATCTCAGCGAAACCGGTCTTGAATGGCTGCGCATCACTTGTGAAGAGGCTGGCGCAAACCTTGCGCTGATCGGCGACATGAGCCTTGCGCAAAAACTCAAGCGACTGTCAAAGCTATGGACCAGAGCGGATCCAAAGCTGATCCTCGGTGCCGCAACAGCGCAAGACCTTCAACAGATCGCCGCTTCCTACGGGGTCAGGTGTGCATCCGCGCTCGCCGCCCTCTCTGGTGAAAATCCGGAGGGAACGGCAACGCGTCAAATCCGAAGCGTCGTGAAGGTTCTTCAGCTTGCAGCGATCCTTGCGCGGCAAGGAGACATTACCCAAGCCCACATCAACACCGCCCTCGCTCAACTGCGCGTAAAATAAAGGAATTGTCCAATGATCACTTCTTCTGAAAACCCCAAGGCAACGCTGACCCTGTGCCGCGACGGCCTTTACATGGCATCCAATGACGCAATCGCGGACGTGGGGTCTCTGGCGGCGCTCCTGAAGCTGGTGGATGACCTGGTGACCGAACTCGAGGTTTCCTCGCGCCACTCGCACAAGATCGACATGATCAGCGCCGCCGCGAAGGCGGGCGCGGAGATGGGCGTGCGCGTCCAGGCCGATCTTGAAGGCATGCACACGCAGATCGTGGATCTGATCAACGCCACCACGCGCAACGGAAAGGAGGCGGGCAATGTCGATCAGTAACAAACAGATCGCCCTTATCCATGTGGCCAAGAGCAAGCTGGGGCTGACCGAAGCAGAGTTCCGGTCTGGCCTGGTCGATCTTTGCGGGGTCACCTCCGTGACGGAGCTCGACCAGGACGGGTTCACGGCGCTCATGGGCTTGTTCGAATATCTGGGCTTCAAGCCGTTGACCGCCAAGGGGCCGGACTATGGCGCGCGGGAGGGCATGGCCAGCTTCGCCCAGCTCGAACTGATCAGGACGATCTGGAAGGAGTGGTCAGGTGCCGATGTTGAAGACGGTCTGGCGGTCTGGCTGGAACGGTACTTCGGCATGTCCAGCCTGCGCTTCGTGACGGCCCACGACGCGCGCAAGGTGATCACCGCCCTGAAGAAGATGAAGGCCCGCGACAAGGCCGCATGACCTGCGCGGCGCGACAAACGTTGAAGGGGGCGGTGCGCGGCATCGCCCCTTTTTGCTCCAAGCCTCTCAGCGGCCCACTGAGCGGCTTCCTGTCTCTCGGCACCCCTCACCGCCGAAAATTTCTTAAACGCCTGTTAAACGCGTTTAAGGAGGGGCTGTGGGGCGTTTTGGGCGCGGCCTTCGATGGGCATTGAAATGCGCGCCGTGTTCCGCCTATCCTGACCGCTGACAGAAAGATCACAGATGGAAGCCTTCGGACCCTTTTTCCTGTTCTTCGGCATCGGCGCGCTTCTCGGGATTGCGTTCGCGGCGCTGATGCTTGCATGGGTCTTGGTGGGGCTGTTTTGCAAGTTCTTCCTGTTGCCCGCCCTGGAAGGCTTGCGCGCGGCGCTGGTCGCACTTCAGGAACGCCGGGAAAAGGAAAGCGGCGGCAGTTGACCCGCCGCCGCCCAGTCCAGTCCGGGGCAACCTTCATTCACCCACAGCACGATAACCGGAACGCTGTCCGGGGTGATCAGGGACATACGTCCGGATAGCGTCGCCTGCATTGATGATCATGCAAGCGAGGCGGGCGGCACCAGTGCTTTCCAACGAATACCCTTCCATCGCCGAAAGGCGAAAGCTCGGTCTCTATGTCACGTACATGGAGGTCGAGCTTGCTGAGCGGTTCGGGGAGCATGCCGCCCGCCTCTTCCTTGAGAACTTCGGCGGCGGAGAATTGTTCGTTCCGCTGAAGGCCACCGATGACCATCCCGTGAGCAAGCTGGTTGGTCGGGATGTGCTGGAATGGCTGATCACCAAATATGGAAGCGGTGCAGTCGAAGTCCCGCACGGGGCCATGTCGAGCAAGAATGCGCAGGCTATCCGTATCCGTCGCCTGATCGTCAACACCACCCTCAGCACGGTCGAAATCGCAAAGCTGACGCGCGTCAGCCGCAGAACCGCGCGCCGTACCATCTGCACCATGCGTGAAGCGGGCGTTGCCCTGCCGCATCGCCCCCAGAACCCCAAATCGAAAGAGAAGTTCGAGCAATGATCGTCAATTCCGGAAACCTTTCCACCGTCTTCCGTGGCTTCCAGACCGTCTTCAACGAGGCGTTCGACAATGCGCCAAGCCACTTTGAAGAGATCACCATGCGGGTGCCCAGTTCGAACGCCGAAGAAATCTACGGATGGCTGGGCAGCTTCCCGCGCCTGCGCGAGTGGATTGGTGATCGCGTCATCCGCAACCTGTCGGTGCATGACTGGCGCATCAAGAACCGCAAGTTCGAAAGCACCATCGCCGTGCCGCGTGATGCTCTCGAAGATGACACCTATGGTGTCTTCGGGCCGATGATCTCGGAAATGGGCCGCGAAGCGCGCGACCATCCCAACGAGCTGGTATTCCGCCTTCTGGCCAACGGCTTCAGCACGGCTTGCTATGATGGTCAATATTTCTTCGATACCGATCACCTGGGCACGAATGCCCAGGGCGAAGAGGTCAGTGTTTCGAACATGCAGGCGGGCAGTGGTCCTGCCTGGTATCTTCTCGATCTGAGCCGCGCAGTGCGTCCGATCATCTGGCAGGAGCGTGTGCCCTACAAGTTCACCGCCCTGGACCGCGACAACGATGAGCATGTGTTCATGCGCGACGAATACATCTACGGGGTACGGGCGCGCGTCAATGCCGGGTTCGGCCTGTGGCAACTGGCCTATGCCAGCAAAGCCGATCTGACCAAGGACAATTACGAAGCGGCCCGCACGGCGATGATGACCCTGCGCGGGGATCACGGCCAGCTTCTGAACGTGCGCCCCACGGCCCTGGTTGTTCCGCCGGAACTGGAAGGTGCGGCGCTTCGGCTTCTGAAGAACGGCTCCACCATCGTCGAGGTGGGCGGGCAGCATGTTGCCGTGACCAACGAATGGGCAGACAGCGCCAAGCTGATCGTCACGTCGCATCTGGCAGCATAAGGGGGATACGCCATGGCAGGGCCGATCTTGGGTGTCGTTCTGCGGGCGATGGCGGGCGGCGGGGCGCGGCGCGGTGCAAGCCAAGCCGGTCGGGGCGGCCGCAATGTTGAAGCCGGTGCCATAGGAGGCGATGTTGCGGGTGGCCTGGTCGAACTGGGGCGCATCGCCCAGGGCGGCCGTCAGATGATTATCCAGGTGGTCGATAGAGACGGCTTCATGGCTGCGCTGCAACGCCTTGCGGAACGCGGCTCCAACATGCAGTCGGTGTTCCAGGAAATCGGCAGCTATCTTCAGTCTGAGGTCGAAAGCAATTTCGAAAGCGAAACCGCCCCGGATGGAACCGGATGGGCGGGCCATTCCACCGCCACCCTTTTGCGGCGCGGTGCCGGGGCAAAGAAGTTGCGCGACCGTGGTCACCTCTATGGCTCCCTGAGCTACAGCGCCTCGCATTCGCAAGTCGCGGTCGGGACGAACCGCGCCTATGCGCGCATTCACCAGATGGGCGGACAAGCGGGCCGGGGCCGTCAGGTCACAATTCCCGCGCGTCCCTTCCTCGGATTGAACGAGGAAAACCGGCAGGAAATCGGGCGCATCGTCAACGACCACATCACAGAAGGGCTTCGCCGATGACTTCCATTCACCAGTCCGCCTGGTCTGTCGAGCTGGCCACATCCGGCCAGGCGCAAGACTGGGTTCACCTTCTGCCTCTCGGCACCTTCAACGGGCGCGATGGGCGCGGCCCTTACATGGTGCGCGATGCCGCCGACATCATCGCTGCGACCCGCAAGCTCGGCATGGATTTGCCGGTCGATTATGAACACCAGATCGACCACGCCACCAAAAACGGCCAGCCCGCTCCGGCGGCGGGCTGGATCAAGGAACTGAAGGCCGATGCCCAGGGCATCTGGGGACGTGTCGAATGGACCGACAAGGCGCGCCAGCATCTTGCCAGCAAGGAGTACCGGTTCCTCAGCCCTGTCTTCACGTTCCACAAGACCACAGGAGAAATCATGCGCCTTCACCGCGCCGCGTTGACGAACAACCCCAACCTTCAACTCACTGCGCTCGCCAGTCAGGAAAACCCACCGGCTGATCCGCCCGAACTGGCGGCGGCTGATCTGCGCGGGCAGCTCATCCAGATGCTGGCCTTGCCGGAGGACATCGCGGATGACGCGTTGCTGCAAGCGGTGTCGGCCCTGGTCAATCGTGAAAGCGAGCCTGCGCCGGAGCCGTCGCAGCAACGTCAGGAGACGGATGGCGGCACGATGGAGCTGGCGCTTGAACTGAACCGGGCACGGGCGCGCGAAGCCGAAGGCAAGGCGCTTGCCGCCGTGGATGGCGCAATCACCTCGGGCAAGTTGCCGCCCTACCTGCGGGAATGGGGCCTCGCCCTTTGCCGTGAAAACCCGGAACGGTTTGACGAGTTCGCCCGCCAGATGGTGCCGGTTCTGACCCCCGGCAGTCAGATCGCGGGGCGCGGTCTACCCCGTGACCGGCAAGAGCTGGCCCTCATGACCAGCGGCGGGACGGGTGATGAACAGGAAATCCTGTCGCGCCTGGGCGTGTCGCAAGAGGCGTTCCGCAAGACGCTTCAGCGCGAAGGCGGCTGACATGCCCACCTTGGGCGCGAAGGACATGGAGATTGCCAGTTGGCTGATCGTACAGCCCGCTGGCCTTTGCCATGCTGAGATCGCCAAGGAATGCGCGGCGCGCTTCGGTTCCGATGCCTGGCGCGAAGATCGCATCCGCGCCACGCTGGTCAGCCTCCCCCGGAAGGGTGGAGCAATGCCTATGGCCATGCGGAATGCGGAGGTTCTGGCGTTCGTCAATGCCCGGATCGGCACGATGACCTTCAGCGCGCTGGCCGAAGAATGTCGCGCGCGCTTCGGTGACAAGGCTCCAAGCCGCAGTAGTCTGCACCGCTATGCGCACCGGATCGGCGGCCTGAAACGCGCCCTCAACCGGCAGTTAAACGGTCTGTAACCGGCGTTCGAAAACGGCATCCAGTCCCACCAGATGCCACCACGTCCAAGATAATCCCGGCGGATCAAACCAAGTGACAACGTAGATCAAAACAAGTGACAGCGTACAGCTGGCCTCTGGCGGGAACAAGACCCGCAAATTGGAATTTCTGGTCGCCGACGCGCTGGCGCAGGGGGCCGATACGCTGGTGACGCAAGGTGCCACGCAATCCAACCATGTGCGCCAGACCGCCGCCGCCGCCTGCCGCGCGGGGCTGGGCTGCCATGCGCTGCTGGAACGGCGTGTCACCAACCAAGGCGCGGACTATGAGGACGCGGGCAATGTGCTGCTGGACGTTATGATGGACTGTAGCTTCGATTTCCGCCCCGAAGGTCTGGACATGAATGCCGAGGCCGAAGCCTTGGCCGACACGCTGCGCGACCAAGGCCGCAAGCCTTATGTCATTCCCGGTGGCGGGTCGAACCCTGTGGGGGCCTTGGGCTATGCCGCCTGCGCCGAGGAACTGGTGGCCCAAGCCGATGCCGCCGATCTGCGCATTGACCACATTGTTCATGCCACTGGCAGCGCGGGCACGCAAGCCGGGCTTCTGGCCGGGCTGTTCGCAATGAACGCCCCCATTCCCGTCACGGGCCATTCCGTGCGCGCGCCGCGCGAAAAGCAGATCGACAATGTGCACAAGCTGGCGCAACGCACCGCCGAGCTGTTAGGCGCGCGTGGCGATCTGCCCCGCGATATGGTTGTGGCGTATGACGATCAGGTCGGTCCCGGCTACGGCCAACCCACCGATGCGATGGTAGACGCCATGCTACTGTTGGCCCGGCTGGAAGGGATTTTGCTGGACCCGGTCTATTCCGGCAAGGGCTTTGCCGGGCTGGTCGCCATGGTCCGCGCGGGTGCATTCCGGAAAACCGACCGCGTTGTCTTTCTGCATACGGGCGGGTCTGCGGCGCTGTTTGCCTATGGCCACCTGTTCAATACCCAGAAGGCCGCCTGAGCGGCCCGCCACCCCCATGTTCAACAACGGAGATGACCCATGACACAGCTTTCCAAATTGCTGGCCCTGTCGCTTGGCGGTGCCCTTGTCGCTGGCATAGCGCAGGCCGAAACGATCCGCCTGTCCACCTATGTCAATGAAACCGACATCCGCTACCAAGGGTTCGTGAAATTCGCCGAACTGGTTGCCGAAAAGACCGAAGGCCGCCTGACGGTCGAGATATTTCCGTCCTCGACCTTGCATGGGTGGTCGGACGGGGTCGATGCCATTCAGGGCGGTGTAGCTGACATCGCTTGGATTTCCGCAGATACCCGTCTGCCTTGCTACCGCGTGACATCGCTTTACCCCGCGGCAATCGACCTGACCGACCAGATCGGGCTGGACGCCGCCTATGCCGAATTGATCGCGCCCGAAGCCGCGAATGTCGGGCTGATACCGGTCATCAATTCAAACTATTCCTACGACCAGGAATGGTGGTTCCAAGGGCCGATCGACAGCCTGAGCAATCTGGACGGCAAGCTTGTGCGCTCTATTGGGCCGCTGGTGAGCATGATGATCGAAAGCTGGGGCGGCGAGCCGGTTTTCATTGCACCGGGCGAGGTGTTCCAATCCGCCGAGCGCGGCGTGGTCAACGGCATCAATATGGGCGTTGCGACCTACAGTTCGTGGCAATTGTGGAATGTCATGCCCTACATGGTCAATGCCAGCCTGTTCTATGGCAACATCCAATACATGATGAACCTTGACCGCTTCAACAGCCTGTCCGAAGCTGACCAGACCGCCTTGCTGGAAGCGGGGGCGGAATCGGAACTCTGGTTGCAGCCGCGCTACGAGGACTGGATTGACGGGCAAGTCGGCAATGCCGTGATGAAGGGCGGCGGCGCAGCCGTGTCGATTTCGGACGACGAGCGCAACGCGATGATCACAGATATCGCGGCGAAATGGACGGAAGAGGTCGACAGCGCCTGCGGGCCGGATATGGCAGGCCAAATCCGCGACCTGTTCGCCGCGCATCAGAAATAATGTGCTAGGGGGTGACGCTGCCTTGCGGCGTCATCCCCCTGCACGCCACGTCAGTCCAGACCAAGAGGGTTCTATGCTCAATCTTGTCGACAGGGCCACGAAAGCCGTTGAATGGGTGGTGGTTGCTTTGGCCGCACTCGGCTCTGCGATTATCGTGATCCAGATGGTCTGGATCAGCTACGGCGTGTTCATGCGCTATGTCATGGGCCAGCCCGACCGGATGGTGACAGAGGCCACGGCGCTGCTGTTGTTCCCCGTCGCATTGGTCGGGCTGGCCTATGCCATGCGCGAAGATTCCTACCCTCGCGTAACATTGCTGACCGATGCCTTCAGCCCACCCCTGCAAAAGCTGGTCGCATTGATGAACGGCGCAATCATGGTCCTGATTGGGGTGTTCTTTTCCATCACCACGGTCAACGCCACGATCCGGGCGTTCAATTCCGGGTCGTCCTCGGAAATCCTGAGTTGGCCGCGCTACCTGTTCTGGGGTGTCGCGGCGTTCGCACTGACGGTGTTCACACTTTACGCCATGCTGCGGCTGGTGCAGATCGCGCTGCGCCCCGCCCCTGCTAAGGACGCGCCTGATGGAATGGTATGAAGTCGCGCTTGGCCTTTTGGGCCTGCTGATCGTGATGATTGGGCTGGGCCTGCCTATACCCTTTGCACTGGCGGCGGCGTCCTTGCCCTTCCTGTGGCAAATCCAGAGTTTCAACACCTCGCTGGTGTCCGCACAACTGAAGCTCTGGGGCGTGTGGATCAACTACATCCTGCTGGCGGTGCCGTTATTCGTGTTCCTGGGCGAGTTGATAAGCCGGTCGAATATCGGGGCCAACCTATACATGTTCCTGCATCGCGGCGTGCCGATCCGGGGGTCTGCGGCCTATGGGTCCATCGGGGCCTGCGCGGGGTTTGGCGCGGTGTCGGGGTCGTCCATGGTCGGATCGCTGACCATCGGCGGCGTGGCGCTGCCAGAAATGCTGCGACTGGGCTATGACCGGCGGCTGGCCAGCGGGGTGCTGGCGGCGGGTGGCACGCTTAGCGTGCTGTTGCCCCCCAGCTTGATCCTGCTGTTCTACGGTATCGTCACCGACCAATCCATCGGGCAATTGTTCATGGCCGGGGTGGTCCCGGGCCTGCTGCTGGCCGGATTCTTCGTGGTTGTGGTGCTGATCTGGGCGCAGCTTTACCCATCCCATGTGCCCGACCGCGACACCGGCCCAAAGCTGGCGCTGATCCAGATTGCCGTGTCGCTGGGGCCGATCATCATCATCGGCGGGGTGATTACCGTGTCCATCTATGGCGGCATTGCCACGCCGACCGAAGCCGCCGCCATTGCCGCGCTGGTCACGGTTGCGCTGGCCGTGGGTGTCGGCGGGTTGCGTTGGAAGGGCTTTGTCGAAGCGCTGATGGCCACCATGCGCACCATGGGCTATCTGGGGCTGCTGCTGTCGGCGGGTGTGCTGTTCGGCTTCGTGCTGAATTATTACCGCGTGCCGCAACAGGTGACAGCGCTTTTCCTGGCATTCGAGCTGTCGCCCTACATGGTGCTGGCACTTGTGATCGCGTTCTACATCGCACTGGGCATGTTCCTTGAACCCGTGTCGATGACCTTCATCACCCTGCCCGTCATCATCCCGCTTATTCTGGCAGCCGGGTTCGACCTGATCTGGTTCGGGATTGTCTATACCATCACCATGGAAATTGCGGTGTTAACGCCACCGGTTGGGCTGAACCTGTATGTCATCTCGGGCATCAGCCGGGGCAAAGTGTCGGTGCCTGATGTGATCGTCGGCAGCCTGCCCTTCATCGCCGCGCTGGTGGTGCTGGTGGGCGTTATGATCGCATTCCCGCAAGCCGCGCTTTGGCTGCCCGAACAGGTGCGTTGATGGACCTGCCATATCTGCGTGCGGGGGCGGGCAAGCCATTGGTGCTGGTGCATGGCTATCTGGGCGGCAGTGCGCAATGGGCCGCGCAGATCGCGGCGTTTTCGGCCAGCCATGACGTGATTGCACCAGACCTGCCGGGTTTTGGCCGGGCTGCATCGCTGCCGGGACCACGCAGCATAGCCGATTTTAGCGCCGCCGTGATGGGCTGCCTTGACCGGCTGGGCTTGGACAGGTTCACGCTTCTGGGCCACAGCATGGGCGGGATGATCGTGCAAGACATCGCAGCACGCCACCCACAGCGCATAAAGGCACTTGTGCTTTACGGCACCGGCCCACTGGGCCTGATGCCCGACCGGTTCGAGCCGATCGAAACCTCCCTCGCACGGCTGGACGCGGACGGGGTGCACGCCACCGCAGACCGGATAAGCGCCACATGGTTCCGCACTGGCCCCACCGGGCAGGGGTATACCGCAACGCGCGACATTGCGCGCATGGCCCGGCCAGACGCTGCGCGCAACGCCCTGACCGCGATGCGCGATTGGGACGGGCGCGCGCAACTTCAGGGTTTCGCCCTGCCTTGCCGGATTATCTGGGGCGATCTGGACAGGTCATATCGCTGGCCACAGGTCAATGCCCTGTGGTCCGGGATACGCGGCGCAGAACTGGCGGTCATCCCCGGCGCTAGCCATGCCGCGCATATGGAAAAGCCGGCCTTGTTCAATTCGCTGGTGCAAGATTTTCTGCACGATCATTGATGCGCACAAACCCACTGTTCATGCGCATCCCCGGCGTTAAACTACAGTCCCGATCTATCGACGGATTGACTAAGCAAAATGCGGTTCAGAACAGGTTTCAGCGCCCTATGCCTTGGTGGCGCGGTTACGGCCCAAGCCGGGCAGTTCGACGGGCTATATGCCCCCACCGGCCCGCAATGGTCGTGCAACCCGGATGATCTGCGCAGGGATGGCAGGGCGTTGCGGATTGCTTGCTCTGCCCCTGACCTGCAATCACAGGACACGCCGTTTTGATACGCCACAAGCCTATACCTATTCTGTGTTGCCAACGAATATGGGACGTAACGTCTGACGCACGCGCACCGAACAGAGGGTTGAGACTGGAATGACAGAGCCGGACCGCCTGGAGGATTTGATGCGCGCGGCCAATCGCGGCGACACGCTCGCCTATCATCGCGCTTTGACAGCGATCACGCCCATCCTGCGCAAGGTGGTGCGGGCGCGCGGGGCGGGCCTTGGGCCAGAAGGCTGCGAAGATGTCTTGCAAGATGTACTGCTGGCCATTCACCGCAAACGCCACACATGGCGCGAAGACCAACCCTTGCGCCCTTGGTTGTATGCGATTGCGCGTCACAAGGTGGTCGATGCGTTTCGGACGCGCGGGTCGCGCGTGGTCCTGTCCATCGACGATTTCGCCGAAGGGTTGCCCGCCGCCGACCCACCGGACCCGACCATGGGGCGCGATATGGAAAAGGTGCTGAACGCGCTTGAACCACGCGAGGCCGATCTGGTCCGCGCCTTTGGCGTGAACGGGGAAAGCACCGCCGAAACCGCAGCGCGGCTGAACATGTCCGAAGGGGCAGTGCGTGTGGCACTGCATCGTGCGCTGAAATCCGTCGCCCGGCTGCGCGAAAGGATGATCGATTGAAAACCGAGGACCTGATCTCTGCCCTGGCCGCCGATACCTTGCCACAGCCCAAGGTTTCGACCCGGCTTCTGCGCGCGCTGCCATTGGCGCTAGGGCTGTCGCTGGGCGCATTTGCCCTGCTCTGGGGGCCAAGGGCAGATCTTGCCGCGGCCATGGCGTCTTTTGCGGTGCTGAAAACACTGGTGCCCTTGGGGCTGGTCGCATTGGCTTTGGCGGTGGCGGTGGCATCGGTGCACCCGGCCGCGTCGCAAAAGACACCGGCTGTGCTGTTGGGGGCCGCGCTTGCCGGGGGCTTGGGGGTGTTTGTGCTGTTTCTTGCGCGTGACGGTCAGGCCGGGTTGGCGCAAACGCTCGCCCTGCCCGATCTGTGGGTGTGCCTGTTGTCGATTCCCGCGCTTGCCCTGCCGCTTCTGGCTGCGGCGCTTTGGGCGCTGTCCTCTGGGGCCACGCTACGGCCAAGCCTGACCGGCGCAATGGCCGGGCTTGTGGCGGGGGGGATCGCGGCCTCGGTCTATTCGTTGTTTTGCGACAAGGACATGGTGCTGTTCGTTCTGCCCGCCTATTCAACTGCGGTGGCGATTGTCATGCTGGCCGGGGCCGCCTTGGGGCAACGCCTACTGAAATGGTAGCGCCCGCTTGGGCGGCGACGCCGGAAAATGGCCGCGACCCGGCCTTTTTGGTCGTATTTCGCACCACGCCCGCGTTAGGCTGTCAGAAATGTCGGGGGCCGAATGGAGCAATATCTTGAAAACCCATGGCGCGGACGCGGGCTGAACGGGTTTGACCTGCTGCCGCTTAGCAACCCGCAAGAGGTGGCGCATTTGCTGCAACGCTGCCCCGCGCATGCGCCGACGCCACTGCGTAACCTGCCCGATCTGGCCGCGCATTTCGGGATCGCACAGCTTTGGCTGAAGGATGAACGCGCCCGGATGGGACTGGGCAGTTTCAAGGCACTGGGCGCCGCCTATGCCATTGCACGCGCGGCAGCGGCCACGCAGGCCGATGACCTGTCGCAGGCGCTGCGCGGGCATGTTTATGTCACCGCCAGTGCTGGCAATCACGGCATGTCGGTTGCCGCCGGGGCGCGGCTGTTTGGTGCGCGTGCGGTCATCGTTCTGGCAGACACCGTGCCAGAGGCCTTTGCCACCCGTCTGCGCGCCAAGGGCGCAGAGGTCATGCGCGCAGGGCAAGACTACGACGCCAGCATGAAAGCGGCGGAACAGGCCGCACGCGACAAGGGCTGGACGCTGCTGTCGGACAGTTCATGGCCCGGCTATACCGATCTGCCCTTGCGGGTGATGGAAGGCTATCTGCAACTGGCCGCAGAGGCGGCGGAACAAATTGACCAGCCCCCGACCCATATTCTGTTGCAGGCCGGTGTCGGCGGGTTGGCCGCCGCGGTTGCTGCCCATGCGCGGCAGGTCTGGGGGGACGGCCCGCAGATTATTGTGGTCGAACCGGATGCCGCCCCAGCCCTGATAAGCGCCATTCGCGCGGGTATGCTTGTGGATGCGGATGGCCCGGTCTCTTGCATGGGGCGGCTGGATTGCAAAACCGCGTCCATGATCGCGCTGGCCGGGTTGGCGCGCGATGCCGATGCCTTTGTCACGATCTTGGACGCGCAGGCGGAAGATGCGGTTGCCCTGTTGGCTGCGCATGATCTGCCCACCACACCCTCTGGCGCGGCGGGGGTTGGCGCGCTGCTGGCTGGGCTGCGCTTATCGGCACAGGCGCGTGTCATGGTCATCCTCAGCGAAGGGCCAGAGGGTGGCTGACCGCTCCATGATCTTTCCGGCGCAGGAATATCGCGACCGGGTGGCGCGGCTACAAACAGCCATGGGCGCGCGCGGGGTGGATGCGTTGCTGCTGACAAATCCCGCCGATCTGTTCTACACAACCGGATTTCTGACACGGTTCTGGGAAAGCCCCGCGCGGCCATGGTTCGTGGTCGTGCCGGGTTCCGGCGCGCCGATTGCCGTGATCCCATCTATCGGGGCAGAGCTGATGGGCCGCACATGGCTGGACGACATTCGCACATGGCACGCCCCAAACCCGGTGGATGACGGGGTCGGCCTGCTGGCCGACACGCTAGCGCAAACCCTGCCCGCACGCGGGGCCATCGGCGTGCCCATGGGGTTGGAAACGCATTTGCGCATGCCCATGGCCGATTTCGAAAGGCTGCGCGCCCGGCTTGCACCGCGCCGCATCGTGGATGCAACCGATATCGTGCAGCGTGTGCGCGAGGTGAAATCCGGCCCAGAGATTGACCGCATTCGCGCCATTTGCGCCATCGCAGGCCGCGCTTTCGCGCGCGTGCCGGGGTTTGCGGCTGTCGGGCGGCCCTTGGCAGATGTGTTCCGCGATTTTCAGATCGCGCTTTTGAACGAAGGTGCGGATTGGGTCAGCTATGTTGCCGGCGGCGCGGGGCCAGATGGCTATGGCGATGTGATTTCGCCCGCTGGTGCGCAACCATTGCAGCCGGGCGATGTGCTGATGCTGGACACAGGCGCGGTAAAAGACGGGTATTTCTGCGATTTCGACCGCAATTTCGCCATTGGCCCAGCCTCGGACAGCGCGCGGCGCGCCCATGCTGCGCTGTGGCAGGCAACAGAAGATACGCTCGCCGCCTTGCGCCCCGGTTTGCGGGCCTGTGATGTACATGCGCTGCTGTGGCAAGGGTTGGAAAAACAGGGCGCAACCCCTGCAAGCGGACGGCTGGGCCACGGCTTGGGCGTGACACTGACCGAATGGCCATCTTTCACCCCGCTGGACCAAACCCCCTTGCGCGCCGGAATGGTGCTGACACTGGAACCCGGCTGCATGCTTGGGCCGGGCCGCATGATGGTGCAGGAAGAAAACATCGTGCTGCACGAGCATGGGGCGGAGCTGTTATCCCCCCGCGTGCCCGCAGAACTGCCAGAGGTGTTGGCATGACCCGGTTTCCCTATGACTTGCAGGCAGATACCCTGCCCCGGCTTGGTGTTATCGTGCTTCAGGTGGATGAAACCATAGAGCAGGATTTCCGCCGCCTGTTCGCGCCCGATATGGCACGGCTGTTTGTCAGCCGGGTGCCATCCGGGGCGGAACTGACGCCCGAAACTATTGCCCAGATGGAACGCGCGCTACCTGCCGCCGCGGCCCTTTTGCCCGCGCCGATGGATGTGGTTGCTTATGCCTGCACATCGGGGGCCACGCTGATCGGTGTAGAACGCGTCCGACAGCTTGTATCCGGCACGATTGCCACCCACGCCGTCACCGACCCGCTGACGGCTGCGCTGGCGCAGTGCCATGCGCTTGGGTTGCGGCGGATCGGGATTGTCTCGCCCTATATCGCGCCGGTGGCGGAACCAATCCGCGCGGCGTTTGAAGCAGGCGGGATCGCGGTGCCCGCGACCGTGTCCTTCGGTGAAGAGGTCGAAAGCCGGGTCGCACGGATTGCGCCACAATCTATTGCAAGTGCAGTCCGCGCGCTGATGCAGCAAGCCCCGCTGGATGGGGTGTTCCTGTCGTGCACCAACCTGCGAACGCTTAGCATACTCGACCCGCTGTCGCGGGAAATTGGGTTGCCGGTGCTTAGTTCGAACCAATGCCTTGCCTGGCATATGGCCAAGCTCGCGGGTATTGCACCGCCGGTCTGACCCCCGCGGCGCGACCATCCAGAATGGCGATGGCTACGCCGATTTCCCCCAGATCAGCCGCGCCACGATGGGCGCGCCGGTTATCACGACGACCAGCCGCATCAGGTGATGAATGACCACGAAACCAAGGTCTGCCCCAACGACAATGGCCAGAACCGTCATCTCTGCCTGCCCGCCGGGGGCGAAGGACAGGAACGCATCAAGGATCGGCGCGCCGCCCAACCGATGGGCCGCCAGCGTGAACCCGGTTGCCAGCACCGCAAGAATAACCGCGAAGGCCGCTCCAGCCGCCACATCCTTGCGCAATTCGTGCAAGGTCACGCCGCGAAACTGCATACCAATGCCCATGCCAATGAAGAATTGGGCCGCCATGATCGCCTCTGCCGGGGGGCGGTGGTGCAAGATATCGGTCAGCGACAGGGCCGCAGCCAGTATCATCGGCCCAAGGATGGCCGCCCCGAACAAGCCAAGGCGCTGCCCGCCTTTCCAGCCGATCAGGGCAATGACGACCATAATGGCCATTTCGGCCACGGGAAGGTCACGGGCCGGAGCGCCGATTGGGTGGTCCAGCCCCACGCCGAACGGCCCCGCCAGAAGCAGCGGTGCAAGGCTGACGATCACCAAAACACGCGTGGCATGAATTAACGACAGGGCGCGCGGGTCGCCGCCTGCCTCTTGCCCGAACAAGACCATGTCCTGAAACCCGCCCGGCATGGCGGCGTAATAGCTGGTCACGCGGTCGAACCCGCAAATGCGCTGAAAGAACGGCACGCCCACCAGCCCGATCAGCACCACATAGATAGGCACCAGCGCCAGCGTAAACGCCATAAGCGGCACCTGCCCCAGAATGGTCGGGGTGATGGACGCGCCTACAGCCACGCCCAGCACGGTGCGCGCGGCGACAGAGATCTGACCTGCGCCCTGCATCCGAATGCCGGCAAGCGCGGCACCAAGGCAGGCAAACATTGGCCCGAACAGGAACGGCAAAGGCAATTCAAGCATGTGAAACGCCAAGACACCCAGCATGGCAATGACGAAGGTCTGCAAACGGGCGCGGGTCAGCATGACGATTCCTTTACAGTTCTTGTATTGAATACTCTTGTATCCATGTGTATGCAATATCAGGGCCATCACGCCAGTCATTTGGGCCGCCATGTCTAAACCCGCCGACCCCATCGCTGAACTTCCGCAGGGCCACACGGCCTATGACCGGTTGCTGAACGACATTCGGCAAGGCAAGATTACGCCGGGCACCCGCCTGCGAGAGGTCGAACTGGCCGCGCGGCTTGGCCTGTCGCGCACCCCGATCCGAGAGGCGATCCGCCGCTTGGAAGCTGATGGGCTGGTGGAGCATCTGCCGCGTCAAGGGGCCAGTCTGCGCCGCCTGACCTATGCAGAGGTGATGGAGCTATACGACATGCGTGCGGTGCTGGAAGGCACGGCCGCGCGTCTGGCCGCGCGCGCGGCGTCGGATCTGGAATTGCGCGAATTGGCAGAGATCAACGCCGAGATGATACAAAGCGACGCCCCGGCAGAGACGGCACGACTGAACCGCCAGTTTCACGCTGCCCTGATAAATGCAGCCAAGAACCGTTACCTGAAACGCGCCATCGGCAGCATGGCGCGCACATTGCTTATTCTTGGCCCCTCTACCTTGCATGATCCGGCCCGCAGCGCCGCAGCCGCCCAAGAACACGCCGCCTTGCTACAGGCGCTGGAACTGCGCGACGGCGCTTTGGCCGAAACGCGGATGCGCGACCATATCGAAGCGGCGCATCGTATCCGGTTGCGGCAATTGCGCGATGCCGGACTAATGGGCGCGGATGAGCAGAGCGAGCGTGACACTGGCCCGCTGTGACGTGGTGGCAGGTTCTGTGGGCGGCATCACGCCGCGCTCAGCACCGCCCCACTTTGCGTGCCACCCATGCGCCACCACCAGAACCGTCGCAATTCAACGGCTGGTCGCGCCCTGCGCGGCCAGCCGCGCGCCTGCTTGGTTTAGCCTTAGGCGCAAGCCCGTGCGCCAAGGCGAATCGCCTCTGCGCCGGTGATTGTGATGGTATCCATCGTGGTAAAGCGCGCCGTGCGCATGAACCAAGTGCGAATTGCAGACGGATAATGGTCTGCCATGACCCGCGACCAATATTCGAATTCCCTTGGGGCCAAAGAGATCCCGTAGAATTGCGATGATGGACCATGAAAACCAAGTCGCGCCGTCCGGGCAACACACGCGTTTGGCAAGCCCAGAAACATGGTGCAGGCAGAAGCACATCTGCCGCGGATTTCAACACGCTGCCCCGCGCGGCGCATTTGGTCGATCATCTCTAGCCGCTCTTCAAGACTGCCGCCATTATCGTTGTGAATAACGCTAACGGGCGCCGCTTGCGCATAGACCAGTGCCGGACCGTGCAAAAGCGCAAGAATGGCCAAACCGATCGTCGCCGCACGCAGCGGATAGCCCTTGGCGCGCTCCATGAAACACGATGGCAATAGGTTCAAAACCCGCCGCAGCGGGGGAAATTTAATTTGCATGTCAGATATCCCGAGTTTGACAGCGGGCCTACTGGCCCCAACCCGGTCGAGACCCACCCTCAACCGCTCGGGATTTGGCATGATCGGTCACGCCATCGCGCGGCCACATTGCGGCCACACAATGGCTCTTTCTTCAGATTTTATGCGTCTTTCGCCCCGGCTGCCCCGCCTCGGAACCTCGATGTAATCTTTGGCGAGTCGTAGACAGATCAGCGCTGAACAAGCCGCGATTCGGATTTCAGATGCCAGTTCGTGCAAGACCTGATACTGCACCCGGCATGATCCGGTTTTTCGACATGTTCCTTGGGCGGTCCACTGCCATGCGCAGGCTGGATGATGCATTTCGGGCCGCAGGGTTGCACCCCCTGCTGGTGCCAGAGCCGGTGAAGCTGACGGTCATAGAACTGACGCGGAAACACGCCGGAACAGCGCCTCAGGGCACAGATTTTGGGAAATCCGCAGCCCTTCTGGCCTATTGTATCCTAGGGCATGACCAATTCACGGACAGCAACGGTGGGGAAATAACGGCGCGCACCGACGAACGTGTCGATGCCGCGCTTGAGGCGGGCAACAGTTTCGACGCAAAGCTGATCTTGCTTGCGCTACATGCCGGGCTGATCGCGCCGGACATCGCGGATCGTCTGGAACTGGACGACCAAGAACCAGACCAGACCTAACGCATACCAAGATGCGCGCAGTGAATTCACCCCGGGATCGCAAAAACCCGACTGGTCTGTCGCGCATCAAGTTGCAGACCTCTGCTAGGGCCAAGATCGACCGTTTTGGACTGCCCTTTGTGGCTTGCCCAAGCTGTCACGGGGCCAGCCACTGACCAGCCCAATCATCTTCGCGGCGGAACGCGGCACGACGATGATTTGGCCCAAGATGAACCACGTCCATACTGTCGATTGTCAGGTGCAGCACCGCAAATGCGGTCGGGTCGGGGGTTTTGCTGTAGTCAAGTGCTGCTGGCAAAGCGGTTCCGGGTGCAGGCGTGCTGCCATAGGCCAAGCGCGCATGATCCGGCAACTGGTGCCAGAGTTCCGCCACCTCTGCCCCTGTCAGGATTGTCACCAAGGTGGCAAGACGTATCTGCAAATGCGCGCTGCTGTCCCAGATATGCAGCGCGGCAAAGGGCGTTGCCTGCAACTCTGCAACCTTGTGCGAATGCATATCGGTGTAGACACGCAAGGTTCCGTCCGCTTTTTCCGCCCCACGCAACACCACTGTGCGCAGTTGCGGGCGACCGTCGGTCGAAACCGTGGCCAGCGTCGGATGACGTGCCGGGGCGTGACGATCACGGACACCACGCGAAAGCCTGCTCCAGACCTGTTCGAACAGCGTGTCCAGCGACTGCGCCCAAACAAAGGGATCTTGCGTCATTTATACCTCTCGCGCCTGTCCGAAAATTGCCGCACGCGCCTGCGCCATGCACGGTAGCTGCCCGGTTTCAGATTGCGACGCATCAGGGCCTGAACCTGATCCGGAGCAAGCCCATGCTGGGCGCGAATTTCGTCAAAGCTGACCTTATCACTCAAGGCCATTTCGACGATTTCGCTGATCGTTGCAGGATCGAGAGTGTGTTGTCGCATCATCATCGCGCTATTTCCGCTGCGCTAGCTAGATGTTGCACCCGCCCGCCATGTCAATTGGCAATGCACCGGTGAAGCCTGCACTGGCTCCGCGTGACGGGTTTGATGCATGTCAATGAAGGCTGACCGACGCTGCTTTAGGTTGGCGGCAACTTTGGTGTTGCCTGACTACTTAGGCCGCCTCGGTTGCTCTTATTACCCGTTCGGAAAGCTGATCCCATGGACCCTGTTATCGACCGCTACGCTCGGCGGGCCTCTCCGCGCTATACCAGCTATCCGACGGCACCGCATTTCAGCAAAGATGTCGATGAAGCCTGCTACCGCGATTGGCTGGCGGCGCTGGACCCTTCTGAGCCGATTTCGCTTTATTTGCATGTGCCGTTTTGTCGGCAGATGTGCTGGTATTGCGGCTGCAACATGAAGCTGGCCGCGCGATATGACCCTGTTGCGGACTATGCGCGCAGTCTGGGCAAGGAAATCGCGCTCACCGCCGATGCGCTGCCCGGTCGGATGAAAGTTTCGCATCTGCATTGGGGCGGGGGCACACCAACTGCGCTCTCACCCGATGATCTGGCAGCCCTGATGGCCAAGGTCCGGACGCGGTGGGATTTCACCGAAAATGCCGAGATTGCAATTGAAAGCGATCCGCGCACATTGACGCCAGAGATGGCCGCGCGCATTGGCGCGCTGGGTTTTACCCGCGCAAGCTTTGGCGTGCAGGAGTTCGACCTCAAGGTGCAACAGGCCATCAACCGGGTTCAGCCGCCCGCAATGGTGCGCAGGTCGGTCGAAGATTTGCGCGCCGGAGGTGTTGCAGGCATCAATTTCGACCTGATCTATGGCCTGCCCCACCAGACCGTCGAAAGCCTGATCGAAACCGTGAAGCTAAGTGCTGACATGCGCCCCGACCGGGTGGCGCTGTTCGGCTATGCCCATGTGCCATGGATGGCCAAGAACCAGCGCATGATCGAAGAAAGCGCCCTGCCCGGCGCAGAGGAGCGCGCCGCCCAAGCCAGCGCAGCCGCAGAGGCACTGGCCGCAGAAGGCTATGTCGCCATCGGGCTGGACCATTTCGCGCTGCCCGAGGACGATTTGGCCCGCGCAGCGCGTGAGGGGCGGTTGCGCCGCAACTTTCAGGGCTACACGACCGATCAGGCAGAGACGCTGCTCGGGATGGGTGCCACATCTATCGGGCGCACACCTGCCGGCTATTTGCAGAACATTGCCGAAACCGGTGCATGGGCGCGCGCGGTCGACGCGGGTCATCTGCCCGTTGCCAAGGGCCGGGCCTTTATCGACGAGGACCGGCTGCGCGGCGCAGTCATTGAGCGGCTGATGTGCGACGGGCATGTCGATGCCGATATCATTGGCGCAAAATATGGTGCCCCTGCCGGTTGGTGGCACGATGCAGCCGACGCGCTTGCCGAGATGCAGGCGGATGGCCTTGTCTCTGTCACGGGCGGGCAGGTGGCCATGACAGAACGAGGCCGCCCCTTGGTGCGGCTTGCGGCGGCTGCGTTCGACACCTATCTGGCGCAAAGCACCGCCCGGCATTCTGTTGCGGTCTGAGCCAGCACGTCAGGAATCCCAGGTTCGACAGTTAATCGCGTAAGTGATTGATATTGTTCACACGGAAATTGTGTTTGTGTGACTACACTGCCGGTCAGGCGGGCTTTTTGAGGCCCATGGCCTCGAAGAGATCGAGCTGCTCCTGTGTGGTTTTGCTGGTTCCGTTGAATGTGCGATCGCCGATATGGGCAGTGTGCTTCTGGATGCGTGCGAGAAGGTTCAGAGCGGTGCTCGGGCTGGCGGTATGTCTTTGGGCCTTCAGGCGTATGCGCATGACACGGTAGAGGGTTAAGGCCATGAAGCAGATCAATGCATGGGCGCGGATGCGATCTGGCAGTCTGTGATGCACTGGTGCGATTTCGATATCGGATTTGAGGCCTCGAAATCCGCGTTCAATATCTGCGAGGGAACGATAGCGTTCGACCGCCTCAGTTGGTGTCAGGTCTGGGGCATTGGTGATCAGGGCGAGCTTGCCATCGAATAGCTGTGCATCGGCAATGGCATCTTCATCAATGCTCCAGGAGAACCGGTCTGCGGTCAGGTCGGGCTTCACAAAGCGCAACATTTCGGCCTCGGCGACAGCGCGGGTGAAGCGGCTGTAGGCGCCGCGGTCTGAAGCACGACGCCCCTGAGCGGTTTTCCCATCATCCTGTGCATCAAGTTTTGTGACCATTTTCTCGGCCATGGCTTCGAGCTCAGCGATGCGCGCACGGCGCTTGTCACTTTGCTCAGCTGCGCGCAGTGGATCATGAGCAACGATCAGACGATGATCGGCAAACTGCGCCTCGGCCAAACCCTCTTCATCGAAGTTCAGCTCTCGGAAAGTGCCGGTCAATTCGCCATACCGCCTGGCAGGCACGGCCAGGATGAATTCCAGCTTGCGCCCACCCTGATTGGCCATCTCCGTCAGGTGATGAATGTTATCAAAGCTCAGCAGGCCGCGATCTGCCACCAAGATAACGCGGTCAATGGGGAAGCGTTGCAGAACGGTCTTCAGCATGGCCTGCAGAGTCTTGGTTTCGGCGACATTGCCGGGGTGAACTGTGTGCATGAGTGGCAGGCCATCGGCGGTCTGCACAATGCCCAAGACAAACTGACGGGCGATACCACCCCGCTCCTTGTTCATCCCGAACGCCCGGATATCATCCTCGACCGCGCCTTCCCCATGGATGCGCACTGTGGTCAGGTCATAAAAAACAACGGCCAGATCACGATCGACCAAGGGGCGGATCTGGCGCGCCAAAGCCTCCTCGACACCTCCCGCATTATCCATGAGCGCATCCATCGCGCGCAACAATTGCTGGTGCGTCACGCTGTCGGGCATTGCCGGCATGGCCACTGTCTCCAGCCAGCGCAGGCAGCCCAATTTGCTGTCGGGTTCGCAAAGTCGATTAAAGACCATGGCGCGGACGAGGGCTTCCGCGTCAAACTCACGGCGGCTGGAACGCAGGGCGCGGTTGAGCGCCTTCTGGAACCCCAGTTCGCACCAGAGCTCATGAAGGGCAAAGACATTTCCATGTGCCCGGCCTGCCTCCTGAATGATCTCGGACGATGTATTCTCGCTGCGCCCAAGCGCACGGTTCAGCCCATTGATAAGCGGATCAAGCTTGTCGGGGCTCAATCTGTCGAGGCGTCCGAGATTGGCAATGACGCGCACGCGCACCTGCCCGCAGTCGTTGCGGAAGGATTCGACCAGTTGCAGGTATTGGCGGTCGCCGGTCTTGGTGATGCGCGTATACATTGTGTAGCGAAGGTATCAAAGATTTCGCCCGCAAATCAAGATGAAATAGAACTAAGTGTGTGACTACAAGATTTCCGAAGATCAGCCCGTGGCGCCAAGCTAACACATTGAAACTTCAACCGTCAGCCAGCAAAAGCCGCTCAAATCACGCTCGGTAGTGTCGAAGTTGGGTGCGCCAAGGCGAGCACCTGCACGGGTTCCGGCGTGCCGACAGATGCCGGCGTTGCCTGCATGTCAGGGTCTTCAGTGCTTCCCTCGGACCCAGCCACGTAATAGGCCGCCCATAGGGCGATCACGGTTGAGACCAAAAGAATCGTGAAGTTTCGCATTGTCGCAAAGCCGTTCATCAGTCGAAAGAAAGGCAGGCCCGCCGACCAGATGGCGGGCCGTCAACGCATTGGGCCGTTTTACTATTCTTCGTCGGCCGGCAGCGCATCCTTGACAGTTGCGAACGCAGAGTTGACCGACTCGCCGATGCTCTCAACGTTCAGCACGATGACCGCGGCGATAAGAGCGGCGAACAAGCCGTACTCAATCGCAGTGGCGCCACGTTCGTCGTTGCAAAAAGCCTTTAGTGCTTTGGTTACTTTCAACATCATTCAAACTCCTATCGGGTGTTTGGGGTTGATCCGAGGCCCACTACAGGCTTCTCAGAAATGTGATGGGTTAATGAAATGTGATCGTCCAGAGGTATATTTTACCATCCGCCTATTTATCATTCCAAAGTCCACTTATTCCTTGAAGGATTTTTGCAATGCGCACCTTTGGACGATCAGGGTATTATTATAAATCATCCTTTAGGCCATTAGGCTCAGGACCCATTGATTTCACCTTTGCGGCGTGATTCACGCTCCGCAAGGAGACTGATCAATGAGCAATCTTTTCTGGCTGACCGACGCCCAGATGGAGCGTCTAAAACCCTTCTTCCCCAAGAGCCATGGCAAGCCTCGCGTTGACGACAGACGCGTTCTCAGCGGGATAATCTTCATCAATCGCAATGGGTTGCGGTGGTGCGACGCGCCCAAGGAATATGGTCCGCACAAGACCTTATACAACCGCTGGAAGCGCTGGAGCGATATGGGCGTGTTCGCCCGGATCATGGCGGGTCTGGCGGCGGAGGGGACTGAGACCAAGACGGTCATGATCGACGCCACATATCTGAAAGCACATCGCACGGCTTCGAGCCTGCGGGTCAAAAAGGGGGGCCTGGCCGCCTGATCGGTCGCACGAAAGGCGGCATGAATACCAAACTGCATGCTGTCACAGATGCTATCGGTCGCCCCATTACCTTCTTCATGTCGGCCGGACAGGTCAGCGACTACACCGGTGCGGCGGCTTTGCTGCGGGAGTTGCCAGAAGCTGATTGGCTGCTTGCAGATCGCGGCTATGATGCGGACTGGTTCAGAGATGCGTTGAAAGACAAAGAGATAAAGCCCTGCATCCCTGGTCGAAAGAAGCGCAAGACCCCTGTGAAATACGACAAGCGACGCTACAAACGGCGCAACCGGATCGAGATCATGTTCGGTCGGCTAAAGGATTGGCGCAGGATCGCCACTCGCTACGACAGATGCCCAAAGGTGTTCCTTTCCGCAGTCGCGCTCGCAGCAACCGTCCTCTTCTGGCTGTGAATATCAATGAGTCTGGAGCCTAGACCGTAGCATTCACGCTTCTGTGTCGCATCTGGGATGCAGCAGGCCGAAACTTTCTCAATGCGACAGCGTATCCCTCCCACGTGTCTTTGCAAAAAGACTGCAAGAAAAGAAGGGTATGCAGATGAAGAAAATAGTAAGCATCGCAGTGTTTGCCGTTGGTTTTGGCGCTTTGGCCGGCTGCACGAATGATCCACAGATCAATGCGGTTACGGGTGGGCTTATCGGTGCGGCTGCTGGCTCCAAGATCGGGTCAGGATCGGGCCGCACGGCAGCAATGCTGGGGGGCGCGGCTCTTGGTACCGCCGCCGGGGGCAATGCGCGCACGAACTGAACCTGCGTGCCCCGAACTGAAAGCGAATGATACTGAAAAACCGCCGCACATGACAGTATGCGCGGCGGCTTTGCGGTGGTGCTCAAGCCTGGCTGCCGAGGGTCACGCCAGAGCTGTGCTTGCAACACGACGGCAACATGGGATTTCCACATGCCGGGACCGCCGGTCAGCACCACATTTTCAGCACCATGCAGGAACTCGTAATGATGAAGCTGGCGTATCTAGGCTTCGCGGATTTCGCTGGCGGTAAAATCGAATCCCGAGATGCGCTCGTAAGCCCGAAAGCGGGCAGCCTTCATGTGGTAGGCGGCCGATCGTACCTGACGCTCGGCCATTTTGGACTTGCCCCGCTTTTGTCGAGAGCGATTAGCTCACTTCGCGGGCCTTCCTCTCGAAGGCGACGGCGTTTGCGGCCTGAGCGCGTGTCTACCACGCGACCGGCCAGATCAGCTCTGATTAAATTGTCTTGAAGAACGTTTCGACCATCCCGTTGTCATAGCAGCTCCCGCGTCTGCGGAGCAGCGCTTGATCGTCGACTGAGCAGTATTGCGACCCGCGGTCGGAATGATGAACCAGCCCCGGCGCGGGATTGCGAGCCACGAGAGCACGGCGCGGGGGCACGGTTGCACATGGATCAATTCTCAATGACAATTTCTGCTGTTGCCGGATCAGTTCTCAGTTAAAAACAACAGTGGCTCACTTCTCGGTGAAAACCCATCTCAGTTGTAAGCGCAAAACAACAGCCCAGAACCTCAGATTCGCCCCGGCGCTCCCTGCAAACGACGGCGCAAGGCCCGCAAGCGTCCTGAGCAGCGTCGTCTTGCACACCAAGGCCCATGGGGCAGAGCGGCATCCGATCATTCGCAAAAGGGGAAGCGCGGCAGATGCGTTCACTCCAGCAACACGCAGGTCGTGCCCGGTGTGAAAAATCCGTCGGGATTGTCCAGTTCCGCCCGGATCCGAAAGGATCGGCTGGCAAGATCTGCCAGCGGATCGACAAAGGTGATGCGCGCCTCTGCCTCGCCCCCCGTTTCGGTTTCAAGGCGCAAGATTTGGCCCGGTTCAAAGCTGCCGAACCGCCCAAGGGGCATATCCGCTTCGACCAGAAGGCGCGACAATTCGACAATGCGCATGGCGACGCTGTCTTCCAGAAGCTCGCCCTCGCGCGCCATGATCTCCACGACGATGCCGCCGTGCGGGGCACGTAGGGTCAGCCTTTGCATCTCCAGCTCGATTTCCTGAAATGTGGCCCGCCGCACGGCCAGATCGGTTTCGCGCTGGTCACGCTCTTCGGCGACCAGCACCCCTTCCAGCGCGTTGGCCCGGTCCATGGCGCGTTCAGCCTGCCGCAATTCGGCACGCGCCCGCTCCAGGCGCGCGGGCAAACCGGCCGGATCCAGACGCACAAGAACATCGTCCCGCGCAACGCGCTGGCCAAGCTCCACGGCCACCTCGCGCACAATCTCGCGACCTGCAAAACCCACCCGCGTGTCGGTGATGGGGGCCAGTTGACAGTATCCGCTATCCAGATCTTGTGCGCCCGCGGGAATCGCAATGGCCGAAAGCGCCAGCCCCATGGCCAGAGCCGCCCTAGCCCGCGCGCGTGAAAACCAACAAGTCATTGCGCTTTTCCTCACTTTTCAATAGTTTCCAGCGACGTCTCCGCCGATGGCGTTCCAGCCGCCTGCGGCTCCACTCAACATAGTGGAAATGCAAGGGCACGGTAAGCCGCTCAGACAGACGCAAAAGCGCCGCGATCAGACGGCGCGTGCCCGCGCCGAGGATCCGCTGCAATTCGACCTCGTCGAGGGCATGGGCCACGTCATAGCTGCCGGGATCGCCCTGCCGCCCCGACCGGCCGAAAAGCTGACGCTCAAGGCGGCTGCTTTCAAGCGCATCCAGAATGATGACATGCAGGCCGCCGGCCGCTTTGACCTCTGGTGGCAGTTTGATGTCCGTCCCCCGGCCGGCCATATTGGTCACCACAGTCACCCGCCCTGCCCTACCGGCCGAGGCGACGATATCGGCCTCCTGCTCGGGCCGCCGGGCGTTCAGGACGTCATGGTCCCGACCGATTGCGCTAAGCGCGGCGCTTGCCTGTTCCGACAACAGCACACTCGACACGCCGATCAAAACCGGTCGCCCAAGGCTTGCCATCTCCTCGGCGCGCGCGATGGCCCAGTCGATCTTGTCCTCGGTACTGGTGAAAAGACGCCGCAGCAGGCGCTTGCGGATCACCGGGCGATTGGAGGGAATGCGCGCCACAGGCGTGGCATAGGTTTTCGTCAATTCCTGCCGGACCTCGCGCAGCGTTCCGCTCATGCCCGCCAACTTGTGATAGCGGCAAAAGTAGTTCTGGAAACTCTGCTTCGCGATCACGGCGCGGTTCGAGCTGATCTCTAGCCCCTCGCGGTATTCGATCACCTGCTGAACGCCCCATGGCAAGGTCCGGTCCGGCGTGGGCCGCCCGGTCTGTGCATCCACCAGCACGATTTTATCTTCTGCGATGATGTAATGGACATCGCGGATGAACTTGTCCTGTGCAAGCCGGGCTTTCGAGATCATCTCTTCCGCGATGGCAAGGCTTTGCCATTCCGGAGAGGGGTCTGCCAAGCCGTCGATCAACCGCGACAGGGCCTCGGGGCGCAGACCGCGGTAGCCAAGCGCATCGGCACTTTCCCACACATCGTCAGGGGCACGGGCGACAAGATCGATCGCCTGTGCGACAAAAGCCTCCGACAGGGTATCGTCGACGGGTTCGGTCAGGATCAGTGGGATGTTCGCCTCGTCGATCAGGACCGAATCCGCCTCGTCGATCAGCACGAAATCCAGCGCCTGCACAAGCGGGGGCGTGCCCCTGAACTCCTCTCCAAGGCCGGACAGTTGCAGGCGATAGGCCAGCGGCGAGGGCCGATCCCAACGCGCGCGTTCCTTCAGGTAATCGAAGACCAGTTCCTTGTTGGCGCAATAGGTCACGTTGCAGGCATAGGCCGCGCGCTTCTGCTCAAGATCCATGTCATGCAGCACGCAGCCCACGCTGAGCCCCAGTTGACCGAGGATCGGTGTGACTTCTTCTGCGTCACGTTGGGCCAGATAGTCATTGACCGTGACCACATGAACGCCACAGCCGACGAGGGCATGAACCGCGATCGGCAATGTCGCGGTCAGGGTCTTGCCCTCGCCAGTGGCCATTTCCGCGAAATGCCCGCTGGCCATGACAAGGCCCGCTTGAAGCTGGTTGTCGTGAAAGGTGAAACCGCGGGCGCGATAGAGCGCCTCGTCTACCGTGGCCATCACATCCGCCAAGCCGCGCGCCGTCAGCGGCCCCTGCCCCAGTCGGACGCCGCGTGCCTGCGCCTCGGCCCGCAGAGCGTCCGGCGACAGGTCGCGCAAGCTGCCACGCGCCGCACGCACACATGCCACAAGCCGGCGGCGCGAAAGGTGTGAGCGCAAAGCCCATTTGCGAAGCCGGATGATGATGTCCCAGGACAGTTTCTCATCGACCGGGATCTCCCGCTCGGGTGGGAACAAGCCCAAATCGCCGCGAGGCGCGGGGATGTCAGGCGCCAGCGCCAAAACGCTCTCCGACAAAGGTGACGATGCGCGGCCAATAGCGATCGAAGAGGGTCATGGGCGGATGGACCAGCTTGACCAGAACGGTCTGGCCCAGCTGAAGATCATTACCGGGAGCATCGATCACCAGTTGAAAAGCCGCATTCAGCGCCAGAATTGCCTCTGGCGGGCTTTCCAGATCGGTCAGCACAGGTCCACCCATGCGATCGGCCAGCATCGGGTCGACCAGCGAGCGGCTAGCATCCGGGCGTAGCGCGATGGCATCTGGCGCAACCTCGCGAGTATCGCCGGGTGCCACCATCAGCCGGGCCCCTTGCACACCGTGACGCAAGGCAAAGCCGCGCGACTGCGGGATGTGGGCCGCCAGCCTGCGATCCTCGGGCCCAAGGATCCAGCCAAGCTGCTGACCCCGTGTCACCATCATGCCCCGCTCGACCGGAGTGAGGGCGTCCACCCATTGCCCGGCCCGATCCGCCACCACCCGGATCGCGGCAAGTTGATCACGGATCTGCGCCGCGCCATCCGCGATGGCGCCCAGCTCGGCCTCGATCGCTTGCGCCAGAGAGGTCTCGCCATCATTGCGTGCAGCCAGAAGCCGTGCCGCACTTGCCGCGCGGCGCGCCTCGAGCGCGTCGAGTTCCGTGGCGAGCGCCGCACGGTCAAGGATCATCACCACATCGCCGGGCAAGAGCGGCGCACCGCTTTCAACCGCCAGGGTTTCCGCGAACCCCTCGCCACGCGAATAAAGGGCCGCTTGCGGGCTTGGCACCACCACCGCCGGCACGGTCGTGCGCAGCGGGAAAGGGATCACGACCAGCATGGCAAGAGAGGCGGTACCGAAGATGAGCAGCCTGCGCATGAGAATCCATTTCCTCTTTCTGACCTCGGGGGATACGGCAACACCATGCAATGCCTTGGCGTTGGGCCATATCAAACCCCCGATGACAACCCATGCCCCCAGGATCTGCCCAGCCATTCCCAACATCTGCGCAAGCCCGAAGGCAATGGCAAAGACGATGAAGACTCGATACATCGCCGCGGCCACCGCGTAACTGACCAGCCAGACGCGTTCGCCCGTGCCACCGCTTTCGGTGTCGGGGCCGGGATCAAGGCCCACCAGCTGCTTGATCAGACGCATCAAAAGCCTTTGCCCGCGCGTGCCCAGCGCTGGTGTCTGCGTCAGATCGGCCAGCACGAAATAGGCGTCAAACCGCAACAGAGGGTTGCCGTTGAAAAAAATGGTCGAGATGGTGCAGAGCAGGATGGTGTTGAACAGTATCGCCCGCCACAGGCCCGGATCCGCCTCGGCCCAGAGGATCATGGCCACACCGGCAATGGCGAATTCCGCCATGATGCCCGCCGCCGTGACCAGCGCCCGCACCCCATGGGACCGAAAGGCGTTGGCCTGCGAGGCATCGACATAGGGCATCGGCACGAAAACCAGAAACATGACACCCACCTGCGTGACCGAACCGCCAAAACGGCGCACGGCCAAGGCATGTGCCAGTTCGTGGATCAGCTTCACCGCAGGATAAACGCAGGCCATGATCAGCAGGTTTCCGGGGTCCAGAACGCGGTCGCCGAGATTCGCAGTCAGGGGTTGCCAGTAGGACAGCGCGGTCAGGACCCCGCCCAGAATCGCCGCCAGCCAAAGAAGCAGCCCGACCGGTCCAAAAACGAGATGCGCAAGGCCCGTCATCACGCGCCCTTCCAGAAGCGCCGAGGGATTGAACAGCCCGATCTTTTGCGACACCGGAGATTTCAACAGCCGCGTGATCCATTCGCGCGCCTTCTCCTCCTGTCCGCGCGCAAGCGTCGCGGCCCGCGGCAGCGCGTCGACCAAGATGATCCCAGAGTCGTACAGACGTGACAGCAATTCCAGAAACTCGTCTTGCGGCGGCAGGTCGCGCTCATGGCTCCAGGCGATACCGTTCCAGATCTCACTAATCCTCGTCCGCCCATCGAAGCGGCGCAGGATCTCGAAATCATCGGCCGTCATGCGGAATGTCTGCCCGGAAGAGCGATCCGTCAGCACATACCAGGGCATACCCTTGTAATCGTGCAAGGCGACCTGAACCTGGGGGCGCAAACGCGGGCACAAGGCCGAAACGCGGTACCAGTCTTCGCTGTGCAGCTGCACTCGTGCCATTACGGCAGCCACCGCCAGAGGAACATGTAGACCGTCTCTAGGATCGGCCGGATCCAGACCGCGTAGATCGTGGCCTGCCCCAGATCGAGACGCGCCGCACCCTGCATGCCATTCTCGATCTCGAGCGCGCCCGCAGACAGTTCACCGAAGGCTACGAAGCGCAATTCGCCGTCTATGGTCTCGGCGCGCGGCTGCAAACGCATGACCTGCACGCTCAGCGGCACATCCGGCGCCGCCTCCAGGCGCAAGCGCCCCTGCAACCCGATCGCGAGCCTGTCGCCATCGCGGTTGCGCACCGAAAGCTGCACTTCGATCCCCTGCTGCGGCGCGATCCGCATCAGCTCTTCCCCAAAGGTGACCCGCGCGCCAAGCCTCTGGCGCAGGTCGCCCTCCAGAATGATCCCGTCCACGCGGGCACTGATCACAGTCTGGGCCAGTTCACGGCGCGCCAGCGACAGGCGGGCGTCGGTCTCGGCCTGTTCGGCTTCGGCAACGGCGGCCTCGGCCCGGTCGCGGTTTGAACGAGCCAATGCGGCGCGGGCCATATGACGCGCCTTTTGGGCTTCAAGCTCGGCGATACGCAGCCGGATCTCATCATCCTCTAGCTTCAGCAGAGCCTGACCGGCGCTTACCCGGTCACCGGGGATGACGAAAACCTCTTCGATAAATCCGTCGATTGGCGCGCTCATAACCCGCAAGTCGGGATCATCGATCACCACATCGGCGCGCAGCGTGTCCTCGACCTGCACGAAGGCCGTGACAAAGACCGCGGTCAGCAACAGGGCGGCAACCAGCTTCAGCTTGAAGGCCCGCGGCCCGAACAGTCGCCTCAGCACCGTTTTCGACGCCATAAGGTTGCGCATGACAAAGCCGCGTGCCGCCCGGTCCTTTTCGGCAAGAATGGGTCGGGCAAGCGTCCAGACCACCGACCATGCATCTATATCGGGCAGTTGGGCGTCGTCAGACCAATGCAACACCACAACCTCGGTGATGTTGCCCAGCGCATCGGTCAGCGGCACAGCATCAATGGCGGCATCGCCATGCATCTCGCCCAGGCGTCCCATCAAGGAGGCCTTTTCCGGCGCGCTGCGCCGCCAGCTGATCGGCGCCCGGCGCAGTTGCGCCTCATGGGCGACCTGCCGTGTCAAATCATTCAACTGGGACTTTTTGTCAAACTTGCTTTCGCCGCTGATCGACTGAATGCGCAGCCCGAAGATCCCCAGTCGCACCAGCACCACGCGGTCGGCCTTGAGATACTTGGCAAGCAGCGACGCCAGGATCTGGCGCGCCTCGGTCGGTCGTTCGGCGTCGAGCATCTCGGCACAGATCAGGAAGGCCTGCTCGTGGATCTGCGCAAGTTCCCTTGTCTCGTCCATGGCTTGACGGCCCAGATGAAACATCAGCCAGCCTAGCGCCACCTCGAGCTGCGCCATGATCAATTGCACACGCGAAGCCGACATTTCAGCGACCCCGACCAGAACGGCGATCTCGGCAGGTGCGCCGGACGCGGCATGCGGCGGGCGCACCGGCATCGCGATGACCTCGGCTATGCCATCCTCGGTCCGGTCGAGGGGCAAAAGCACCGCTGCCTGCGCCGCCCGCATGCGGGCTATTGCTTCCCGATATCCCAAGCGGCCCGTCACCGTATCCTCGGGTGCCGCAGTGATCAGCGCGCTGCCCTCGGGGGCAAGGCGCAACAGGGCAACTTCCACCAGCCCCGGCAGTCGCGCGCGCAACTCTGCGCACCAGTCCTGCAGTCGGGCAATAGTGTCCGTTTTATCTGCCTGCGCCGATTTCCCCTTGGACGGCGCGCTCAGGATGTCCTGCATCTATGATCAGCTTTCCGCGCGCACAAAGGGTCAGTTAGAGACGGAGGTATTGGTCTCGGGCGTCGGCGGCTGTGCCGAGGCGTCGATGGTGCCATAGCGCTGTTCGTGCTGGGCGATGGCGTTTATCAGCATCGCGGCAAGGCGCTTTGCCGTAGGGGGCGTCATGATCACACGGTCGTTGAGATCGACCTCAAACTCATCACCCTTGCCATGCCAAGACCGCCCCACCCCGATGAGCAAGGCGAATTCCTCGGATGTCGCAGCAACATTGACGACATTGCAATAGCTTGTGCGCATTGCGCCATCGCGGAACACCACCGTTTTCCGGCTGTCGGTTTTCTGAGGTTCTTTAGCCATGAGGTCATTTCCTTGTAACTAGGCATTTTCTTTTGGCAGGCGGGACCGTGGATTCTGCCCGGTGAAGGCCCCGCCGATTTTGGTTAGAGACGTGTATCGTGAGACGCATCGCCTCTCAGTGAGAAGCCGTTGTCCGTCCAGACCCGCAGGCGTTGCTCAAGGCTGCCCACGCTGCGCGGTTTGCCGTACCTTCGATAGCCCTTCGCCGCGGCGGCAAGTACCGCGCCCGCCTCGAGGAAATTCAACATCTCTTCCTGTTCCTCGGCGATCTGGCCACGGGCCGCAAGGATCTTTGACATGCCTGCTGCGTCGCGCAGCGGATCGGATGCCGCCTTGGCGTGCGGCGCAGGCGGAACATCGCGTGTTGCGCGGGCAAACTTCGGCACCTCGACCGTGGGCACGGCACGGTTGACCGGCTGTGGGCTGGCGGCAGCGGACTGCGCGGTATCATCGACATCGGTTATTTGCAGGAGGTTCACTTGACCGGGCGTGCCAACGGTCCCGAGCAAGTCCTCGCTGCCGGTATCCAATACGCCCGTCTGCAGATCCTCGGCATCGGCGATCACCGGTGTCATCACGTTCTGCACCGTTCCCGGAGCCTCAGACGCGTTGACCGTCGTGCCAACGACACTCAGTTGGCCGTCGCGGACACGGTCGTTCAGCAGGCTCGATGCGATGCCCATGTTGAAGATCCGCTCGACCTTGTCGATGCCGCGGCCCTGTTCAAAGAGGATCCGGCCGAAGGTCTCGAAGATGATATCGACCGAGGCGGCCACGCCCATCGTGTTGGACTGCGTGCCCCCGAAGACGAAATCACCGTCATAGCCGGTGGTCACAAGATCGCCTGCACCCTCATCATAGTAGTCGCGCTGGGTGATGACGTTGCGTTCCAGCCCCTGCTCATACTCGATCAGAAGGAAATCGCCCGCCACGAAATCGCGCCCGGCCTCGCCATGGACCTCGTCGGACCCGCCGCCGCCGATCAGCACGTCGTTGCCCGCCCCACCCCAGAGGCGGTCATTTCCCCTGATCTGCGGCAGATAGGCCTCGATGCGGACCAGTTCCATCTCGCCCGGCAGGGTCGGGTCGAAATCGACATAGCCAGCGTCACCCAGAAGGATGTGGCGGCCATCGACCGTAGCGTTCGTGCCCAGATCGGTGCGACCGGTCGCGATGCTGTCGTTGCCGCCTCCGCCGATAACAAAGCCCCAGCCGCTACCTGCCACCAGACTGTCATTGCCCCAGCCCTCGGCGGCCTCGTCCTCGGTATGGATGAGCTTGGCATTGGTCACATCGCGCAGGGTGAAGCCGTGATCGAGCAGCACCTGGACCGGCCCGTCGCCAAGGCGCACTGTATCGTCTCCGGCTCCCATGATACCCACATGCTCACCATCCCCGGCGGTCCAGCTGTCGTGCCCGTTGGCAAAGGTGAAGGGCACGGGCGCGGCTTCGATCCGCCCGAGGATATAGGCAGGGTTGTTCTGGTCCAGCGTGCCGAGATCGCCCAGCACGTAGCCCAGGCCATCCCCCTGCACGAGGGTGTCGGCCCCGACACCCAGGATCGCCCGAACCTCGCCATTGCCGGTGGTGAAGCTGTCGTCGCCAACGAAATCGGTCCAGTCGGTGCCCGTAAAGGTCAGCATCTGGGTGATCAATTGCCCCGGAGTCTGGAGGGCATCGAACACCAGATCCGCATGGTCACCGGCAAAATAGCTCTGGTCATAGGCAAGGGCATCGCGCGGCGTCACCCCATCCCCATACACTTGCGCCGTTACGGTATCGTTGCCCGCACCGCCCATGATGACGTGGCGCATCCCCTCGCCAAGGCGGAATGTGTCGTCGCCTGCAAGGGCAAGCGCTGCAGCCCGCAGGCTTTCGATAGGGGTATTGGATACCTCGCGCAGCACATCGGTTTCGTCGAAGCGCAGCACACCCCAATCCCCGAGGCCCAGCACCTCACCATTGCCGGTGACAAGGCTGTCGCTGCCGCCGCCAAGGATCGCGGCCATGTCGCCGTCGCCCGAGACGATGGTGTCGTTCCCGTCGCGCCCCGGTTCGATATCAGCACGATAGGTCAGGCGATTGAGCGCAAAACTCGTCGGGTTGGCAAGGATCTCGCCACCGTCACCCAGCACGATGGCCATGCCATGACCCATGGTCAGGCTGTCGGCCCCGTAGCCCAGAATGGCACGCACATCCCCGTCGGCTGTGGTGAAACTGTCGTCACCATCGCCTGAGTTCGGATCGCTTTTCGCGGTGAACCTCAGCATTCGGTCGCCCGCGACCGAGGGGTCGAAGACCAGCTCGGCACGATCACCTGCAAAGTAGCTGTCGTTCACCACGGCACCTGGCTGCGGTGTTGCGAACCCGTCGGTCTGGGTCGTGACCGTGTCGTTCCCGTCGCCACCCATGACGATCTGAAGGCTACCCTGACCCAACTCGATCCTGTCATCACCTGCAATCAGACTGAGCAGGGCGGATTCGTCCACATCGGTGCGCGCGGCATTGGTGACGGTGCTGATCTTGTGACCGTTCGAGACCGAGAAGATCATCTGGCCATGATCGCCCAGCACGATGGCGCGACCGTTGCCGTTCGTGATGGTATCGTCACCCTCGCCACCGATGGCCAGAAGATGCCCACCGCCAAGATCAATGACGTCCTTGCCGTAGTTTGCACTGCCCCGCGTGCCCGTCAGGTTCAGATCCCCGTCCGGGCCACGCCGGCTTTCAAAGATCTGCACCTTCAACTCATCGGGGTCCGAGGTCAGCGACAGGTATGCCGAATCCCCTGCGAAAATCGCGCTGGCTGTGCCGCCATTGCCCGCGTTGTCGCTGCCAAGCCCGGTCAGTGTGTCGGCGCCACCCCCGCCCATGGCCACAAGGCGACCATAGGACATGTGGATCGTGTCATTGCCCCCGGTCAGGTTCTTTTCTTCTTGGCTCGCCAAGGTCGGAGAGAACCAGAGCGCCGGATTGGAGAACTCCGCTTCGGACCAATCCGCGACAGTCTTGGATTCGTTCGGAACGTAGGTGTAGGTCTTGCCGGACGCCGGGTCGATGACCGTGTCGTTGGTCGTGACCGTAACTGGATCCGTCAACGGATCGGCGGTGTTGAACTTGGGCAGCGGCTGGGTGTCGAAGGTCTGCATATCCTTCAACGTCAGCACGTTGAACATGCCCGGTATCGTGCGGTCATCGTTGCGGAAGCCGTCTTTGCCAGGCAGATCAAGCTCGAAGACGAACTGTCCGCGACCGCCAATCGCGAAGGCATGGCCTTCTTCATCGACGCTCATACCCTGCTGCAGCGTCGCCGTGTCATGACCACCGCCGCCGATGAAGACGACTTGGGTGGCCGCCGAGGTGATAACATCATCACCGCCGACCACGCCCGGCATCAGGTCTTCAAAGATCATCTCCTGACGTCCGACCTCGGGGACGTCCTTCTTGGCGGGCGTGATGACATTGTATTGTGCGGTTAGGAAGCTGGCGGAATCGCCCGCGATGAACTGCCGACCCTTGCCGAGGGTCAGGATATCATTGCCAAGCCCGCCGGCCGCCAGCACGTCGCCATTTCCGATGGTGATCGTGTCATTATTGTCGTCCGCCCCGCGCAGTTCTTTCGAAAGTAGCGCGCTGTTGCGCTCCATCGTTTCGAAATAGAGCACCGCACGCGGCGGGCCGTAATCAAGCCGCGGATCGAAGAGCATCGTAGCCCCGTCGCCCGCGACGATCTGGTCAAGGCCCGCTTCGGTGGTCGCCACGCTGATCGTG
The DNA here is from genome assembly GCF_001517585.1 of Roseibaca calidilacus. Lineage (NCBI taxonomy): Bacteria > Pseudomonadati > Pseudomonadota > Alphaproteobacteria > Rhodobacterales > Paracoccaceae > Roseinatronobacter > Roseibaca calidilacus. The sequence continues at coordinate 47,563 of NZ_FBYC01000001.1, read as the reverse complement.
TCGCGTCCCAGACCGCCCAGGACGACGTGATGGCCGGTGCCAAGGTCCATCACGTCATCGCCGCCGCGATAGGCCTGGCTTTCCTCGGTCCCCTGAACGTCGACCTTGGTCAATTCGGTGCTGGTGGACACGCGGATCAGGCGCGGGAAATCGGACCTTGTGTCATAGCGGCTGTCATCGGCGGCAAACCGGTGCACCTGTGCGGCATCGCCTGCGACGACCAGATCGCTGCTAGGATCGGGGGTGTCGTCGGTCGATGCACGGTTCTCACCGCTTGTGATCTTATCATTACCCTCGCCCGCGATGATCTGGCCGCGGGCAGAGCCGACCGTGATCTGGTCATGCCCGCCATCGCCGCGGTTCCACGATTGCAGGGACAGCGGCATATCCGGCAAGTTTTCGTAAGTAGCGTCGAAATTCACCGAAGGGGTGATCGATTCCGCCACTTCGACGACAAGCTGCTGGGTATCGGTGAATAGCTCGATATCCGCCGCCTCGTAATCGTAGCCGTCCTTCACCCCACCCGGGCGGTTCAGCATCGTCCGCTCGATCTGCGCGTAATCGGACAGAAGCGTCACAGTCTGCGTCCGGCGGGTGGTGGATGTGTCGATGATCTGGATCGTCGAGGGGATCCATGTCCAGCTGTCTGGCCCGATCGCCTTATCCGCACGCGTGGTGCCATCCAGCAGATAGGCATCCTGGAACTGGCTGTCGGCCTCGGGCGACTGGACATCGGCCGAGCGCTGGTAGGGTTGCACGGTGGTCAGGCTGAAGCTTGCCGGGTTCTGGCCGAGGATGTCGCGCAACGGTGCGTTCTCGACCATCCGGCCTGTGTCGGAGGTGCCGCCGTAATTCTTCCAAACCGAGAAGCGCGCGGCTTCGGTCAGGTCGGTTTCATAGCCCACCCAGATCCGATCATTGCCGCCGCCGCCGATCCAGCGCACGTCATTTTCGCCCATCAGGACCGTGTCGTCCCCGTCCGGCTGATCCTCGAGGGATTTCATTAACCCAAGCGTCGTGGTGCCATCCTCGAACTGGATCTCGCCCATGCTGGAGACGATATTGACCTGTGCGGTGCTGGCGGCATTGCTGCCATCGGCATTCACGCCACCGAAGATCGCGTCATGCCCGCGTCCCGATAGAACCTGTGCCGGGCCAGCGCCGAAGACGATCCAGTCATCGCCGCGCGGGTTGTTCTGCGGCAGAATCGCGGCTGCGATATCGCGCAGCTTGAAGATGGGATCGCCGCTGTCGTCGCGCAGGACAAGGCGCGCCTCGTCGCCCACGATCACATGGCCAAAGCGATGCGCCGCGTGGGTGTCGCCCGCGAAGATACGGTCGCGGCCAGCACCACCGAAGATCACGTTGGTTCCGGTCCGTGTAGCGGCATTTGCCTGCATGCTCATGCCAAGTCCGCTGGGCAGGGCCACACCCGAGAAGATCAGGTCGTTGCCGCCAGTCCCGAGCGTCTCGGACGGGGAGACAAGGCTGTTCCATTCAGCCCTCGGGTCTGCGCCGCGGAATTTCTCGCGCAGAATACCGTCACCATTCAACGCCTCGGTCAGGTCACGGAACTGGCCCGCGTTGTCGGTGCGGTCGAACAGGTAGAGGCCACCGCGTTCCATCCAGCGCGCGTCGAAATCCTGGCTGTTGACGTCGATGAAGCCCGGCAGCTGGAAGCGGATGACATCCGAACCGGTTCCCGGCTGCTCGAAATAGCGGCCCAGGTGGTCGCCCACCAGAATCTCGATCTGCTGCCCCCACAGGCTGTCGTCGGCCGGGTCGCCCAGCAGGGTCGAGCCATAGCCTTCGATCCAGTCATCGCCATCGCCACCGATCAGGATGTCGAACCCGGTCGAGCCGATCAGGCGGTCATTGCCGGCACCGCCAAAGGCCCGCACGTTGACCAGTGCCTTGGAAAGATCGATCCGGTCATTGCCGTCGCCGCCGAAGACCTCAAGCTTGTCATGCGGATCCTTGCTGGGATCACTCAGCTGCCTCAGACCGATGTTGTTGCCGTGCTCATCGAGCGTGGGCAGGACCGAGGCAATGTCATCGCCCTTGCCAAGGTAGATGCGCGTCGGCGCCTCGGGGCGGATCGACTTGATCTGAACAGACTTGTCGTCGCCGTCACCAGTGTAGACGGTGACACCCCGGTCAAAGCCATTGTCCTTGTCAGACTTGTAGCTGCCCGCGATCAGGACGGCGGCAAAGTCGTTGAAGGTGGGGTCGACCAGCGTCTGATAGGCCACTGCCGAGACGATGGGCGGCTGCGCGCGGTCGTTGCCCGCGAAGTGCTGCAGTATGACCTCGCCCTCACCGATGGAGACGGTGCCGGTGTCATCGGTATCGCCCCCGCGGCTGACCACAAGGCGCGTGGAGCCAAGGCCGCCGTCGATGGTCACGATGGTGTCGATCCCGTCAAGGGTCGAGGTCAGCGCATCATCCGGCGTGGAGCCGATGAAGATGTCGTCATCGCCGCCGCCGGTATAGATCCCGATGGGTTGCAGTGCGGCCTTCACTTCGACCTTGTCGTTGGCGGCGCCGAGATAGACATAGCTGTTCTCAAAGCTGTTCAACGCGACCGAGCCATCCGGGCCCGGCCCGCCATCACGGGCTGCAAAGCGAATTCGGGTAAAGTCGATGCGCTGCTGCAGCGGGTCGGCCGCGATCTGTGCGGACGTCGCCACCGAGGGGTCGGCAGGCTGGAACGGCTTGGCCGAGAAGACATCGACCTGCGCCAGAACGGCCTCGGCGCGCGCGGTGTCGTAGATCGAGATCGTATCGCGGCCTGTGCCGCCGATGATCAGCGCCCGCGACAGGATGTTCTCGATTGAACCCACGGTGCCCGCGTGACGAGGGTTCGCGCGTTCCCACTTGGCCTGAAGGGCTGGCAGATTGTCCGCGAACTCCCTGAAGTTGATCGCGGCAAACCAGGCGTCCAGGTCCGTGATGATCTGCTCTGCCGAGCGAGTCTCGTCGATGTCCAGATCCTTGGCATCCACGAGGGCCTGCGAATACAGATCCTGCGCCGTGGCGTTGATCCGGGCCAGAACGCTTTCGTAACCCGTGAACCAGTCGCGCAGGGCCGGGTCCAGATCGGCGATGAACTTGCCGTTAAGGCGCTGCTGTTCGGCAAGATCGGTGGCCAGAAGCGCGGTATCGATCCCACTGACGTCAAGGCCCGCATACCACGCCTCAAGCGCAGCGGCGGTGGCCTCGACCTCGTCATAGGCCGCCTGCTTGAGCACCTTGTCGCGGTCGGCCTCGGCGATCTCGTCGATGAACCAGTCTTGCACCTCGACCGAATAGTCAGCCAGGTTGGTCTTCAGCATCGAGATCCGGTCAACGATCTCGGACATGGCGCCGACGCGCACGGTGTCGTCGCCTCCCCCCATGGACAGCACGACATACTCGATATCGCGGTCCACACCCGACAGGATCATGTTGTTGGACGCATTGCCCAGCTGGATACGAACAAGCTCGTTGTTGTCGAGCACGATACCCTGCGAATTGCCGCCGAAGCCCGTCAGCCAGCCGAACGTCTCGTTGTCGGGGCTGTCGACGGGGATCAGTTCGTCCTCGGAGGGGACATAGGATTGCCCGTAGATCGCCTTGAGGGCGCGGGCCTGGATTTCGCGAGCGGTGGTCACGCCGAATTCGCCGTTCGCCCGGTCGCCATCGGTGTTCCCGTAAAGCTTGACATCGACCACGTCCGCGCCGGCAGAGCCATCGATCGTCACCAAATTGTCGAACGCGCTCAGATCATATTGCGCCGCGATGCGGGCGGTGTCGGGCGGCACGCGCTTGCGCTCGCTCTGGGTGGTGCTGGAAACAGGCACCATGGCCACGGTCGCGATCTTCTTGATCCGCGTATAGCCTGGAACGGCGATCTGGCGCACGGTTTCCGTGCCGTCGGGGTTGGCGATCCGCTCGACCCGGGTGAAGCCCGGCACGAACTCCTCGACCTCTTCGTAGACCACAGTCGGCACCAGCGCCGTGGGCGCAGTGGTGTCGAGATCGATGCTCTGGCTGTCCGGGTTGAACAGAAGCGCCGGACCACCGATCTGGATTGTGTCGTTGCCGCGGCCCGCGTTCACCGTCAATCGCGTCTCGGCGTTGACACCATAGATGTAGATCGTGTCATCCCCGTCGATCGCGTTGATCTGGATGTTCTGGACATTCTGGATTGAGCCCATATCGACGCCAGCACCCTTTATCTGCTGAACGCCATCGTCATCGACATAGACCACGAACTGATCGTTGATCTCGGTCCCTTCAAGAATGAAGGTGTTGAAGCCCGAACCACCATCGATATGCAGCGGGGCGTTGCGGTTGAAGCCGACCTTGTTCTTGCCCTTGCCCGACCCCAGGTTGGTAATCCCCAGCGTGGCCTTCACGAAGAAGGTATCGTCGCCCGCGTCCCCGTAAAGCCAGGTTTCGCCCTTGTTGCGGAACACTTGGAAATAGTCATTGCCGCCGCCGCCGAATAGCCGCGTGTCGGTGGACGTGCCCGCGGTGGTTTCGACGACCGAAACGGTGCCTTCACCATCCGGGTTCGGGGCCTGCCGGACTTCGATCACCGAGCCGATGTTGAAACTGTCCTTGCCGCCGTGGCCGAAGGCATAGGTTAGCGCGCTGGTGTTGTCGAAGGTGAAAGTGTCGGCCGCGTTCGTGCCATGAATGAACACCTCGTCCGCGCCGAAATAGTTCAGGAAGCGCGGAGCGGATTTGACGGTCGAGGCGCGCAGCTCTCCCCCTTCCAAACGGAAGGAGAGACCCCCATCAACAGCAACCGCGATCTGGGTGCGGGTCATGTCAAACAGGTAGCTGTCCTGCGACAGGTCGGTCAGCGCGAAGGCGCGCTGGTCTTGCCAGCTCACATCATCCGCAGGCAGCTGGTTGACCCCCAGCACGATTCGGTCGCGGTTGCGGAAATCGACGCCAGTGTAGCCTGACAGGATGGACGAGGACCGCATGTCCATGTTTGTCAGGACCGCCAGCTTGCCGGAACCCGTGCCTCCGTCAAAGCCAAGGGCCAGCCCCTCGAGCGTCAGTGTCGTGTCCGAAGAGCCCGCGCTTGCGATGGTGCCCACTCCGTCATAGCGGACAGAGCCCAGCCGCAGCTCGGCGATGTCGAACGCCGTCTTTCCGCTAGCATCCGTTCGCGCAACGCCCGAAGCGGATTCGACGGTGATCTGTTTGCTCAGATCCACCTTGGACAGGTGTTCGGCAAAGATCGCGAAGGACAGAAGCGCCTTTTCGGGATCGAACCCGATCACTTCGCCGACATGAACAGCGTCGATCACGACACGGTCGCCCTGTTCAGGCGAAATCTCGGCTCGGTTCTTGTCGGCTACCACATTTGTGGCACCCGGCACATGCAGGACAGCCGAAACCACCGCATCCACGCGCAGCGTCTTGACTGTGCCGCTCTGGCTGCCGCTATGCGCGGTGCTGGTCCAAAGGACGGTCGCCCCTTCCACCAGCGCGGTCCCTGCCTTCAGCGCTTCGGCGTTTATCAGCACCTCGTAGAGGTTGCCGACCTTGGCAAGCACGCGCCCGATTTCGACATCGCCGGTCGCAAAGCGCAGCGCGCTGCCGATCTTGACCGTATCCGACCCGTCACCATCCAACTCAACCAGCACTCGCTCGCCCACGATCACGCCGCCGGTGGCGTCGATCTCGCTGATCAGCGTTGCGCCATTGGTCACGAGATCCCGAAGCGATCCATCTAGCGCCGTGACGCCCTTGCCCCCGGATGTCAGGCCCGCAAGGGTGATCTGCTGAAGATCCGCATTCCAATCCGTGACGCGACCCTCGGCAACCGTGCTGCCATTCATTTCTAGCGTGAAGCCCTGATCGGCAAAGAACTGCTTGGGCGAGGCCCCTTGCAGCCCGTAAGAGCGCAGGGCGACAAAGACGTCATAGGGCAGCGCGCCAATGGCTGCGGGCGATGTGACGGGCGACACCGCGATGTCATGTGTGACCGTGCCATCGCGGCTTTCACGGGTAACTGTGCCGGCTGCGAACTCGCCAGCTGTCGGCAGGACAACCTTGACCTTCTTCTGTCCTGCCTCAGGCGTGACAGCGGCCACGACAGCTCGCAGGTTGCCTGCAAGCACGATCTCATCGCCAACTTCGATCGTCTCGCTGGCGGCCACGGTCAAGGTCTGCGCCTTAAGCGTGTCCTCGACCTCGGTCTCGCGCGCCGTCACGATCTGCAGCGCGGTACTCGCCCCGGTCGTGACCGACTGCCCCGTCAGGAAGGCCGGATCCTGCAGATCCTGCCATGTCACCTCTACAAAGACGCGGAAGCGATAGCCGTCTTTGGCGGTGCTCAGATCCTGAATGTCGAGGACGGTGGCCTGATCCGGCATCACCACGCGATCCGCGATGGTGCCGCCGTTGAATTCCAGACGATCGTTCACGATCGGCCGCAAGGGCATCACGATGCCCTCGTTGATCAGGGTCTCCATCGGCGAAAGTTCGGCCAGCGGGTTCGCCGCAAGCTTGGCCAGCACGCTCGCCTCAGAGGGATCCAGATCATTGGCCGAGACGGTGATTTTCGCGCCGTCCACTGCGGTCACCGCCACCATTCGGCCGCCGATGCTGACCGTATCGCCATTTGCCAGCCCTGTCGGGGCCGCCGCCAGCGTCAGAATGGCGGTCGGCTGGGCCGGGGTCGTTGCATAATCGAAGGTAATCCCGGTCACGCTCTGCCCGGCCACTGTCGTGCCGACCAGAGGCGAATGCGGTGTATAGCGCAGCTCAAGCGCATAGACATCGCGTGTCAGGTTTGAGCCTACCTCGACCGACCAATCGTCGGTCTGGCGGTTGTCAGATGGCCAACCATCGGCATTCGCGACCGGCTCATAGATCTGCACAAGGCTGTTGTCGATCACGTCCCAATCGTTCTGTCCGACGAAATCATCGGCACGCCCGATCTTGAGTGCCTCGACACCCTCAAGCACATTCGCCGTGCGGCGCAGCTCGACCGTCACATCGGCCCCGCTGACCCCGGTGACAACGCCGATGACACCATTGGCCGTCAGGGTATCGCCCAGCGACAGGCCATGGCTGCTACCCAGTTGCAGCGTCTGGGTGATACGGTCTACTTCCCATTCAAGCTCGGCAAGGTTGACGCGGGCGGTGTAATGCTGCTCGGCCTCTGCAACCAGCTCCGGCGCAAGCTTGAAGGCCCCGATCCGGTCGGCGGTCGCAAGACGGACCTGTCCCGTGCCCGGCTCATCGGCAGCCTGACCAAGCGCCACGGTCAGCGTGTAACCGGTAGCAGCGTCGCCCGACACTTTCTGTACCTTGCCGAAGATCACATCGCTTGCGGGCGTGCCGCCGCTCATCGCGATCACCTGCGCGAAGCGCGGCGTGCCATCGGCGGGGCTGTACTCGATATGGACAGGGGCATCCGCGTGCAGTTTCACCTCGACGCTGCGCACCCCGGTTTCCTCATCGGTGCTGACCTCAGACACGCTATTGATCCGGGCGATCTGGTCGAAGGGTTCGGCCAGCACGATCTTGTGCTGAGCGCTGTCGAAGCTGCTCCAACCATAGGCACCATTCACCGCATCGGCATAGACCATCAGCGTAGGGGCATCGGCAGCAGCCGCGTTGAAACCATCCTGTGTCGCCTGCCGGTCGATCCGTGCCGTCGCCACCAACTCGTCGCTGTCCTTATCCAGCAGGTAGATGTTGGTGTAATCGGCATCGAGCGGCCAGTTCGCCTCGGCCTGGAACCTGGGGATAGTGACGCTGATCCGGTTGCCGGTCCGCACGACGTCAAAGGGATCGCGGTCGGCGCCCGTGATGACAGCCGGATCGTAGAGCAGCTTGTCATCAAGGCGGAACACCGGCGCTTCGCGCAGGTAGAAGGCCCCGTTCAGGTTATCGGCAAGGTTCGCCTCTGCCCGGTCGCTTTCGACGACCTCGAGCGTTATGATCCGCCCAGCCGGATCCCAGCCGATGACCCGGCCACTGTCCAGCCCGCGCTGACCCGGCGCCTTGGGCAGCGACGAGATGTAGAGCCCGTCGCGGTCAGGGTGATCGACCATGGTCTTGAAGAGATCGGGGTCAATCTCATCGCCCGATTCAAGGTAATCCGCGATCGCTGCCTCGAAGTCCTCTACGCTGCTTTGGGTGATCCGCACCTGCCAGCCTGCGGGGCCAAAGGACACGTCAAGCGCCCCATTGCCCACCACAACTCTGTCCAGTTCGTTGCTGAATGTATCGTCATCGCGCGATAGCAGCGACAGCTCCTGGCTGGGATTGAAGGGCTGGAAGGGCACGCGCACGCGGTTGAACACCAGGTCGTATGTGTCTCCGGGCAGGACATTTCCAAACGTGTCTCGCGCTGGCCCAAAATAGCCAATCTCGAACAGGGTCCGGCCATCCTCGGATATGAGGCCGTCTTCGGCATTGGCCACGAGATTTTCGACATCTCCCTTCTCCACGCCAGACCAGACGATCTGCTTGTTCACAAGCTTCAGGTCATCGGGTTGGGCATTGACCACCGTGCCGCGATGGGCCTCGGCGCCCATGGCCACGTATTCCGACCAGATCCGATCACCGAAGGCGACATATTGCGTGCTGTTGGCGTGATCGAGCGTGACATGCAGTTCACCGGCCCCAGCCTTGAACACCTTGACGGTCCCGATCTTGGACTGGACCCAAGCCGTGCCGTTCCAGACCATCGAATAAACCGGCTGGCCTTCGATAAAGGTGCCGTCAAAGCCCGCAGGCAAGCGGATGATGGCCGTATCGAGGTTCACCACCACGCTTTCGACCGCCACTTCCTGAGCCAAGGCGGCGTCAAGGGTCAATTCCGTGGTCGAGGCCGCGCCGCTGTCACCGATCGACAGGTTCAGCTCGGACGTGTCAAGATCGCGTCCGGTGACCTGATAGACTTTGGCGATTGTCGAGTTCGACAGCTGCGCAACTTGCAGCCCTTCAAAGAGCGGCTGGCCCAGCCCGCCAAGCGTCACATCCGGTGCAAGATCCGTCGTCGTCGCGGCGTCAGCCACGCGCGACGCGCTCATGGTCAGCGCTTGTGCGGTTCCTTCGACCTGCCCCACAAGGCGTAGCACCGGTCGATCCGTCTTGGCGTTTGCCGTGGGCGTCGCGTAGAGCGCCATGTCACCGAAGGCAAGACGCGCGCGCTGCGCGCCGGTCTGGTTGATGTCGGCGATGGCGAACTGGAAGGTCACCGTACCGGCAGTCTCGTTGGCGCCGCGGATCAGGACGGCGTTGCCAAGGCTGTCATACAATTCCACCGGCCGATCCGATGTCGCCGTGGCAAGCACGTCGAAGACCCGCGCGCGTGCGGACCCTTCGAGCGGCGCCGCCTCGATATAAGCGAAGCGGCGCGCGCCGTTTTGGGCGCCCTCGGCATCGACCTCGCGCTCAAGCCGCAAGGCAGGGCGCACCGTGTCGCGCAGATTCAGAGCGACATCCGTCTCGAAGGCCTCGCCTTGCCCGGCATCGTAAAGCGCAACCCCTGCCCGCAACAGCGACGCAGGCCCGGAGATATCGATCAGCCCCAGCGTAAGGTTGACCGCGGTCACGGTCACGGCCTGCGGTTTGCCGTCCGGCCCCACGGCATAAAGCGTGGCGCTTCCACTTTCGGCAAGACGGTCGCGCAAGCCTTGGCCTGCGGCATCGACCGCATCCATGTCGCCCTCGACCTCGACCGTGTAGGTGAAATCACGCTGCATATGGGGCGATTTGCCCCCGTCCAGCGTCGCGACACGATCAGGCGCGCGCAAGGTCCATATTGTGCCAGACGTATCGCCAAGGCGGTTTAGTTCGGCGCCGTCCGTTGCACGCCCGTGCAGGAGCGTAACGGTGGTGCCCGTCTTGCGCAGCACAGCCAGCACATTGCCCAATTCATCGCGCGCAACCCAGTAGCCATCGACCGGGCTACCGACATCGGTATCGACGTCAATGCCCGTGCCGGGGCTGGCGGCAAGGCCGCTCGCATCAACGGCCAGGCGATAGGTCAGTGTGGTTCCGCCGGCAGGCTTAAGGCCGACAACCCCCTCGGGGTAGCCGCCCGGAATGGGCGGCAGGCTTGGGTCGACCTCGTAGGGGATCGCCCCGTCAAGGATGCGTCCCACGATGGATTCACCCTGAACACCCTCAACAAGAAGAAGTGCGGCAGGCCCGTCGGTCCGCGTCAGTTCAAGCAAGGCGCCCGGCTGCGGCGCGACGGGTTGATTGCCCTGATCATCCACAACTGGCTTGTACGGCAGAACGAAACTCTTTGCCTGAACCTGAACGGGATCGAGAGCCGTGCGCCGCGCTTGCAGCGTGAAAGTCTCCTCGCTGCCCCACAGGGTGTAATCTGCGCCGATCTGCGCGCGTCCTTTCAGCAGCAGACCTTCGTTCGGCCCAGTGACAAGGATGACGCTCTCGCCGTTTTGCAAGATGACGTTGTCGGTCGAGGCAAGCCCCTCGGTATCGAACCGGATCACGCTGGCCGGGCTGGCAGGCGTGATCGCCGTGCTGCCGATGCGCAACACCGCCGTGACGTCCGATGTACCCGCCTTTGCGATACCGAAATTGTTGATCTCGGCTGCAACGGGGACATTGTCCACCTCGTAGTTCAGTTCTTCATCAAGGAAGCCCGTGCCGAGGCGACCCGACAGCATCTCGAAGCTGACCGTTCCCGAACCGCTGTCGACGTCCGTGATATAGAGGATCGCATCCACCTCGGAATTGACCACGGTCCAGACTTCGCCGGCATTTGGCAAGGTCGGGGTCTTGGTTCCGGCGAAAGCCGACAGACCGAGCGTATGGGTGGCCAGCGCCCGCTCGGGGCTGCGGAACTCGCTTTTAAGGCTGTCCAGCGCATCGGTCCCCGCGCTGGTAATCCAGCGCCCTTCCAGCAGGGCGATGGTCACGGTCTCGTCGTCGAAGGCGTCGATCCGGTAAAGCCCGCCCGATTGGTCCTCGGTCAGGAGCGCCCCGAGGGAGATCGCCGGAAGCTCGCCATCGGTCTCCCATTTCTCCAGCGTCACCCGCGGTGCGGTGGTGAAGAACTCGGGGTTACGGATGTTGAGCGTGACCTGCGTATCCCCATCATTCAGGCTGAAGGTATTGTCACCCGCCTGCATGGTACCGCTGATCAGCCGCGCGCTGACAGAGGACAGCGCGGTATCGACGCTGCCCAGCCGTAGGACGGCGTGCGGCACAACGGTGGCCTGCAGATCGGCACCGCGGAGCAATGTCTTGTCGTCATCGACCTTCACGGTCAAGCTTGTGCCATCCACGGCCTCGGTCGTGCCGATGGCCTCGGTCGCGCCGCCTGCGATCTGGTAGGCGACACCGCCCACTGTCGGCGCCTGCCCTGCCGCATAGCCGGACTGCGCGATCCGCGCACTGCCGCCCAAGACCGCCTCGATCGCAAAACCGCCCATGCCGGTCAGGCCCGTGGCGCTGGTCACAATGGCAGTATCATCGCCAACCCCCATCCGCAGCGTGTCATCGGCGTTCAGGGTCAGCCCCTCGTCCATCTCGACGGTCAGGGTTTTCGTGACATTGTCCCAAGCGGTGATCACGCCGACTTTTTCGTAGGTATCGGTGTTCTCGCGCCGCAGGATCGCTTCGGCCACGAAATCATCCAGAACATCGGAATTGATCGACAGGATCACACCCTCGCCAGACGCGACGCCCAGCAGGGTATAGTTCAACGCGATCTCGGTGCCGCTGCTGGTGCGCAGTTTCAGAGCCTCACCCGCGCCAAGCTGGACGCTGCCAGTATCGACCGTCAGGCTTCGGTCGTCCGCATTCCAGCCGGTGACCTTTCCGACAACCTGACCATCTCGCATAAGTACCGTTTCGACCGCGAAATTCACCCCGGTGGTGATGTCAGTGACAGCCAACTGGACCGCATCGCCAGTGCCCGCGCTCAGCAGGTCGAAAGTGATATCAAGATCTTGCGTCGTGTTATCGGGTGCCGTCACGCGGATGGAAAGCGCATCGCCAGCGTCCACCCTTTCGGACCCAAGATCCACGGTCAGCGCGCGGCTAGCCTGCGACCATGACGTGACATGGCCAATGACCGTACCACCGCGAATGATCGCATCGCCCGTTGCGATATCGGTGCCATTGGCGGCATCGGTGCTTTCCAGCCGCAAGGTGCCCGAGGCACTGGCAATCGTCCCAGCAGTGATCGCGGGCGAGCGTTCCTCGTCGATGGTCAGAAGCGCACCGTCATCGGCAACGGGAAGCGTAAAGCTTTCAAGGGCCTGAAGGCCGGTGCTGCTGCTTAGGCTCGAAGAATCGGCGCTGCCCAGCCAAAGCGAATCTGCACTGGAGATGACCACCCCGTTTTCCAACTGCAGCTCAAGCCGCTTGGTGGTGCTGTTCCAGCTATCAACGGTGCCGATGCGTTCGTATGTGGTGTTCCCGTTCTGATCGGTCACCTTGCGTCGAAGTGTCTGACTGACCGGATCGCCGGTCAGAGTCTGGCCTTCGCCGATCTCGATGGTCACCAGACCGGCAACCCCCGCGACCGAGGCCGAGACCTGCGCGCCATCCAGCGCCGCGCGGCCCACAACCTCGAATGCTTCGCCCTGTTCAGGCACGCCCGACAGATCCTTGAGCAACAGCTCGCCAGTCTGCGCGCTATAGCTGGCGAGCGTGGCGATGACACCGGATTTGACGCCGCGCAGAACGGTGCTGTTCTCTACGAGGTCCACGAATTCGCCATTGGCCGACCCGACCAGCACGCGCGCGGTCTCCAGCCCGACAAGCATATCGCCATCGCTGAAGGTGCCGTGCTCTGACAAGGTCACGGTGTTCGACGAATACTCCTCGACCCCGAAGCGGGTGACGCCTGCTGTGGAATAGGACAGATAGACATCCGATCCGTCGCGACCGTCCAGCTCAAGCCGCTGGCTGGTTCCGCGCAGGTCGAAAGTATCATCCGCATCCGTACCAGAGAGGCGCAGAACCTCGATATCCCAGAGATGCTCGACCTGGGTGGTGCCGCCCTGTTCGATGCGGATCTCATGGCCATCGACGCTGAAGGTGACGGCGTTGTTGTCACCGCCCTGTTCGGCGGCATCGTAGACATAGGTATCACGCCCGCCACCATCGATGATGATGTCGTTGCCGCGGCCCGAATCAACCGTGTCATCGCCATCCCCAAGCGAGATGATCTCGTCCAACGCAGAGCCAAGGAACAGGTCGTCGCCCGCGCCCAGATCGATCGAGCGCACTAGGCCGCCGCCGCTGCCCTGCAGGATCTGCTGACCCGTCAGATCGACCGTGTCGTTGCCATCGCCCATCTCAAGGCGCACGGTATCCTCTTCACCGGGACCGCGGGCCGTGTCGCGCAGGGTTATCGCCTGCAAGAAGGTCCGATCATCCTGTGGATCCACGACATGCGTGCGATAGGTGGATTCATCCGCGCTGACCGCGGTCGATGTCACCAGATCCCGCAGGTCGGGGTCGTCGGTGCCAAGGATACGGACCAGATCGGTGGCGCGATCGCCCGGTGCATTGGGCGAGATGCTGCCCAGCTGAAGGATGATCCGCGAGGCGTGAACGCCCGGGTCGGCCCGACGCACGATCACGGCATCTTCCAGAAGCCCGGTCTTGGCGTCGATGGTTTCGACATTGACGGCGGTCAGGGACTCAAGGATCGCATCGCGCCAGTTCACGATGGTCGCGCCGTCTTGGCCGCTCAGGATCTCGATATTGTCCTTGGCGACCGCGCCGCCGCCGAACTCCGCTGCATACAAGTCGAGAACGTCAGAGCTGCCCGCTCCACCGTCGATGTAATCGGTTCCGTCGCCCACGACCCAGCGGATCGTGTCAGCCCCCGTGCCGCCGATGATCACATCATTGTCTTTTCCGCCTACCAGCAGGTTGATGCCGGAGACACCCATCAGGCGGTCGCGGCCTACGCCGCCGTACAGCTCGTCACGGCCGGCGCCCGCGTTCAGCTGGTCATCGCCCTCCTGACCGAAGAGCACATCATCGCCATCATCGCCGAAGATGGTGTCGTCACCGTATTGACCATAGATCAGGTCGTCACCGGCGCCGCCATAGATCATGTCGCCGTCGCCGAACCCGTCGTCTTCCTCGGTTCCGTAAAGTGCGCCCGCGATGTCACCGTAGATGATGTCATTGCCCGCACCACCGTACAGCGTGTCGGCACCAGGGCCACCGATCAGCTCGTCATCGCCCGAGCCGCCGAAGAAGGTGACCGGGCTGTCGCCCAGTTGCACGAGCCGGTCGTTGCCCGAGCCGCCGTCGAAGATGATCTCGGCATCGGCATAGGAAATCAGAACGTCACGCCCGGCACCGCCCCGCACCGTCGCCTTGCGGGTGAAGGTGTCGGCGATGATGATCTCATCATTGCCAGCGCCTCCGTTGATGACAACCTGCACCACGTCGTCGAAGCGTTGCAGATTGCCAGCATTGTCCACCATGACCCGACCGTCCTGGGTTTCGTGGATGGTGATCCGGTCCCCGCGGTCGGAGGTGTGCACATAAAGCGTGCCGTTGTTGACATAGCCCAGCGGCTGCAACTGGAAGTGCTTGTGGTAGTCGAACTTCCACAACACCACATCGACCAGCGTCGCCTTCTTTGAGAAGATCGTGACGGTCACGAAAAGAAGCTTCAGCTTGATCTCGACGAAAGCCCAGACCTTTGCCCGCACCTCGGCGCTGACGTCGAACAGGCCCAGCGGATCGCGCTGGATGATATAGGCCAGTTCGTCGATATAAACCTTGCCGTCATAGGTTCCTTCGCGGCTGGCGACATCGTTCATGTCGAAATTCACGGTGGCAAAGATGCCGCCCGCGATTCCGGCCTTGACCGACATGATGATGAAATCGCCACCGATCTGAGCCGAGGCCGTGACGTCGAACTTGATCTGAAGCTCGATCCGTTCGGACCCGTCATCGTTCCAGTCACGAACATGCAGACCGAAGAACAGGTATTCGGGGTTGTTCCAGCCGCTGTCGCGGAAGAGGTTCAGCCCGCGGCTGTCGAAGCCGAAGCTCAGGTTGACCTTGGCATAGATCCCTGCCGCGAAGGTGGCCGACAGGAACGGCGCCCAGATCCAGATGTCGGTGGAGACGCGCCCCTCGACATAGAGTTCGGGCAGGTCGAAGACGACAAGGTCCACGTTGCTTGCGCCCGTGAACAGGCCGATGGCTGTTGCCGGATCATTGAGGATCGGGAAACGAAGACCGTCGAGGGCTTTTGACTTGGACAGGAAGCCCTTGGATTTCGCCGAGGCCTTCTTGCTGCTGGTATCCGAGGACGGCAGGCCCGAGTTTCCGGATGCCTTTTTGCCAGATCCAGCTTGCGAGATCGGGTCGATCTGCTTGTTGCCGCTTTCCTTCTTGACGGCGTCATAATCGTATTTCTGCGCTTTCCTTGCGTCGCGATTGCCACCGGAAATCTGGTAATCCCCGAAGCGGATCATCACGCCATTCGCATCGTCCGGGTTGGGCAAGGCGTTGATCAGGTCGATGATGCCTTTGACGACCTTGAAGAACAGGACATACTTGGCTGTTTTGGCGCCGCCGAACTGTTCGACAAGATTGAGCAGAGAGGTCGGACCACCCATCAAGGTCGAAACGACTGGCAACGGATCGGTAATCGGATCGAGGGCTTCGCTAACCGGCCCGGTGATCTTCTTCACCTCTTTCAGGATCGGACCCGCGAATTCCGAAATGAACGAACCCAGATCCAGCCGCATATCGGCCAGCACCACGTTGGGCGTTCCGCCAAAAGCGCTTTGCTTGACCCCGGTGGTCAGGTTGATGTCGGCAAAGACCTGCGAATAGTGGAAATCGGTCAGGAACCGCGGGAACTGCGTTGAACCGCCGAAAGACCCCACAAGCGCAAGGCTGACCTGCGCGCGGGCAGTGAACTGCGCGTCGACCACATCGCGGAATTTCACGCCGCGCAATTCTTTCATCAGGGACAGGCGCCCATCGTCGAGCCGCCCTTTCGATCCCGCGTTGGGATCCTTCAGATCAACGGTCAGGGCCGCGGACAGCTCTTTGTGGCCATCCTTGAGCATGTTGGACACGTTGAAATCGAGGAACCCGAGCGAGGCACGCAGGGACGCATCGTCGTTCAGATCGGCATAAGCCTCAAGAACAAGCTCGTTCTCGCGGGCGGTGTCGATGTAAAAATCAAGCTCGCCATCGATGAAACTGACACCAAAGCCCAGATACATGTCATAGGACATGCCCATGGCGATCGTAGCGTCCGACCCGAAGGACAGTGGCAAACCGGGCACTGCGGCACTGACATCTAGATCGACGCGGATCGGATCGAAGATATCACCCATCGCACGGATGCCGATCTGGAGATCGTCGAAATTCTCCGAAAGCGTCACATCCACATCGTCATAAGTAACGATGGCCGAACCGTCGGCCGCAACGAAATCGATCCGGCCACCTGTGGCGTCTTCGATCGTCTCGAACAGGTCGAATAGCGCGTATTGCAGCAGGTCGACGGTGGTGAATTCGCCATCGCGCTTGGATTTCTCGCTGCGGATCAGGTTTTGCAGATCGCCCAATGCGTCATCGACGGGATCAACAAGAGTCGAGCCGACGAAAGACGCCCCGCGGCGCAAGCTGTCGCCGATGAAGGGCAGGTCCATCTTGAACAGCGGTGCCTGCCGGATCGTCTTGTCCAGCGCATCCAGAATGCCGCGCAACCCGTCCACGAGCAGCAGCGGATCTTGGATGAACATTCCTAGCCCAAGCTGTGGCATGGGGTTCGGGACGTAATAGTATAGCCGGTCCTTGGCGATCAGGTCGAGGCCCGCGCCCGGATCGCTGTTCAGGTCGTAGCCGATGAAGATCGCGTTGCGACCGAACTTCGCGCCGTCGTCGCTGATCCAGTCGGACAGTTCGCCAAAGCCGTCATCCGCGTCGGACACATAGGTCGCGTAGCGATCTTCTTCATCCGAGAGGAAGTCGGTGTCGACAACGCTCGCCGAGCCTGTGAGCGCCGCCCCCACAGGGAAATAGACCGGCAGGATCAGCGCCGCACGCCCGGAGCTGGACGCGGCAAGCTGGAAGTGTCCGTCCTCGCCAATATCGGTTGTCGTGGCATAGGTGATCCGCGCCATGTCCGAGAACGCATCGTCGAAGCCGCCTGCGCCGTTCCGCTCGACCGCGCCATCGCCATCGATCGCAAAGGATGCGGACTGGATCCCCGCCGAGATCCGGCCACCGGGCACAAAGGTCAACCCGGCCGAAAGCGTGGCCTCGTCCACATGGGCCCGCGTCGACATGCCTACATAGACGCCCGAACCCTGCTTGAGCGTGGTATCGATATCCGGAGAGGCGATTGTGCCGCCGATCAACAGCCCGAAAGAGCCCGTCAACCCGGCGTCGAAGCCGAATTCGAGCGTGATCGGATCCATCTCGAGGTCGATATCGACCCCAAGCGCCCGCAGCGCGTTCAATTCGTTGCGCGGCAGATAATCAGAGGGCCGCAGCGTACGGGTGAAGCTGGTAGGAATCTTGACGTCATAGAGACGCAGCAGCTCGAAAATGCTGATCTCCAGATCAACCACCAACTCCTTGGCGACCGTCGTACCGGTGGAATCCTTGCCAAAGACAAAGCGCGGATCGAAGGTGACGCCGTCATGACTGGTCGTGCCGACAGGACGCTTCAGTAGACGTTCGTAGAACATCTCGACCAGGGTGGCGGCAGAGGCCTGTTTGGCATCACCGGTTGTATCGGCAATCAGGCCATCGAGTATGCCCTTGATGTCATCCAGCGTATCACCCAGATCATCGTCGATCCCCATCAGTTCGGCCAGCGTTTCACCGACGAAGGGCACGTCGAACCCGGTCAGCGCGGTATCGATCCCGTCGACCAAATCCTTCAGGCGCTGGAACAGCGTAGAAAAGGACAATTCCTGGTTCGCGATATTGGCCAGGGTCTGCAGCAGGGCCGCATCGAAGCCGAAATCTTTCGCGAACTTATAGCCCAAGGCCAGCAAGGCATCGCCACGCAACTGGCCGAAAGTCACCGGTTGCGTCTGTAGGTCGGGTGCGTCGTCCTGCGGAACTACCGTGATAACACCGTTGTCGATCGACGTAACTTTGTAACGCTTGGAGCCCTGCTTCAAGACCTTGTCGACGGCGATCTTTTCACTCGATACACCCACAAGCGTAAATGTATTCGCGACTAGCGGATCGACTGGCTCGATCTCGATGTTCACGCTTTCTGATCCGGCCGTTTCGGTTCGTTCGACATCGATCTCTGCGATGACGGACGGACGACCAAGGTAACTGGCAATGAACAGATCATTTGCAGGATCGATGGATCCGTTCTTTTCGATCAGCACCGAGGGATCGAGCGAGATGTTGAAATCGACGATCTTGGCGTCAAACGAGCCGAGGGTTTCCCCAGCGTCCACGGTGCCAACGATCGGCACGATGACATTCAACCGTTTATCTGATGTCACGGCCGGTTTGATATCAGATTCAACCGAGTCGTTCGACAGGTAGAGCTTGCGCTCACCTTCGTTCCCATTGTTGCCGAATGTCAGCCCGAGGAAGGATTTCCTTGTATCTTGTTCGGTCGGTTCTCTGTCTTTCTCGACCATCTCCAGCTTTAGCCCGGCATCCGACGAGGTGGAGACAGACACACCAACGCCGCCGACATCGAATGCCGCCGTCATCTCGGCATGGTCGGTCTCGATCCCCAGATCGAAGTCCAGCCCGGAGTCCTCTCCGATAAAGGCGCGCGGAGCGCGCACATCGCTCAGGTCGAGGCCAAGATTGAGCTTCAGGGTCGCCCCGACAGAGAGCTTTCCAGCAAACGTCCCTTCAAGGTCGAAGAGCTTGTCGAGCGTGTCTGCCAGGGCCGGATCGATCCCGTTGATCTCGCCCACTAGCGAGGCGATGTCGATGCTCTGGTCGATCGCCACATCCGCGCCCTTGCGGATGTCGATGCCGAACACCAGGTCGTTACGCTCACCGTCCCCGTCCGGATCGTCGAAATCGACGCGTTTCACCGTGACACGCTTGGCGTTCGGGTCTTTAAGATCGCCCGGCTCGAACCCGAGTTTGGCGAATTCACGATCAAGGATCGTCTGCAATTCCAGCAGGTTGTCATCAAGCCCGGTGACAGCCGAATTGATCACGCGGAAGACCGGAATGATCCCGAGCTCTTCGTCAATCGAGAAGTTCAAGAGCGGAAGCTGCGCGGTCAGGATGCGGTTCGATATCCCCTCGGGCGAGATCACGTCATCGGTCACGGTCTCGATCAACTCGATCAGCGCGCTCAGCGACGAGCCGATGTCGAGGTTCCCGAACAACTTGGTGAAATTCAGATCGGGCAGCTCGAAGTTGAAATCGGGCAAGGACGGGAAGCTACCTAGCCCCGGCAGATCGGGCAGCGGCGGCAAGGACGGCAGCGACGGCGCGGAGAGGCTGGGGAAATCGGGCAGGCTGGGCAGCGTGATGCCAGACAGCGACGGGAGCGTCAGGCCGGGAAGACCGGGCAAAAGGCCGCCAATACCGAAATTCAGCGACGGCAGGGCAAAATCAAAACCGAGGGACAGGGGCGGCAGCGTCGGCACGTCAATGCCGCCTATCCCGCCCGAGATTTCGAGCGGCAGGTTGGCGAAGACAGCCGCGCCAGAGAAGACGGTCGACAGACGCGGCGCGACCCCGGTGGCCGAGGAGACCGGGATATAGGTGGCGGCGATGGGGCTGTAGACGTGATTTTCCGCATCCACCAACTTGAGGATGACAAAGCGCCCGGATTTGCCCACCAGCACCGGTGCCGCGTCATTGGCAAGCGCCCCGTCGAGCGTGATCTGGCCGTTGGTCTCGTCAACGCTGGTAACGCTCACCTCGACCCCGTCCTGGAACAGGACATCGCCAGCATCGAAGTCGTCCGCCGTGACCGTTCCCGTCACGCCGACAGCATGGCTGGCAAGGTTTGTGGCGCGGTAGACGTTCGTCTTGCCATCCACGGCCTGCATCTGGATGAAGCGGCCCGATTTCACATCGAAAACCGGCATGTCGATATCGGGAATGGCGTCGTTCAGCGTAATTTCGCCAGCCGCGCTGACGCCCGACACGCTCAGATCCACACCGTTCTGACGCAGAACTTCGCCCTCGGCAAAATCCGATGCCATGACGCGGCCCGCTGTCCCTTCCACGGGCGGTGCCACAGCGCGCAGCGCAAAACTCAGCGGGGTCTGCTCCAGTGTAGCGCCCTGAAGCGCGGTCCCAGCGGCAAGGGAAGGCGGCGTTCCGGTAACCGCATAAGCGTTGCCCGCCGCGATCGGGTTGGCCGCGGATTTGACCAAGAGCGTCCGCTTGGAGACGGAGAAGACGATATCCTCGGCATCGACGAGCACACCGTTCAGCGTCAACCGGTCATCAACCGCGGCCTGATCGGCGATCTCGTCCAGCTTATCCGCAGCGACATTCGAGGCCAGCAGATAAGTAACGCCCTTTTCACTGACGGTTACCTGCGCGACGCCGACACTTGTATCCACGCCGTCAAGCATGACGGACAATTCCGGCGCCTCGCCGCTATAGGCAACGTCATGGGTGACCGCGTCATCCTTCAGCCACAGGACATCGACCTGCCCCGAGGCGACATCGACCTTCAGCACGCGCATGTGCATCGTGGTGCCGCCTGACGTGGCGGTCAGGATCTGGCCCAGCCGAAGGCCACGCAGGGCGGTGTTGTTATCTGAGATCTGGGCGGCCGTGCCAAGGGCATTGCCCGTCTGGACCAAAGTCAGCCGGATCGTGTCGCTGTCGTGCACAAGCCGCGCATCGGACACATCGAAATCGGGAGTCGTAAAGCTGGTGCCTTGGGTGACGCCCGCATTCAGCGGCAGATCGATCCGGATGCCACTGCCTTGTGCCACGGGGCGCAACTCGCCGATGAAGGTCACGGTCAGTCTGTTCGCGGCACGGTCAAGGTCGGTGACGACCGCATCCAAACCGGCGATGCGCACCCCGGTGCCAGTCTGGATGGCGTCGGGAATGTCGCCGCTGATCTCCAGCACCGCCTGCCCGCTGCCCGCGTCAAAGGCCAGGCCCTGAACGGTCAGCCCCGCGGCCAATACCGCAGCCCCCTTCAGGTTCATCGACGAGCCGTCCGACAGGCGTAGAATGGCGGAACCTTGCGCCACTGGCGTGGCCGTTCCGGTGAACTCGATGATCAGCGCATCGGTATTGAACGACACGACCTTTGCTTCGCGGCCTGCGATGGTGATTGCGTCATCGTCAACAACGCCGCTGACCGTGTCGCTCATCGTGAGGGTCACCTGTCCGGTGTCCGTGTCCAATTGCGCGGATTGCACCGTAAGACCGCCACCGATGGCCGCGCGATTCTTCAGAACCTTGGACCCTTCAAGGTAGAAGGACGTCCCGTCGGACATGCGGATGATACTGTCGGCCGTCAGCGCGCTGTTGAGGACGCCGCTGCCGAAACCCTCAAAGCCCCTGCTACCATCTGCCACGTAGCTCGGCGCGTCCGAGACCCACAGGTCGAAGACGAAATCGCTGCCAATTTTATGGATGCGGTTGCCGAAACTTGCGTCGGTGACCTTATACTCGACCAGCGCATTGCTGGTGTCGTCAACGCTCGGCACACCCGACAGGCGCTTGAGCAAGAGCGTGCCTTTATCCGTTTCGGCATCGTTTTGGAAAGCCAGCACTCGGAAGAGCGCCGTGCCCTGCGTCAGGGTTTTTCCAACCAGCGCCTCAAGATCCTCGCTGCCACCGGTCGTGTCGATGTCGCGCACCGACATGGTGCCCGCATCAAGCGAGATCTTGGCGGTTTCGCCCAGGCTCACCGTGCCCTCGGCAAAGCCGAAATCGATGGTGCTGGAACCGACCGGCTTGAGGTCGAATTTCGTCAGCTCGACGCCGAAACCGCTGCCATCGCCCACCAGAACCTGGAAATTGGGCTCGCTTGTTACCGGCGCATTCGGATCGATCCCGAAGAGCAGGTCGAAGGCGAATTGTGCGTTTGCCGCGACGGTCGCCTCGGCACCGCCGGCAAAGCTCAACGGCCCCAGGTCGACACCCAGCGTCGCCTCGAGATCGCTGTCATGCACGTCGATCCGGACAGACTCCGACAGGGTCATGCCGGTGATCGAGATCGCAGCCTTCATCTTGGTCGGGCCACTCTGGCCCGCCTCGGTCACGGGCGTGAAGGCCACGGATACCGTGGCGCCAAAGGGTACAAGCGCCTCGGTCAGCGCCACCTCGATCCGGTCGAGCGACTGTGCGCCCGACGATTTCAGATCTGCAATCAGCTGCCGGACACCATCGAGCCCCAGAAGCTCGCCCAAGGATTTGCCGACAAAGGGAATGGGCTGATCGATCAGACCTGCCTGACCGTCTTCTCCAAAGAGCACGTCAATGGCGGTCGTGATCCCACCGATCACATCGGCGTAGGAGAGTTTCGACAGATCACCCAGCTGATTGGCGGACGGCAGGGCGTCGAGCGCATCGTTGAATTTTTCCTGCAGGAACTCGACAAGCGTCGTCGGCACGCGCAATTCGGGCGCCGAGAAACTCGCCCCATCCAGCCCGGCACGGCCCGACAGGATGCCAACCGCGTCTGTGCCCGAGCCGACACTCGCGACCACGGGCAGGAAGACGCCGAAGCTGGCGCTCATGTCCGCGACATAGCGGATGTCGTCGGCCACCGCGCGCAGGGCATCGGTGGTGGCAAAACCAACGTCGCCGAGACGCTGCACCAGAACAGTGGTGATCGTGTTTTGACCGGTCCCGCTGGTCACGGCGTCAAGGACGATACCCCGTGCGCCGGATTTCGCATCCTCGATCGCAAGGCCCGCGCCAAGTGTGTGCTCACCCTCCAGAGTGAGAAGATTGACATTGCTCGACGAGAAGGCCGTGGGTGCCGCAAAGCCGTTCGTCGGAGCCGCAAGCGCGGTCAGGTCGCGCTTCGATAGCCCGGTGATCGTGAAGGCCGTGGCGTCGCCCGTGAGGATCGTAGACAGGTCCGCGAAGGGAACGCTGAGGATCTCGATCTCGTCCCCGGAGCCGACGAGGTAGCGCAGGCCCGCCGTGGTTTCGATCAGTTCGTCGGTGGTAATACCGCGGGTTGTGAAGCTGGCCACCACCGTGGACAGGTCGACAGCAACCGAAACGCGCGGGTCGCTTTCCCCGGTGGTCTCGCGTACAAGGTGTAAGTCAAGACCGCTCGCAAGCCCGGCAAGCAAGGTGTCGATCTGGGCCGGGGTCAGATCGAAGGTCTGGCCGCCGGATATGTAGGCCGTAAGCGGCGGTTCCGTCACGGGGTCGGGCGTATTGTCCACCATGACCAACGCCCAATCTCCGGTGGGATCGTCATTCACGACAGTCAGCGTCAGCTGCAGCCAATCGGACCCGCCGACCACATCCGCAGCGGTGCCAAGCACATGA
Source organism: Roseibaca calidilacus (assembly GCF_001517585.1). Lineage (NCBI taxonomy): Bacteria > Pseudomonadati > Pseudomonadota > Alphaproteobacteria > Rhodobacterales > Paracoccaceae > Roseinatronobacter > Roseibaca calidilacus. The sequence continues at coordinate 24,124 of NZ_FBYC01000001.1, read as the reverse complement.
TAGCTGACGTTGCTGCGCGTCGGCTGGAACTGTGCGGCATTGCCATCGAGCAGAAGGCCGGTATCCGTCCCCGCCCCGACGGCCGACCCCTGCAGGCTGCCGCCCGCGATCCGGGTCAGGATGTTCGAGGACACGAGCGAATTGACCGCCCCCGTGGTCGGATCGGCGGTGATCTCCAGCACCCGCAGCCCATCACCCGTCAGCGCGGAGGTGTCGCCCGTCGCAAAGACCTGTGGCTTTGCAGGTTTGACCGCCGTTACCGTCAGGTCGCCTGCAAACAGCGGCAAGCGGGCATAGCCCGTATCCGACCCGAAGCTCAGCGTCGAAGGCGAAGCCACGGTCGACAGGCCATCCACGGCGCGCAGAACGGCAGAGCCGTTTGTCGTATCGACAGACAAGACGATGAAATCGTTCGTGCCATCGCTCAGGCGCAGGGCCTCGCCATCAGCGACGACCTGTGTTGTCCAATCCCCCAAAGGCGCGCCGCTGTCGGCAAAGAAGACACGCTGCGCCGCCAGCCCGCCCTCCGATGTCGGTTCGGTGCGCGCCACATCCAGCGCTATGGGGCGCAGAAGCCCCGTGGGGACGTCGGTCGGGGCGCTGCCCGTAGACTTGGCCCATTGTGCAACCAGTTCGCCGCCCAACCCGTCGCCGTCAATCGCGACAAGGCGATAGGCCCGCCCGTCCGCATCCAAGAAGACCTTGTTCAGATCCGCCGCGGTGAAGGCCGCGGCATCATCTGCCAGGCGCACATCGAACGTGCTGCCAGACGGGATGACATGATCGGTGTCTAGCGCACGCGATACCGGCGCGGTCGCGGCCGAGACACCGACAGAAAGACCCGCCTGATCGGCCAAGATCTCGGGCGCAGCGCGAAGCCCGCCAAGCAGGTCCGAGATTGCCGCAACCTTGAGAGTTTCGGCCGTATTGACCGTTGCCGAGCCATTAAGCGGGATCAGATCGATGGTGTTCGCCACCGGATCGAAACCCCGGATCTCGAACCAGTCGGCACCATTCTTGATCAGGCGCAGCGTCTCGAGCCATGGGCCGACCGGCGCGCCGGTGACAGTCACACGCTGGACGCTGCCTTTGAAGCCAAGGTCGACGGTCGACGGAGCCGGCGACGTAGCCACATCAAAGACCGGCGTATGAAGCGCGCCGCCTGCCACGGGGGCTGCCGCATGCCCCACGGGGGTGATCCATGCAGAGCCGCTTTCGTAGCGGTCCACCCGGAACCAGCGTCCTTGATCATCGAGCAGATAGCCACCCACTGCGCTTGTCAGCGGATCGCCGTCAAAGGTGATCTGATACCGCGTGCTCAGATCGGGTTGCTGGGCAGACTTGGGCACGCCCGTGATGGTGACACTTTCTGCCTCCGGCCCGGCCAATTGCCCCAACGCCCCCATGGTGGCGTTGGTGCCGTCCTCAAAACTGACGACCCGGTCGAAGCTGATGCTGCTATTCTCATCCGAGGCTCCGAACCCACCTGCAACGGTGCTGGCGGTCAGGACCACATCTTTGGGATTGGCGACGTCGCGCGTCATGTCGGCGGCGGTGACATCGCCCGTCCAGATGCGGGTGCTGCCATCATAGACTGTGATCCGGTCATCCGGGCCAAGGATGCGCGTGATGTCGAGCCCGGTCTGCGCCACCGAGGTTTCGATCAGCTGAACCTGGTTCTGTGGCGCAGAGGCCGACATGATGTCGAACCAATTGCCCGAAGAATCGACCGCGCCCGTTGCGGAATTCACCTTGGCCAGTTTGCGATCTGCATCGAAGACATTGATCGTGCCGCCCGTGATGCTGCCAGACGGCGCGAAAAGGGTCAGGACGCCGGTTGTGTGATCCCAGCCTGTTACGATCCCGAATTGTGCGCCCGTAGCAGAGTAAGCAGCGCCCGTGGCGGTCGTCACGATATCGCCGGTCCGGAAGGTGGTCGCGGTCAGGTTGGTGCCACGCTTTAGCGTGACGGTCTGCGTCTGCGCACCCGCGTCCGAGGACAGCCACATCGTGCCGCCTGCCAGCATGAGGCTTGGATCGAAGCTATTGCCACCACCCTGCAGCGCGGCCAGCATGGTCTTTGCGCCGTCGCTCAGTTTGATCTCTTCAACCTGCTTCTGCGCCAAGCGCAGACCAGCCCCGACCGACAGGCCGGAACTGTCGAGCAGGCGCAATTCCACCGGCGTCAGGCCGCTGCCCACCAGCTGCAAATCAAGGTTCAGCCGGGCCGCGCCGTCGACGCGCAGGCCCATCAGGAACCCGTCAAGCGCGCTGCCCGAGATCGGCCCCAAATCGCCAAAATCGCCAAGCGTGATGTCGACGTCCTTCTCCGCGCGAAAGATCCGGGCGAAATTGACATTCACATCCACGAACCAGCGCCCGGGGATGGCAGCACTTTCGCGATAGGCGAGCTTCAGGAACCCAGCCGGAAGATCGGCCGAGGCGGCGACATCGTCCAGCCAGTCTTGCAGGTCCAGATCACTCGTAGATGGCAGTGTGTCCAGCACCTTTTCCAGAAGCGTCGAAAGTCCTGTCAACTCGTCCAGCGATTGACCAACGAAGGGGATATCGGCGTTCAGCACCGAGGTGCCAGCGCCCTGTCCCTTGAGCAGCGCCTCGATCCCGGTGCGCAGATGGCCGACCAGTTCGGCGGGCGTCAACGTGTTGAGCCGCTCCAGCGCTTCCGAAACGGCGGTGGCACGCGCATCGAAGTTGAAGCTCGGGCCATCCGCGAAAAGGCCGGACAGTTCTGCATCCGTGGCCCCCTTGAGCAGGGTGAACAGATCGTCGATGCCGTTCGCACCCTCCAGCGCAAGCTGGGCAAACGCGGGCAGTTCCACAGTGCTTCTCAGGCGGCCGAGATCAAGGCCCACAAGATCAGCGCGCGCGGTCATGTCCACGCTCAGCGCCGCATCCAGCGTCGGCCGGATGGCCGAGGCGTCAAAGACAGGCGCAGTGCCCTTGACGACGCTCAGACCGTCCAGAAGCGTCGCCACGGCAGTGGCGTCGCCTGCCCCAAGCACCGCCTGAATCGCCGGATCGTTGGAGTCTAGAACCAGCGTCAGGATATCGCCACCCGAAGCGGTCTCCACGTCGATCACGCGCGCGCTGACCTTGCCGGCCCCGAAGGTCAGGCTGGCCTGTTCCAGATCGTCAGCCTTCGCAATTTCGGTGAAGTCGCCATCGGCAGAGGCAAGCTTGACCTTGTAGATGAAGCCGACCTTGTCATAGGTCCGCACTTCGGGCGCGTCGACAAGGCTGGCCAGAGGCGCAAGCCCATGCACCACAACATTGCTGCCCCAGTCATGGGCTAGGATATCGGAAGGCAACACCACGCTGATCGACGTACTATTCAGATCGTCGGGCAGGACCAGCATCAAAGGCAATCGCAACACGCCGCCGGAGCCATCGGAGATTTCCAGCAGGACATGGGACATCCCGTCGAACCAAGCCGCCTTGGGCTGGTTTTCGGACACCGTTTCGAAGGTCAGCGTGGCCAGATTGCCGCTACGGACTGTCGAGGCCACCGCATATTCCGCACCGCTGACAACCCGCTGCAGCGTGTCCCCCTCGGAAAGCGAGGATGTCGCAGTGCCGGGCACGCCGGTTTCCTGAACAAGGAATTGCGTCGCTCCCGAGACGACGATGCCGACCTGAGTGCGGCCCAGCGCCTCGTAATCCGCATCCGCAGCATCGGGGTCGTTGGAAATCTCGTCTGCGCGCGTGATGTTGACCAGCTGCGCCGATCCGCCCGGCACTGCGACACTGTCCAGCGTCAGGCGCGCAAGATGGGTATCGGCAGGCGCAGTCGTGATCCGCTCGACGGTCGCAACCTCAGCGGAATTCGCCGCCGCGCTGTAGCCCGGGGCACCGATCACGAAGAAGCGTGGGCCATCTACGTCTGCCCCTTGCTCTGTCAGGGCAAAGCTGAGCGAGGCAGGAGCATCGCCTGCCTTGTTCGTCAGGCCGATGAACCCGTCCTCTATTCCGCCTGCAACACTTATCTCGTCGGCGGTGCCTGCATTGACGGTAAAGCCAAGCGCGACGTCCACATCCGTGGCCTCGATCCCGAAGGAGAGGCCCAGTTCCGACGAGGTGTCGATATAGAGGAACGGCGTGAGCAGGCCGGTGTCCGCCTCCAGCGAGCCGAGGTTGTCGAGCGATGCATCCTCGCGCAGGGCACCACCGAAGACGAGCTTTCCGCTGGCCGCCACCGATGCGCCGACCTTTGCGGAAACCTCGGAGGTCATGCCGGGCACGTCCGCAAGCCCGAGCGCCTGCAACAGATCGAGCGAGAGCGCGCTTTCGGTCGCCACGGCATTGTCAAAGTTGAGCGATATCTCAAGCGCCCGGTGCGGCACGCCGCTGGTCCAGACATTGCCCGGTAGGGTCGAGAAGCTGATCCCGAAGACAGGCGGCGTATCCCAGCCGACAACGCCAACAAGCGCCTTGTTTACCTCCGCCTCAAGCAGCAGAAGCGTATTCTGCATTGCCGTGTCGGGATCATCCTGCGCTGTCAGCGCGTCCCGCACCACCTTGAAGACCTGATGCAACGGCAAGAGGTCATTCAGGCTTTGCCCGACAAAGGGGAGTTCCGCCGTGATGTCCGATCCGGTAGGTGCCGTTGCGGTGTAGGCAACCCCGAAGACCCATTCATAGGCCTGATCGACCATCGCGATGATGTTGTCGATGCTGAATGTGGCGAAGTCGTCGAGCTGCGGCATCAGCAGGCTGCGCAGGCTGACGCCATCGGGGAATTGCGGGAAGTCCATCGCGACCTTGGGCAGCGTGACCCCGTTGTCGATATCAACCTGATCGATGTTCAGGCCGCCCTGGATGCGCGTCTGGGCAAATTCAGGGATGGCCTGAAGGCTTTCGCCAAAGGCCCGCGACAGCGCCAGCCCCATGCCGAACCCGCCTTGCACGACAGGTGCCGCGGTTCCGCTAGTGGTGTCGATCGCGAAATCAAGCTGCGCGCCCTTGCTACGCAACTGATCCGCCAGCGGCTTTGCGGCATCCGTGCGTGTATTCTCGGCCAGACCGAAGACGAAGGTCGAGTTTTCCGCCACAAGACCGAATCGGCCAAGGCTGCCCGCGTCAATGGCAAAGGAGATATCCGTCGGCCCCAGATCGGCCAGCGCGCGCACCGACAGCGGTGTGACGGTTTCAGCGTTCACCGCCGCATAAGCGCCCGTGTCCAGATCCTGTTCAACAAACCGCAGGGTGCCGTCGGCCAGAAACTCGACCGCGGTTTTCAGATCGACCGAGAGCGCATAGCGCAGCGTGCTGCCGTCCAGCGCAGTGATGCTCAGAAGGCTCGGGTCCAGTCCAAGCTTTTCTGCGAGCCCGCTGGGATCCGTGACCCCAAAGGCGCCAAGATCGAAGCCTAGGTCGATCTCACCCTCGATCACCCGGCTGCCCTGCAGGTCGAGAATGACCGAGCTTGTCCGGTCCTCTTCCGTTGCATCCGTTTCCGTCCCGGCCATCACCGCGACGCGCAGCTCATCGGGAGCAAAGCGCAGCGGATTGTCCGCACCGGTCAGCGCACTGTGGATGATCGACGCCGCATAGTCGAGGCTGTCCTCACCCGCATCGCGCAATGCCTGCTGGGCCAGACGCAGCGACGCCTTAAGGCCCGTGATCTCGTCAAGCGTTTGGCCGACGCCCGGAATGGTCAGGTCGATCAGGCCAGTCCCGCTGTCCAGATCCCCAAGCATCGTTTCGACGAACGTTTCGAACCCGGTCGCGAAACTGTCGATCGTGGCCCATTGCGCGGTCAGCGGAGAGGCATTGGTAAGTTGGGCGCGCATCGCCGCGATAAGGTCGTCCGAGGCAAAGCCGATCCGCGGTGCGGTCAACTGCCCGTCCTTCAGTGTGGCCGACAGCGTGGCGGTGCCAAGGTCCAGCGTCGTCGTTGTAGCGACGCCGGGGAAGTCGATGGCCGCCTGCACATCTAGCGCAGTATTCGAATGGTAAGCGATGGCTGACACAGGTTTCAGGCGCGAAGGCTCAAAGGCAGGCACGATCCCTTCGAAATCGGGCAAACCATCGTCCATCTTGAGCCGGATCGCCGCGCGGCCCAGGGTCAGCGGTTGGGGCGTGACGCCGCTGTCAAGCCCGGAGCCGACCGTGACCCGCACCGATGTTGCCCCAACAAGCGAGGTCTGGAAATCCAGCAGCAACCCGTCATTGTTGGCCCCCGGCACCAGATCGAGCGAGATGTCTGCGCCCGCGCGGGTGCCGAATTCGTCCACCATCTCGAGCGGCAGGATGCCGACACCATGCACGAAGCCTGCAGTGGCCTTGATCGCGGTGTCGTCCCGCACCAACCTGTCAGTGGCGTTGATCGTGCCGCCGGTAACCTGAACCGCGATGCGACCGTCCGCAATCTCGGTGACCACTCCAGTGCCGGTCGGATTGTCCTGATTCGTGTCCTGGGCGTCGTAGACTTCGAAGGTCTGACCCACCCACGCATCGTCACTGCCATCTGACGACCCGGACCAATCCAGCACGTAAAGCCGCTTGACGTCAAGAAGCTGGGTTCTGTCATCCAGCACGATCGTGCTGCCGGCCGGAACGGTACCCGAGCGCACCATGAGGCCAAGACCATCCTCGCCTGCCCCGGCCACAACGCCGCGCGCGACAACGGCACCGCCGCCATCCAGAACCGCAAATTCCTTGCCAACATAGGCACTGGCCGCGGTGGCATCGAAATTGTCGTAGAGCACCTGCATCGACCGCAGGTCGATATCGAACCGGAAGGCCGCCAGAACTGGATCGGGGGCGGCTTCCCAGGTCACGGCAAATTCCGCCGTGTCATCGTCCTTTTGGAATTTCACACCATCCGAGCTTGCGACCTGTCGTGCATTATCAAGGAAGACATGGGTGATCTGATAGGCCGCGCTCTCATCGAAATCACGATCCCATTCGATTTCATAGACGAATTTGTCAGCATTGCTGGCGAAGTCTACCGCGACGCCGGAATCGTTCTGGAAATCTACGGACCGGATCACGCCGATCGCAAGCGTTTCGCCATTGGCATCCTGAAGGCGCAGACGCGCGGCCTCGCCCATCTCTGGCGCATTGCCCTTGAGCGCATCATTCTGGTCCGCCGATAGGATGATCGTCGCCATACGCGACTGCACCGCCCCGTTCAGGTTCAGATCAAGGTTGGCCGATGGCGGGATCTCGGGGGTGGGAATGCCGAAGAACTCGGTGAATTCCGTCAGGTTCAACGTGACCGAGGGGTCAAAATCCTTGGGCAGACGCAATTCGATGACCACGCCCAGACGGTTGGGCTCTGCAACTGACGCCGTTTGCGGGCCGGCCAGACGGACTGACAGCGGCGAGTTTTCGGGCAGCGCCTCGGCAACGATGGCGTCTAGCTGCGCAATCGAAGACGCCGGCACATTGGCAAGGACGTCGCGGATCGTATCAAGCTGTTGATCGAGGCCAATCAGATCGGCAAGGCTTTGGCCGATCAGGGGGATGTCCTGATAGAGGACCGAGATTCCCGAGGGCGCAGAGGCCCCCGACAAGAGCGCCTCGAGCGCGATATCGACGGTCCCCGCAAGATCCGTTGCCTCTGCACCCAGCTGGACCGAGGTCAAACCATTCAGCCCGCCGAACCTTAGGTCCGCGAGAGAGGAGGCGGTGTAGGTCACAGCGCCCTGCAGCGCGCTGCCCTCACCCGCAGTCACCACGGGCGGCAGTTGCGACCGCATGGCCAGTTCGACCTTCTCGCTCTGATCGTTCAGGGCGGCAACCGCTCCGTCCGTGCTGACAACAGCATCAAGGCTGCTGAAATCGAGCTGTGGCAACCGGGCCGAGGTGAAGGCGCCCACAAGCGGTGCGTAGCTCAGGCCTGCCGCTTTCAGCGTGCCCGTAAGCTCGGACAGTTTTGTCTGCAGACCGGCTGCATCGAGCGTTGCAAGCCCCGCGATGTCCGTGCGCAAGTCCACGATTTTGGTTTTCAGGGACGCCGCATCGGTCGCGGCGATCCGCGTGTCGAACACCGTGAAATCCGGGATCAGCGCATTCTGCTCGCCGCTCTCATCGGGCAGCACCTGCTTGTAATCAGCCAAGGCCTTGGCACGTGCGTCTACCGCCGCCTGCTTGAGTGCACTGATTTCGTCGACCGAGGCTTCCACCGCTGCCAGTACCGCAGAAAGCGCTGCGATATTGGCACTGGCGCGATCTTCCTTGGTGCTGCTGCTGGTGTCCTGCTCGATCTGGCGGCGCAACTGCGTCAGCGACAGAGCTTCTGCCAGCGAAGACACATAGAGCGCTGCGGCCTTTTCAAAACCGGCTTCTGCCAGCGTAATCTGGGTAAAGAGATCGCGGATCACCTCTAGATCGACATCGATGCCACGAGTGATCTCGGTCACATAAGCAAGGGTGCCAGACAGCTCGGCCGACAGCGTATTCGCCTGCGTTTTCGCCGCAGCCACCGTGCCGCTGAGATCCGCTATGAACGCGGCTTGTCCTTCCTCGCTGAAAGTGGCGGCAAGCCCATCCGCCGTCGTTGCCAGCGCCATCATCTGCGCGGCAAGAGGCGTCAGGATAGTGCGCGCTTCGGCCAGCGCGGTACGGACAGCCTGCTCGGTTCCCAAGGGGTCAGCCGCCGACAGGGCGATCTGGGCCACGGCGGTGCGAGCCTGATCCTGCGCCGCAGCAGCACGCGCCGCATAGCTATCGAGCGTTTCGAAAAGATCCTGCGCCTGTGCCAGCAAATCAAGATCGCGCTGCAAGGCCGTCAGATCAGCAACACCGTTATCCGGTGTTATCAGGTTGACTGCGTCGAGCGCATCCAGCGCGCCGCCGATCCGCGACAGGGTCGAGGCCGCATGTGCATCAAGCGTTGCAAAGGCACCGGCCACATTCGCATCACCGCCGGAGTTTTGCAGGGCCCGAAGCGCTTGGGCGACAACCGATCCTTGTCCGGTAAGGGCGGATTGCGCCGATGTGAGGTCCGCAATCAAGGCGCCGAGGGCGCTGTCCGTGCCCTGCGCGGCAGCGAGGGCTGTTTCCGCCGCTGTCACTGCAACTTGCGCCGCCGCAAGCCGGGCCGCAAGGGCGGGATTGTCACTTTCGGCAGCGGTCTCGAGTGCAAAGTCGCGCGCGGCTTGATCTTCTGCGCTATCGGTATAGACGACCGTTTTGTCAAAGCTCGGCAGCAGGGCAACGCGCTTCTTTATTTCGTCCAGCGCCGCTTCGGCGCGGGCGACGGCATCGGCCCGGCCCAATACAGCCTCGATCACCACGGTGGCTTGCGCGAGCAGATCATCGCTTGCGCTCACCTGTTTTTGCAGCACCACCATGGCAAGGTCGGTCTGCGCCTCTTGCACAGTCATCCAGTCGCCGCCTGCGGAATTGCCCGCGATGCGGAACGCCCCCTTGGAGCCGGTCACATCAAGTGCGGCATTCTGGATGATGAAGCTCAGCATCTCTTCGGCGTCGCGACCGAGATCGACATTCAGTGTCTGAGTTTTTGCGGCATCGTTCTCATCAAGGAACGCCAAGTTGATCGACTTGTCCGCATCCGTCAGTTCGGACGCCCGCTTGGCCCCCACACCTGCCTTGGCGATGGTAAAGGAAATGCCGCCATCCGCGCCGGTGGCGATGCGCGTGGACCCGTCAGGCGCGAAGGCGATGCGGATATTGGGCTCGACGTAAAGATCTGCATCACCGCGGAGCATCTCCTCGATGGTTGCCGCATCGGCGTCGGCCGTATCGGCGACGATGCCAAGCAAAACCGCCAGCTCGTCCTTGCGCAGGGCTGCGCGGGCCTCGTAGGTGAAGGCGATGGACGGGCGGTAATGCATCAACAACTCGCCCGTGCGCACATCGTAATCGAAGGTGACCGGGCTGTCTTCGGTCGTGATATCGCCATGGGCCGGCTCGAACACCTTGGACAGTTGCGCCGCGACAAAGCCGATAGTGCCTTCATCCATCCGCTCGTCGGCAAGCGTCGCGACAAGATCGTCGAAGCGCAGCGCTTGGGCGATCGAGGGCGGGGGATCGCCCAGCGGATTTGAACCCAACGCATCGATCATCACCTGCGCGATGGTCTTGCCCCCGGCAAACGGGACACCCACCTCAAGCAGGTCGCCGAAGATACCCGTGCCGGGCTCGAATGCTGTGGATAGTTCTTGAACGGCGTCGCGGATATCACCGCGGAAGGTCAGTTGATTGATCCCGCCGGGCAGTTCCGACAGCTTCTTGTCGTCGAAATTGCCCGAGATGCGCGCGCGATCCGTGGTGCCATCGGCAAAGATCGCGATACGTTCCTGCGCATCGCCGGTGGCCGGTTTGCCAACCGTCCGGATCACGTCACCCGGATCAAGTTCGGTCTCGGTGGCTTCGCCAATCTGGAAGATCTTCGCCGGACCAACATTGAAACGGAAGGACCAGACCGACTTGGCATCAAACAGTTTCTGGTTCTCATACTGAATATTGTTCAGAAGATTCACAATATTGGCAGCAGACAACGCATCGCCCGAGCGCAGGGTCACGGTATGCGTGCCCGCGTCATAGCTGACCGATGCTTCGCCCTGATCGTCATTCGGCTGCAGGATGACGGTCAGCGGCTTGTCGCTATCGGGACCGACCTCTTTATCCGTGATCTGGATGGTATTGCCGCCCGCACGCAGGAACCCGGTGCTGGCCCCCGCTGCCACCGCGTTGGCAAACACCTTGTTTTCTGTTTCCGGCGCGGTGGTGAAGATGCCCTGCACCGAAAACAGGTCATGCGCCGCCCAAAGTGCTGTATCGCTATAATCCTCGGCGGTCAGATCGACCACGCTCCGATCCGCAGAACCGATGTATTGGTAAAGGGTATCGGTGCCCACCAGCACCACATCTCCAACCCTCAGGTCGACGCTGGTCTGCGTGTTCAGATGGTCGGCCATATCCGCCAACGTGAGCGGACCGCTTCCGTTGTATTGATATAGCTGGCCGGACTGTGCCGCGCCCGGCAACAGATCGACCTTGATTTCCGGGGCGGCCCCTGCGCTGACGACATCCAGGCCAAAGACGAACTCGGCGATGCCCTCGATATCCGGCGTGATGCCGCCAGAAAAATCCTTTGCACCTTCGGCGGGACGGAACACGAAGCTTGGCGCAAATTTCAGCGTTGCCCGGTTCGAGACGTCATCAAAGGTCTTGTCGCCCACGACGATCTGCTGAGCATTGCGGAAGATGACCTCGGGGATAGGTTCGCTGGCGATGGTCGATGTCAGCCGGACATTGCCCATCACCTCTGACAGTTCGATGAAGGGCTCAAAATGCCCGCCATCGCGCTTCAGGCCAAAGTCGATATTCAGATCAAGATCCGCATAAAGACCGAATTCGAACCCGTCGATGTCCATCCGGTCGGGGTTTTCATGCAGCCGCGTAATCCCCATGGCGTTGATGTCGAAAAGCTCGGATATAAAATCCTCGCCCACGGTTTTCGAGTAGGTCACAAGATCCTGGATCTTGATGCGGTAGCGCACCTCTTCCAGCAGGCGCCCGTCCGCCGACAGCGTGTCGTCCATCTCCTGCAGGGTCGAGGCCGAAATTGAATTGCCAGTCGTCACCTCTGTCAGGTTGATCAGCTTTTCCGGCTGTAGCCCGGTGATTTCCGAAAGCTTATCGGCCAGCGCATCGACATAGACGCGCAGGTCGCTATGGATGTCCGCGCCGGTGAAATGCTTGGGCAGGGCATCCGGGGTGTAAGTGTTGAGCGCACCAAGATGCTGCGTGATCACCGCCGCAAGCCCGGTATCGAAATCGACGCTGGCTTCGGGATCCTCGATCAGGTCAATGAAACTTTTGCCATGAAGGAGTGCCATGCCCTGCGTCATGAACCCGCTCAAGCCATCGGTAGACCCGACGCTCTGACGCAGAAGCTGATCGAATTGCGACAGCGCGCCATCGCGCTGGAGCCAAACGCCCGAAAAGCGATCGGCCGCCTCGTCCAGCAGCTTCTTCATCTCCCATTCGCTGTCATTGACCAGCAACAGGCGCGGGTCATCAGCGACGATCTCATCAAAGCCCGAGGCGACGAAGCGGGGCGAGAACATGGCATCCGACACGCCGTCGCCCGCATAATCTATGGGCAGAATCATTTCGTAGGAGGCAACGGGCGGCGTCAGCCCCCCGACGGGCACGCGCGCCGTCGTTTGGTTGGAATCCTCGGGCCGATCAAGCGAACGGAAAGCGGCGACCCTGTCATTGCTGACCACAGTCTCCATCAAACGGAACCGCGCGCCCGTGTCATCGATGTAGATCTTGCCGATATCAGAAGCGACCAGCCCATGTGCGGCGTTGAAGACCAGCCTGATATCTTGATCAATAACGATGGGTTCGACATCAGGATCTATGTCGAGCCGCGCCTCGGCGTCGCTTAGAAGCGGTGACAGCCGGGGCGTCTCGGCCCCCGGCAATTCCTGCGTGCCGCTGATCAACTCGGGGCGAAAGCCCACGTTCAGCGCGAATTGCGGTGCCGGGATCTCCTGTTTGCCCAGCGTCCCCAGATCGATCGTCAGGGGCCCGCCCTGAATGCCGGACTGATCGAAAGCCAGCGCGAACTCGAAGATCTTGTCCGTCGATTCCGATGTGCCTAGCGGCTCGAACCAGGTGTCAAAGCGCAGCCGATCTTCGGACAGGACAATCTCGGCCGTGCCGGTCAAGGGTTTCGTGTAAGTATTGGCCTGCTCCAGCACATGCTGAAGGCGCATCCGCATCCGGACAGAGGCCTGCGGCGTTTCGCGGAACATCGCCCCGGACAGCATCAAGGTGCTCAGCCGCGTGAAATCGATCAGGATTTCCGGCAGGTTCAGGTCTTGGCCGATGAACTCAAGCGTGACGCCGTCCGTGGCATCGAAGGCATGGTTGGTATAAAGGCTGTTGGCAGCAAGGTCCGACAGCAGCGTTGCCAGAGAACTGTCCAGGTCCATACCGCCAAGCGCGTCATCCAGAACATTCACGAGGTAATTCTGTAGATCGTCCTGCGTCGCGGTGGCTGGTGCGTCGTTCACCAGCATCTCTGTGATGCTCTTGCCCAGAACGGGGATAACGCCCTTCAGCTCCGGCATGGCCAGAAGTGCGTTCAGGAAGCCCTGCTCGACCATCGTGTCAGCGGCGCGCATCTGGAACCAGTAGAGCGCCTCGCGGTCGGCGGCGTCGAACAGCGCGGTATGGCCGGTGTTTACGACGCGCAGCGCCCGCAAATCCTCAAGCGAAATCGAATACGCACGATCAAGCCGCTGATGTGCAAAAGTATCGGTCTCGCCTCGCGGATCGGTGAATTTCAACTCGAAGGCAAGCTTCGCCTGCTTGTCCGGATCGGTGCTATCCAGTTCCCAGCCGGTCTCCCCCAGAACAAACCCTTGGCTCAGGTCAAGCCGCAGCGTATCCATCGCAATGCGCGGATCGCCCGGCAGATCGACGTCTAGGCTGGACAGGCTGTCATCGGCCGAGATCACCTCGGCCCCAAGATCCAGCTTGATGCCGCCGGGGGCCGTCTTGTAAGTGGACGTGAAGGTCAGCGCTGCCGACAGGCGCAGATCCGCCGTGCGCTCACCGATATTCTGCAGCAGCGGAATCTCGCCCCAGACGGCGCGAACGCCGTTTTCCTCGGCGATCAAAAGCTCGTTTAGGTCCACGCTGAAGGTCGTGCCGTCATAGTCAAGCGCGAAGGGCGACGCCACTGCGGTCCCATCAAGCATAGACCGCGTGCCGGAGGCCACCAGCCCGGCAAGGGCGAAATCCGTGGACACCGCGGCAAGCGCGGCCTGCACCGCGGCCGCATCGTTGACCGAGCGCTCGGCCCATGCCCGCGCAATCGCATCGGCCAGCCCTTCCAGCAGCTCCGGCAAACGCCCGCCCGCCGCGCCGATCCCCATCAACTCGGGCAAGGAGGTCAGATCGGCAGTCTGACGCTCCAGCAGACTGCGCGGATCCTGTGCGGCGGCACCGATCCCCAAGAGGTCGCCAAACCCGTCTTCGGGGACATCCACGAAGGCCTCGCCGCTGCGCAGCACGGGCAACTGAAGCGGATCGACCGCCGCCTTGTCGCTCGCCGGAGTGACCACGCCCTTGGAGATGTCGGTCTGACCGCTGCGCAGGCTTTCGACCATCCTTTGTAGACCGAGAAGAGCGAGACCATCGCGGCCAACGGGATGATCCAGCGCCACCTGCCGCGACAAGTCTGCAAGCCAGCTGGCAATTCCCGTATCGCTGCTGCCCAGCAACACCGTGCTCAGATCGTCGATGGCGTGTAGCTGGTCGGGATCGATCGTCAAAACCGGGCTACCAGCGCCCTGCCCACCGATCGTGTAGGTATTTGAGAATTGCGCCCCAAGGATCGAGTCGCCGAAATCCAGCGGCAGCGCCATGACCCAAGCGCTGTTGTCGGGCGTCACACTGGCGTCTGTGGTCAGGGACCGGACGTAAAGTTTGGTACGATCAGGGTCGACCTGCGGGTCACGCGCAAAAAAACCTGTTCCGATTGCACCGTCATACAGGGTGGCGGTTTCGCGAATCTCGAAACCGAAGTCCACCTTCTCTCCGGACGGCAGGGTCAGCGTCAGGTCGTTGCCCGACACACTGACGGTCAGACCGGCCGCAACGGCCTGCGCTGTGAAATCAGGGTTGGCGGCCAGCGCCTCTGCCACCGTCTGTCCATCGGTATCAAGCACCGCATCATAGCTGCGGATCACATCTGCGTCGTCCACCTTGAAGGACAGCGAGAAACGCACCGGCAGCGATGCGACCGCCTGCCCCGAAGGTGTCGCGGCGGGGGGCAGCGTGATGGTCTGCGCGGTGTTATCGGTCAGGGTAGCGCTGCGGACACCGGTCTTGTTGAGGAACAGGGAAAACTCGACCGCCGCACCGCTGGTGTTCTCAAACGAGATGGTGTTGTCTGACCCGGCAATCGTCAGCCCGGAGGGTAACGCCGTCTCGGCCTCCAGCGCCGCTTTCAGGGCCTCGGCAAGAGATTTGCCGGTTGCATCGAGCAATAGGTCAAAGCTCTGGTTGCCCAGCCTGACATGGGCCGGAACAGCGACATTCGGAATATTACTCAACTGCAGAGCAGTGGTGCCGGTTGCCAGCGTCGCCGAAACCTCGGTGACGGTCCGCAGTTCCAGTTCGGTCTCTGCCGTCTGATCAATGCCACTATCATCAAAGACCTTGGTCAGCTTGATCTGGCCGCGGGCTGTCTCGAAGCCTTGGGTCAAGCCCTCCGGCAAACCCCGGAAGCTGCCGTCAAGCACCAGTTCGACGATCAGGGAATTGTCTGTCATTCCACCCAAAAGCGTCTGACTGCCTTTGAGATCGAGGGTCACCTTCATGCCCGAGAACAGCGAGAAAAGCCGTTTGACCGCCAGATCCGCGTCTGTTGCAGGAGTGGCAGGCAACTTGTTTCTCAATGCTGCCACAAGCGCGCTGTCTTGCGCCCCGGTATCAGCGCCAAAGACAACGGTTTCCGCACCGGTCGAATAAGCCGCCATCAGACGGTTCAGGGTTGCTGTGGAAATGGCGCTTTCGAAGAATGAACCGTCCCTGATGACTGACAGCACGTAAGCGCGGTCGCTATCACTGCTTGCGTCGTAATTCGCGGTTTCGCCGGAGGTATCAAAAATCGTCTCAACAAGAGACCCTTCGGCGCTTTCAAGATCATCAAGGAGGTCCGAAAGCTGGCTCGGATCTGTCTCTGTCACAATCGGGCGCAGCGCTTCGATTTCGTCGGCATCAAAGGTCAGCCCGTATTTGTTGCTCAGGTACAGACCGTCCGCCAACACATCGATGATCGCGTTGACGTGAGCGTCGCTGTCGTCGAAGGCGTCGTCAATCGAAATGAGCGCCAAGAGCGCCGCCTGCTCCGTCTCCGGCAGCGCCTTGATCTCCGCCCGAAGCGTTTTCTCGCCTGCGGCCAGCATCGCCTCTTCCAGCCAGCGCACGGCGTTCTCGACCGCGTCTGTCGCACCCAGATCTGTCAGCGGATCAACATTGGCACCTGTCTGATCGCGTGCCTGATCGCGCCATGCCTCGGCCTCGGGCACATGAAGGCCATCGAACTGTCCGCCCGTGGCGAACAGCTCGGCAAATGCCGTATCATTCGCCAAAGGTGTGCCGCTCAGGACGTCGGACAGGGTGTCAGCCGTGGACAAGGCCGCAACCGCATTGCCAAGATCCAGAGCCGCAGTTTCGATCTGCCCGAATGCAACCTCGAGATCCCAGTCACCCTCGGCCCCGGTCACATCGATTGAGGCCGCCACATCCGCGCCGGTCAACACCCCCAGACGATGCGGAAGCTCCCCTGCCGCAAGATCGCAGCCATAAAGCATCAGGTCGCTGTCGGGGCCAAGCGCGCGCGTCAGCGCCGTGACGACGGGATCATCGGTTGCAATGTCACCGCTCAAAAGCTCATTGCCGAGCTGCAGACCCTCGGCGGAGCCGTGCGAAATCCAGTGGATCGCATCATAGCGCAAGCCGCTCGACAGGGCCGCGACGATGTCATCGCGCGTTCCAACAACCGCCAGTTCCTTGCGGTCCAGTACGCCAAAGCCGATCTCGGACAGGGCAGCGGTGAGCGAGGAGAGGTCGCCAAGACTTTTATCGAGCAGGACAAGTTCGCGTGCAGCGGCGTCTTCGGCCGACTGTTCGGTCTGTTCGACCGCAGTGCGGACCGGCTCAAGCTCACGCTCGTAGAAGGCATCGATCTCGTCGCGGTTGTCCGGTGCATAGGGGACAAGATCCACCGACAGAAGGATCCGCTCCTCCAGAGGCTCAATCGAGATCCTGCGCCGGTTGGCCCCGGTCTGCCGACGTGCTTTAGCGGAGGGATCAAATGGTCTGTTCATGCTTCATCATTCAACGCTGGAAATTTCACGGGGCAGCCATTCCATAAACGCGTACCGAGAACCGATTGTCGGACATCACGCGTTCAACCGTGTTCAGAAGGTCCTGATCCATCGCACCTTGGGCGCGCGCGCGCGCAACCGTGGCTACGATGTAATTGCGGCGGGTCCGCTGCTGGAACACCTCGGCGCGGACAAGGTCCAGCCGCGCCTGTTCGACGTCCAGATCGCTCAGCACACCTGCGTCGCGTTCCCGCTCAATTTCCTGCAGGGCTGCACGGCGCAGCGCGACGACCTGATCAAGCGACCGGTCATGTTGCCAAAGCGCATTCAGCGCCGAGGTCGCGCTGCGCATGTCGCTGACCGCGCTCTGAAGGCGGGCTTCGTAGTCGTGACCCGCTGCGAGGGCTTCGTTCAACTCTGCATCCCGGATCCTGCGCAGCCGGCCCGAGGTGTAAATATCCCATTCCATCTGCAGCGAGACATCATTTGTGCGCGACAGGCTGGAGCCGTCGAAGAGCGAACCGCCCCGGTCCCGTTGCGCCGCCGCCAGTTCCAGCGTGATGCGCGGATACATGGCCATGCGTGCCTGATCGACCTCGCGAAGTGCCACGTTCACGCGGTCGGCCATGGCCCGGATCTCGGGCGCGTTCTCTATACTGTCGAGTTCGTCCTGCGTGATCGCTTGCGGGCGCGGCAAAGCAACCGTTACACGCGCCGAGGCGGGATAGGGGCATGTGGTATCGAAACCCAGCCCGCACATCTGATCGGTTCGGATCCGGAAATCGGCGGCTGCGATCTCTGCATCACTGCGCGCACGCGCAAGTTCCGCCGCAGCGACAGACCGCGCCGAGCCGCGCAATTCGCCAGCGGCTTCCTGGCGTACTTCGAACTCAGCGCGCGCCGAATAGAACTGCACCTCGGCCTGTGCAAGGCGCCAGCGCTCAAGCGCTTCGCCTGCCTGCACATAGGCCGTGACGATATCCTCCAGCAGATCTTGCTCGGCCGCTTTCAGATCGGCGGCGCGGGCCGCCGCCTCTGAGCGGGCCGCGACCACGGCGGCAGATCGTTGAAGATCAAGTAGACGCAGACGCGCGGTGAGATTCACGTTTCCTGTCTCATAGCTCGACACATCGCCCTCAACCGACGGGTTCGAACTTTCGAGGATCGACTGTTCCGTTGTGATCTGCTCGGCCGTCAGCGTGACCTGAGGATAAAACTCGCGCTCCGCTTCCTCGACACGGGCTTCGGCAGCCAGCATCAGACGCCGTGCAGAGGCGGTGCGCTGGCTCATCTGTGAGGCCGCGAACGCGAATTCGGACAGCATGGCTGCGCTGTCGATCGTGGCCGGCGCAAGCCTGTCGGGCAGCGGGACAACGGGGCCCTCGCGCTCCATCGCCTCGAGCAACTCGTCGGCCGTCTTCTCGAACTTGATGTTGCCACCACAGCCTGCCAGCGCCATCGCCAGTGTCAGTCCGATCAGCTGACCCATTGTCCTTTGCGCGAAGCGTTGCATGACAGCCCGTTCCATTCTGCCACCTCAGAAGGTGCTGGAAAAATTCAGTTGTACGTTTTGCACACGGTCCGAAGGCCTGTGCGCAAAGGCATCAGAAAGCACCAGTTCAAGGCGCGCCGCCCCGAAATCCCGACCGATGGTGATGCCAGCCGCGCCGCGCCAGTAGGTATCGGCGTCAATGGTCGCGCGCGCCGCATCGCCATTCGCATCCAGCCCCCAGGCCGAGCCAACATCCATGAAAAGGCCAAAGGACACGTCCGGCGCACCCGGCAAAAGCCCTGCATAACGCGTGTCGAAGGACATGACCGCATAGCGCGTCGCCCCCACGGGCGCGCCATCAAGGGCCGCGGGATCCACCGGGCCGAATCCGTTCGCCTCGAAGCCGCGAATGGCACCCGACGATGGAAGAAATCGGTCGTTCAGCGTGGTTTGTCCCTGCGCAACATTGATGGCCCCTGCCCTGAGGGCAAGCTCGGCAGAAAGCGCACCGGGCGGGATCGGCAGGGCGTAATCCAGCGCAACCTCGGCCTTGGTGTAGCGAAGATCCTCGCCATCATCGAGCAGGACCGCATTGAAGCCCAACTCAACAGCGCCGAACCCGAGCTCGCCATTCAGCGCCACGCCCATCAGCGACCGCGCTCCATCCTCGTCCTGAAGGATGGCGGGTGCCTCTGCCAAGGCGCGCAAATCATCCTTGATGAAGACAAGGCCGAGCGACATGACCCCCGCATCGCCCAGATCCCAGACCGCTCCCGGTGACACGCGGGTGACGCTGGTGTCGATACCCTGACGTTCGCTGCGATCCCGCTCCGCATGACTGACCGCAACACCAAATGTCGGATTGCCGTCGCCCAACCGGTTCAGACGGTAGTCCAGCGCGACGGTCTGCTCTTGGGACGATACCGAAAAGGCGAGATCGATCGACTGATCCCGCCCCATCAAGGCCCGATGCTGAAACGCACCCACAAGGCTGACACCGGAATCCCGGTCATATCCCACGCCGAACGCCAAGCGCCCAACAGGATCTTCGTCAGCTGCACTTTGGCCTGCGGACAATAAAACGCCCGCTCCGACCAGAAGCGCAAATCTGGATAGGGCGACTGAAGGAAACCGCAAAGTACCGTGCCTTTTTTGTTTCCAAGTTCAATAAATGGCCGCTTGTTGCAACGACGGAGTAGATAAAATTGAAGATACTACCGTTACCCTCGATCCGGCCAGAATGACCGCCGCGAAGCACAGTCTGTCGCCTTCCGGGGCAGCCGGAAAAACAAGCGTGCCGCGCCACGCACGACGCCGCCATTCTGAAAAATGATTGGCCCGCAACCCGTATCGCCGCGCAACCTCATTTGCCGTAGGCCCCGGCGTCAGCGGCTCCGCAACAATCCGCGCTCTCACCACATCCAGCCAGCGCCGCTGACCATTCGTAAGCGACGGCCACGCCCCATTGATTTGTCCTGTTCCTGACGCGTGGCATGCCTGCGAGAAGGTCTGCGCGCGCAGATGGAGGTTTCGCATGGCGGATGGTGGCGACGGATTTATGGGTCGGTGTGAAATTGTTGAACCGCGACGGCGCAATCGCCGATGGCCATCGGAAGTGAAAGCGAAGATTGTCGCGGAGAGTTATCAGCCTGGGGCGCGGGTTGTGGATGTGGCACGCAAATACGATTTGCTCCCACATCACCTGTCAGATTGGCGTCGCCATGCCCGACAGGGTCGGTTGGCTTTGCCGGGTGACCTGATGGATGCGCTGAACGGATCGCCTGCGTCGGAGGCGGCGGAGCCTGCCTTTGTGCCGCTGTCAATTCTGCCCGAGCCCATGGATCAGCCGGTGTTTTCCACGGCCGCGGCCGCGCAGGATGGCTCTGGTGTGCTGACGATTGAGGTCGGGTCCGACCTGCGCTTGCGTATTCCCGGTGATGTTACAGTGGAGCGCGCGGCGGCGCTGGTGCGTGCATTGCGCGGGGCGACATGATCGTCGCGGGTCAGAGGCTGCCGATCCTGATCGCGACGAAGCCAGTAGACTTCCGCTGTGGGCACAACGCTCTGGCGCTGATCGTGCAGACGGAGCTGAAGCTCGATCCGCATTCCGGGGTGACGGTGGTGTTTCGGTCAAAACGCGGGGACAGGTTGAAGATCCTTGTGTGGGATGGCACCGGAATGGTGCTGATCTACAAGGTCCTGGAACAGGGCAGCTTCGCCTGGCCGAAGATTCAGGACGGGGTTATGCGGCTGTCTCGGGCGCAGGCGGAAGCCTTGTTCGAAGGTCTGGATTGGCGGCGGGTGGTGGCGCAAAGGGTGCTGGTGTTGATTGCCACTGAGATTTGACCCGGTAATCGCCAAAACTGTCATTGAGAATTGACCCATGTGCAACCTTGCCCCGGCTTGAACCAGCTGGGGGCAAATGGAGTGATCGACATGGGATTTTTGAAGGTAATCAGAACATGGGCGCTGCGAGACAAGATGCCCATTCGCGAGATTGCACGGCGCACGGGCATATCGCGCAGTGAGCGGTGACTGCCATCGGTTCGAAGGAACCGCGAACAATCAAGAAATATCTGCGGGAGGGGATTGTTGAACCGGCGTTTCAGACGCCGGATCGTCCTAGCAAGCTCGCCCCATATGCCAAGCAGCTGACAGCTTGGCTTGTCTCGGATCAGCGCAAATCACGCAAAGAGCGCCGGACGGCGAAGCTGATGCACGCCGATCTGGTGAAGCTGGGATATGACGGTTCCTACGAGCGTGTTGCGGCCTTCGTTCGTGAATGGAAAGGCGAACGCCAGCGCGCGTATCACACGACCGACCGGGGTGTCTTCGTGCCGCTTGTGTTCCAGCCGGGTGAAGCCTTTCAGTTTGATTGGAGCGAAGACTGGGCCTATGTCGGCGGTGAGCGGATCAAGCTGCAGGTCGCCCACGTTAAGCTGTCGCACAGCCGGGCATTTTTGGTGCGGGCCTATCTGCTGCAAACGCATGAGATGCTGTTTGATGCCCATTGGCATGCGTTCCGTGTCTTCGAAGGCGTCCCAAGCCGCGGCATCTATGACAGTGAGGCTTGGCCGCCACGGGTCCGAGGCCAGGCCGAACGAAGACGGCGGTCGACAAGGTCGGACTTGGCAAGAAGCGCGATGTGAATGCGCGGTTCACGGCGATGACCAGCCATTACGTTTTTGATCCCGAGTTCTGTAACCCGGCAGCGGGCTGGGAGAAGGGACAGGTCGAGAAGAATGTCCGCGACGCGCGCCGTCACGCCGGAGGCGTGCTTCCAGCACGACGCATGTGGCAGCTGATGCCGGCCTTTCCGGATCTGGATGCGCTGAATGCTTGGCTGGAAGAACGCTGTAAGCTGCTATGGGCAGAGACGGCGCATGGCACCTTGCCTGGCAGCATCGCAGATGTGTGGGCAGCCGAGAAGCCTGCGCTGATGGCGCTCCCCACAATGTTCGATGGCTTTGTCGAGGAAAGAAAGCGCGTCTCGCCGACATGCCTGATCAACTTTGATCGCACCCGTTATTCTGTGCCCGCCAGCTTTGCAAACCGCCCCGTCAGCCTTCGCATTTACCCTGAGCGGCTGGTGGTCGTCGCCGAGGGGCATGTGATTTGCACGCATGAGCGCATCATCGACCGGTCGCACCGCCAGCCGGGGCGCGTGATCTATGACTGGCGCCACTATCTGGCGGTGGTTCAGCGTAAACCCGGAGCGTTGCGCAATGGTGCTCCCTTTGTGGAAATGCCCGAACCCTTCCGCATGTTACAGGCGAAGATACTGCGCCAGCCCGGCGGGGACCGCGAGATGGTCGATATCCTGTCCTTGGTGCTGCACCATGACGAACAGGCCGTCCTGTGCGCCGTGGAATTGGCTCTGGAGGCGGGCGTGCCGACCAAGACCCATGTTCTGAACCTGCTCCACAGGCTGCTGGATGGCAAACTGACCGACCAGCCGGATGTGAACCCTCCTGCGGCCTTGACGCTGAGCAAAGAGCCCGAGGCCAATGTCGCGCGCTACGATGGGTTGCGCACCACGAGAGGAACACGCCATGCGTCATGACCCCGCCGGTGCAGCTCTCATCATCATGTTGCGCAGCCTTAAAATGCCAGGCATGGCGCAGGCCGTGCAGGATCTACTCGATCAGGGAGCGCCTGCATTCGAGGCTGCCATGCCGATCCTGTCGCAACTGCTAAAGGCTGAAATGGCCGAGCGCGAGGTGCGCTCGATCGCATATCACATGAAGGCAGCCCGCTTCCCAGCATACAAGGACTTGTCCGCGTTCGACTTTGCCGCCAGTGAAATGCGTGAAGCTCTGGTCCGCCAGCTCCATCGCTGCGAATTTCTGGATGGCGCAGAGAATGTGGTGCTGATCGGGGGGCCTGGCACAGGGAAATCGCATGTTGCGACGGCCCTCGGCATCCAGGCTATCGAGCATCACCGCAAGCGGCGGCTACGCCCCATTGGTTCCGGGCTTGCGCTTTGGTGAGATGGTGCGGATCGGAGGGCGCGCAGTAGCTCATAATGTACTACGCAACGAGTTCCCTATGCACCCTTGTCCTGCTGGGCATATGCCCATGGCATCAGCGCATCGATGCCCTTGTCGAGATGGCCATTGGCCAGCTTGGTGAAGAGATCACGCAGATAGGCATAGGGTTCGACGCCGTTCATCTTGCATGTGCCGATCAGGCTGGCGAAGCGGGCCCAATTGCGCCCGCCCTCGTCGTGGCCGGCGAAGAGCGCGTTGCGGCGGTTCATGGCCGGGCTGCGGATGGCGTTTTCGACAAGGTTGGAGTCGATGTCGACGCGTCCGTCCTCGAGGAATAGCCTGAAGCCGTCCTGCCGTTTCAGCATGTAGGCCATGGCCTCACCGAGGTCGGATTTGCGCGAGACGCGGGCGGCCTGTGCCTTTAGCCAAGTGAAGAATTCATCGACAAGCGGGTGGGACATTTCCTGCCGGACAGCCCGGCGGCGGTCCGGGTCGAGCCCCCGGATGGCGTCCTCGATCTTGTAAAGCGCCGCGATCCGCAACAGCGCCTCGTCCACGATGGGCGATCCCTTCTTCGGCTTGGCCTTGATCAGCTTGCGCCTGCCGTGCGCCCAGCAGAAAGCCAGCTGCAGCGGATCGCCACCTGTGCGCTTGGATGTGGCCAGATGGGTATAGCCACCATAGGCATCGACCTGGATCGTGCCGTTGAAGCCGTCGAGGATTTCGGCGGCATACGCGCCTTTCCGTCCGGGACGATAATGGAACACCACACCCGGCGGCGCAGTCCCACCCCAACCGCGATCATCGCGCAACACGGCCCACAAATAGCCAGTCTTGGTCTTTCCACGCCCCGGGTCGAGAACCGGGGCGGTGGTTTCATCGACGTAAAGCCGCGTGCTCTCGGCCATCAGGCGCTTGGCCATGTGGTCAACGACAGGTGCGATCAGCGCCCCGGTACGGCCCATCCAGTCGGCCAATACGGATCGGTCGATCGGGACCCCGTGCCGCGCCATGACCATGGCCTGCCTGTTCAGTGGCATGTGCTCGGAATGCTTGGAGACGGCAATCTGTGCCAGCAACGCCTCGGTGGGCCAGCTGCCCTCCAACAGATGCGCAGGCGCCTTGGCTTGCACCACGCCTGTGCGCCCCTTGGGGCAGGCGTATTTCGGGCGGATCGTGACGATCACCTGATAGCGCGCCGGGATGTAATCCAGCCGCTCGCTCCGGTCTTCGCCAATCTTGACCATGTCCCCGCAGCCGCAGGGGCATGCGATACTTTCAGGCTCGACCAC